>NZ_JAWOTS010000001.1:445218-743403 GCF_033338975.1 Vibrio sp. Vb0349 | reverse complement strand
CTTTAAAATACAAAACGCCCGATGAAGTACATCGAGCGTTTTAGTTAAAAAGTGTCAACCCATATCAGGACGGGTCAGTGTGCAACTTAAACCGTCGCTTTAATCACTCGTGATTATGCGTCTGTACGACGGCCACGACCGTGACCACGTTCACCACGATGTGCACCACGGTGATCACCACCCCGGTTGCGATCGAAACGACGTTCGCCACCTTCGCGATTGCCATCGCGGTTGCCGTCACGGTTACCGCGGAAGCCACCTTCGCGACGACCGCCTTCACGACGATCACCACCACGATTGCCGCCTTCGCGGTTGCCACGGTAACCACCGCCATCACGACGACCACCATCGCGACGACCACCGTCACGGCGACCACCACGAGACTCGCGGAAATCATCGAAGTCACATACTACAGCACCAACATCTTGTTGACGGATACGTAGTTTGCTTAGCTTGTTCGCCGCGTCTGAAGTCATTGCTTTAGGTAGCTGTACGAATGTGTGACCTTGAGCTAGCTTGATCGCACCGATAGAACCTTTACCTAGACCTAGTTCGTTTGCTAGAGCGCCAACGATGTCTTTAACTTGAACGCCTTGCTCACGACCAACTTGAAGCTGGTAAGTATCCCAGTCTTGGTTGTTGAAGTTACGACCGCCGTCGCGACCACCTTCACGGCGCTCTTTACGACGTTGCTTGTCACGCTCAATTGCTTCAACCATTGGGTCTTCGCCAATGTAGAACAGAGGACGTTTGCCTTGCTGACGCTTAAGAAGCATAGCAGCAAGTGTTGCTGGGTCGATGTCTAGAGAAGTTTGTAGTTTCTCTACCAACTCAGCAAATTTGTCTAGTGCTTTGTGCTCTTTCTCTGCTTCAAGCTCAGCGCCTAGCTTAGCTAGACGAGCTTCAGCAACTTGGTCACGTAGAGGAAGTTGGATTTCTTCCATAGATGACTTAGTTACACGCTCGATAGTACGAAGCATACGAATTTGGTTAGTGCGAACTAGAAGGATCGCTTTACCCTTACGTCCAGCACGGCCAGTACGACCGATACGGTGGATGTATGACTCAACATCAAATGGGATGTCGTAGTTGAATACGTGCGTAATACGTGGAACGTCAAGACCACGAGCTACAACATCAGTTGCAACTAGAATGTCAATAACACCTTGTTTGATGTGATCAACAGTACGCTCACGTAGAGACTGAGGAATGTCACCGTGCAGTGCAGCTGCTTTAAAGCCACGTGCAGATAGCCAGTCAGCCAGACGCTCAGTATCTTGACGAGTACGTACGAATACGATTGACGCGTCAGTTTCTTCAGTTTCAAGAAGACGAGACATCGCTTCATCTTTCTCTACACCTTTCACTACCCAGAACTGTTGTTGAACTTTGTCTACAGTGTGGTTTTTACCAGCAACGTCAACCGTTACAGGGTCACGAAGGAAACGTTCAACGATCTTCTTCAGCATTGGAGGCATAGTTGCAGAAAACAGAACGCGTTGTGCTGACTCTGGAGCGTGCTCCATGATCGCAGTTACATCATCTACGAAACCCATGTTTAGCATTTCGTCTGCTTCATCAAGAACGAAAGTACTAACTTCGTCTAGGTGTAGACGTTCGCGATTGATAAGATCTTGAACACGGCCTGGAGTACCAACAACTACATGAGCGCCACTTTTAAGAGCACGCATTTGGTCGACAATAGATGCGCCACCGTAAATCTCTAGAACTTTCAAACCTTTGATGTTTTTACCAAGGTTTTTCATTTCCGCTGCAACCTGAATTGCCAGCTCACGAGTCGGAGCAAGTACAATCGCTTGCGGTTTGCGTTGGTTTAGATCGAGTTTGTTGAGAAGAGGCAGAGAGAACGCTGCTGTTTTACCTGTACCTGTTTGAGCTTTACCCAGCGCGTCAGCACCTTCCAATAGGTGTGGGATTGCCGCAGCCTGAATTGGAGTTGGTGACACGAAACCCATTCCGTCTAGAGCAGAAAGGATAGAATCATTCAGAGATAAATCACTGAATTGAATAACAGAATCTTGCATTGGGATCCTACTTAATTAAACAAAAAAACAGTCCCATATGCTCTTCCAATTCGATACTGATCCATCCAGATACTGATTCCATTCAGACGGGAACACAGCACAGTACACAACCGCGATAAGCCATTAGGGACGACTAAGGGAGGCGGATTATTCCTTAAAAGCATAAAAAAATCCAGAAAAAATTGAATTACATCACAATTTATTCTCAACAATGGTATTTTTAGCATATTTTTCCACCAGCCCTACCATTCCCCGTAGATTCGCGTAACTCACAGATGAGAATTTCATCAATATTTAAGCCAATTTCTCGTGGTTAAATTGGCAAAATTCACGGCGAAATTACGCTCCACAGGTAGTAATAATAGCTCGCAATGATTATAGTGTGCCCAACTCCATAGGTAATTTAAGAAAAGATGTTTCAAGATAACCCACTACTCGCTCAGCTTAAGCAGCAAATCCAAGAAAACCTGCCTAAAAAAGAAGGCTCAATAAAAGCCACAGATAAAGGCTTTGGCTTTTTGGAAGTGGACAGTAAGACGAGCTTCTTCATCCCGCCTGCGTACATGAAAAAGTGCATGCACGGTGACAAAGTCATCGCCATTATCCGCACCGAAAATGAACGCGAAGTTGCAGAGCCACAAGAGCTGCTAGAACAAGCCGTGACTCGCTTTATTGGTCGAGTAAAAATGTTCAAAGGCAAGCTCAACGTAGCACCTGATCACCCACAGCTTAAAAAGCTATCTCTTAAAGCGAAACTAAAGAAAGGTCTAAAACCTGACGAGTTCGCCGAAGGTGATTGGGTTGTCGCACATCTTATTCGCCACCCTCTAAAAGGCGATAACTCTTTCTTCGTAGAAATTTCTGAAAAAATCACTGACGCGAATGATAAAATTGCGCCTTGGTGGGTAACGCTTGCTCAAAACGATCTACCAAACTCTGAGCCAGCAGGCATCGATAACTGGGAACTGAAAGACGACGCGGAGCTAGAACGCGTAGACATGACTCATGTTCCATTCGTCACTATCGACGGTGAATCGACTAAAGATATGGACGATGCGCTGTACGCGAAGAAAACCGTATCTGGCGATTTCGAACTCACCATCGCTATTGCGGACCCAACCGCCTACATCACACCTGAAGATGAAATGGATAAAGTAGCGCGTGAGCGTGGCTATACTATTTATCTTCCAGGCCGCAACATCCCGATGTTACCTCGTGATTTAGCGGACAACCTATGTTCTCTGATTGAAGGTGAAACCCGCCCTGCTATTTGCTGTACCGTAACGGTAAGTAAAGATGGTGTGATTGGCGACGATATTAAATTCTTCGCGGCAAACATCAAATCACATGCACGCCTAGCATACGATCACGTGTCTGATTGGTTAGAAAACGGCAGCTCTGAAGCATGGCAGCCATCTGAAGAGATCGCGACCATCGTTCGTGATCTTTATGAGTTCTCTCTTGCTCGCGCTGAATGGCGTGAGAAAAACGCAGTGGTCTTCCCAGACCGCCCTGACTACCGTTTTGAGCTCAGTGAAGATAACGATGTAATCGCTATCCACGCAGACATGCGCCGCAGTGCAAACCGTCTTGTTGAAGAATCCATGATTACCGCAAACATCTGTGCAGGTCGTACATTACGCGATAAATTTGAAACAGGTGTCTTCAATACGCATGCAGGTATCAAGAACGAGAAGATTGAAGAAGTGGTTCAACTTGTCAATCCAGAAGGCCAGTTGGAGTTCACAGCGGAGTCTATTGCTACACTAGAAGGCTTTGCTGCGTTGCGCCGCTGGTTGGCAGCTCAAGAAACGTCTTATCTAGATAACCGTATTCGTAAGTTCCAAGCATACAGTGAAGTGGGTAATCAGCCTCTGCCTCATTACGCAATGGGTTTAGACATCTATGCAACTTGGACATCACCAATTCGTAAATACGGTGATATGATCAACCACCGTATGTTGAAGGCCGTCATCCTTGGTAAAGAACCCGTACAAAAACCAGATGACCAAGTAGGCGAAGAGCTAGCTCTACATCGTAAACATCATAAAATCGCTGAGCGAAATGTCTCAGATTGGCTATATGCACGCACGCTTGCTGATGAGCCGAGCAAGAAAACTTGTTTCACAGGTGAGATTTTCGATATTAATCGTGCAGGCGCACGTGTCCGACTTCTCGAAAATGGCGCAGCAGCCTTTATTCCTGGTGCACTAATTCTTGATAATAAAGAAAGAATTGAGTGCAATGGCGACAACGGTACCATCTCTATCGATAAAGAGGTCGTATACAAACTTGGGGATACATTGGAAATTGTCCTTACGGACGTAAACCAAGAAAACCGCAGTTTAGTTGCAAAGCCAACCCAGGTATTCGCTGAACAACCAGCAGCACAAACAGAACAGACTGTAAGTGAATAATACCGAATGAAGTTAAAAGGCGCTCTATTGAGCGCCTTTTTTATTTGTTATGTAAAACGATAAGAACGAGTATGCCGAACATTGAGATCATTCGCTTTAATCACTTCACTGCGCGCAAAAGTGAGCGTTACACTGCAACACATAATGGGTTATATATTGTTGAAGAAGGTGCCCTATTAGTTCATCAACCTAATGGTGAGCAATTTGAACTTAAAGCCGGAGATTTCACACTCTATAACTCCGCAGATCTGAGCAGTGCAGAGGCCGTCTCTAGTGACGGTGGCTTTAAAGCACTGGCTTTGGTCTTCAACCCAAACATATTCTGTGACTTTAAGAAAGCGCACCCGATGCTACGTTCCAAAACGGAAGAAAGGCGCTTCTATCCTTTTTCGACGCAATCCGGTAGCGAAGTAGCACAATTGAAGGACATGTTGGTTAAGTTAGCGAGTCGCAACGCTCCAGACTACACACAAAGCCATATCGCAATGGCATTGCTGTCGTTGATGGTTGAGGTAGAGCCAAACATCCTATCTATCATAGATGATGCAAGTAGCCTGAGCGACTCTCAAAAAGCCATTAAGTACATTGAGGGTAATATTGAAAAAGACATCACGCTAGAAGGCTTAGCGGCTCATATGAGCATGTCCATCGCAACCTTAAAACGTCGCCTCGCCGCAGATGATCTTTCGTTTTCTCAGATATTAAAGGTGAAACGGATAAACTTCGCAGCAACCCAACTGCGCAAGTCAGAAAAATCAATAACAGAAATAGCGTTTGAGTCTGGTTTTAAAAGTGCAGCGCATTTCAGTACAGCATTTAAATCCGTTTACAACATGACCCCCAAAGACTTTAGAAACCAAGTCGTTAAGCCTAAAGTATAAATCATGTCGGCATTCGCATCCGTTGGGCTCACCCTATTCCCAAAAACACGCTTGAGGATCACGCTCCAATTCGTTGAGTAAGTCCTCAAGCATTCGGCTAAATGGAAGTGGCTTATAAGGCACCCACCTTAACAGCTCGTTGTGATATGTGGGAACATAGAAATACCAAAGTTGGTTGTCCTCATCAAACATGATCTTCGCGACGGGAGAAGTATACTCGCTATGCTGGGAGTCGAGGAGAAAATGCGCCCGATGAAGCTCAACGCCATTTTCTACTAGCTCATAGAGGCACTTGCCCTGTTCGACAGGCAAGTTAGCATTACGCGCAGAGCAGAGCGATTGAACTGATTTGTATAAACGACTTGTCGCCATTTGGGACACTGACATCAACGTTCTCCCGATGGATGATAGTTAGAGCTGTCGATCCTAGTATATAACCTTTACATCATCACCGATGGTAGTTATCTACCTAACTCAAGTATAAGATAGCTATATTATCATTTGCCCAGATTATCATCTCAATCCACTTGGAAACGCTAGCTCCATCACCTCTTGACTAGAAACAATTCCTTTGTTTAGCGCTAACAGTTCACAAAAGTGTAACCTGAACGCAATATCATAAACTCTGCTTTATCCCGTATATGGAGTTTAATATGTTACGTTTTACTGTGGCGACGTTATTGGCCATAGCAGTCTCCCTCCCTACCATTGCAAAAGAAATCAACATCTCAGGTTCAACGTCGGTTGCTCGTGTGATGGATGTACTTGCTGAGGAATACAACAAAACACACCCAGACGATTACGTTGCTGTTCAGGGCATTGGTTCGAGTGCTGGTATCACCATGGTCAATAAAGGAGTAGCCGAAATAGGCATGAGCTCTCGCTATCTGACTGAAAGCGAAAAAGGTGAAGATCTCAATGTATACCCTATCGCTTATGATGGCCTCGCTGTTGTTGTAAACCGTACCAACTCTGTAGAAAACCTTTCTCAGCAACAACTATTTGATATTTACAAAGGTAAAATTAAGAATTGGAAAGAGGTCGGGGGCGCAGATCAGCCTATCGCGGTGGTTACTAGAGAAGCGTCTTCAGGTTCACGTTACAGCTTCGAAAGCTTGCTGGGACTGACCAAAATCGTTAATGATCGCCTTGTCTCGGATATCAGCCCAAACAACTTGGTTGTAAACAGTAACAGCATGGTAAAAACCATTGTTAACCATAACACTCGCGCCATTGGTTTTATCTCTGTAGGGTCAGTAGATCGCTCGATCAAGGCGATTCAGTTAGATGGTATTGACCCAACCTCGACAAACATTAGCAATCATAAGTACAAGTTGGCGCGACCATTCCTAGTGCTATACAAAGTAGATAAGATTAGCGATGCAGGTAAAGGTTTTATCGCTTTCCTTCGTTCAGAGCAGGGACAAAAAGCGATTGCAGATTACGGTTATACGCCAGTAAAAAACTTTAATCAGTAAAAATAAAAAAGAGAGCACCTTGATGCTCTCTTTTCCTATGTCGTGTTCTATCCGGTTTCGGAATTAGAAATGCAGTTGAATTACAGAGACCACAACCGCACCAGGTCGGCGAATACCTTCAATTTCCACTTTAATTTCGCGCTCAATCTCCAAACCTTTTTTGATTGGCGTTACTTTTGTTAACGTGCTGACTGCACGAACATTATTGCCTGCTTTGACAGGGTAAGGGAAACGAACTTGGTTTAAACCCAAGTTAACTACCATTTTAGCTGTTGGGAACATTGGCTTTTCTGGATCAACTGAATCCGTCAGTTTAGGCAGCAATGCTAATGTTAAAAAGCCATGAGCGATAGTTGTCTTAAATGGAGATTCAGTTGAAGCACGCTCTGGATCAGTATGAATCCATTGCATGTCTTCCGTTACCGCACCAAATTGGTTAATACGTTCTTGAGACACATGAACCCAATCACCAGTGTGAATAACTTCGCCAATTTTTTCACTTAACTCGTCATAAAGCTTTTGAGCCTCTGGTGCCATTACGATCGGTGCAGGTTGAGGTGCAACTTCTTCGTTGACGGCTGGCTGCTGGTGATCACGAACTTTTGAGAAAAGAAAGCTATTTTGAGCTTTCCCCAAAAAGTCACTCCAATAATCGCGTAACGTTGGAGACATCCAATTCATAAACTCGGATTGATGAGCAGAAATCGCATCAACTTTGTCTTTAAATAGATTTGTGACCTTCATAAACACCCTTAAGAATTCTAAGCACAACTGGCTATACCAGTTAATTTTGAATTAGTTCACAAAGTCTTGCAAATACTTTCGGGCGAACACATGTACCCTAAAAGCATGTTATGTCTTATATATCAGCAAGATAACAATAAAACACCATTTTATTGACGTGCGCCAATATAAAGTAAAAACTCTATAAATTGGTACTTTTTGTCCCTTTTTCACTCCGCTTTCAAACTGTCCAACATCACATCAGTGATCATAAAACAAGCAAACAGTACTTCTATTATAATTCAGCACTTTACAAGTCGGACTATGCTCCTTATTATACCTCCCACAACGGAGAGATGGCTGAGTGGTTGAAAGCACCGGTCTTGAAAACCGGCATACGTTAATAGCGTATCTAGGGTTCAAATCCCTATCTCTCCGCCACTTATTTAGAGAGCTCGCATTTATTGCGAGCTTTCGTCGTTTTAGCTCTTACAAAAACAAGATTTAGAAATCCTCGCTCGTAAACGAATCCAGCACTTCAATATATTCCAGTTAAAAGCCCGCTAATGTTTAGCGGGCTTTTAACTTCGATTTTCTAAAGTTTAAGCAAACTTTTTAATCATTTCAGACAGGTCATTGGTGCAATTTTGCACTTTGGTGTTCATATGATTCGTTTCAGTCATCAGTTCATACGATTCACTGTACTTTAAATTAAGCGACTGGATGTTTTCATTTATTTCATCCGTTACATAAACCTGCTCTTCTATCGCGACCGCAATTTGTTGGTTTCGTTCGACAACGTCTTGAACAAGGGATTCCAGTTGTTGAATGCTATCCAAAGCAGTACCTAACAATGTTACCGTTCCGGTCGACATTTCGTTACCTTTCTCTAACGCAGAAACCGCTGATTTGCTCCCATTTTGAATTCCTTCAATGGCCGATTTAATCTCTGTTGTCGATTCCTGAGTTCTTTTAGCTAAGGTTCTCACTTCATCTGCTACAACGGCAAACCCTCTGCCTTGTTCGCCTGCCCTCGCGGCTTCAATTGCAGCGTTCAACGCTAATAAATTAGTTTGTTCGGCAATACCATTGATGACTTCAACAACGGTTCCAATTTGCTCGGTTTGTTGGTTCAAACGTATGACCACTTTAGATATTTCGCCGAGCTCACCCACCAACTCTAAAACCGATTGGTTAACATTATCGATAACGCTACGGCTGTCTATCATCGTATTTTGCGCTTCTAACGTAGCCTCGGCGGTCGCTTGAGCATTATTTGATATCTCAGATGAAGAGGCTTGCATCTCATTGACCGCTGTTGCGACCGAGTCAATCTCCACTTTCTGTGCGCTTAAGTTCTCCGTCACTTGCTGGCTATTTGTCGCAGCACTGTTAGCACTTGCGCGCGTTTCTTCGCAAGAGTCTTTTACAGACACGCCAACGCGCCCCAATAGCGCATTTGCAAATTGCTTACGCATCTTCATACCCAGCTCAATCTCAGCCAGATCGTTGATTCTTCCGCAATAAATATATTCCATGAGTGGATTGTTGAAGTCTTGCCTAGCCTGTTTAGCGAGCTTCTCAACTGGTCTGGTTAATACATAAATAGAGAAAACGGAAAGTAACGCAACAACGCCAAACGCTATCACTGGTGATTGATTCATTTGTAGAATGAGTAAGCCAAGAAGGTTTGAAATTAAAAGGAAGAAGGCCGATCTCATCCACAAACGTGTACGAGGAAGATACATTTTCCACGGCTTACGATTATTTCGAAGCTTCGAATACGCTTTTTCCGCTCGCTGGATGTGTATACGCTCAGGTTTAAATCTCACTGATTGGTATTCCACAACTTCACCATTAGATTTTATAGGAGAAGCAAACGCGTCAACCCAATAATAGCCGCCGTTTTTACGTCGATTTTTGACCATTCCCATCCAGTGTTTGCCAGTTTTCAGGTGAGTCCATAAATCTTTAAAAGCCTGTTTTGGCATATCAGGATGACGCACAACATTGTGGGGTTTACCGATAAGCTCCCCTTCATCAAACCCCGCTACTTCATTAAAGTTTTCACTGGCATATTTGATGTAACTGGAGGTATCGGTAATGGAAACTAGGCTGTAACTCGAAGGGTAATCGTATTCCGTTTCACTCATAAACATGTGTCCTTACATTGATTAATTAACAAACGGCAAATATGAATTTATCAGCATAACATTTACATGCATAATGATAGGTTGATTCAAAAATAAAACAAAATTATTGACAAGCTTACTTGTTACTTAATGACTCTAGTCGCATTTTTATCCTCTAATACAAGGCTTCGTTAATATGCACAAGACTGAGCACTGTTCAAAATTAATACACAAAAGCGCTTCCGTACTGAGTTCGTAAATTGTTATAAGTAATCCACTAAAACGAAAACAAGGAAGACAAACACAATGACTATTCACTTTCGTCAGCTTGCAGCTAAGAGAAACACGACACACTTGTTTATTGACGATTGGAAAATTAACACTCAGCAGTCTTGGGGGATATTCAGCGCGGATGGAGATATTGGCTCTCTGCTTGGAGACCTTATTTGTGATGAAATATCACCAAATAGTGGGGAAATTGAGCTAAATGGGCTGTCCGTTGCGCAAGTGTCGTTATCAGAGCAACAGCGATTACTGGAAAGAGAATTAGAAAAAGATGATACGGATTTTCTTGATCGTATCGACCAAGGAAGCACTGTTTATTCATTAATCCTAGAACAGAGCCAAGACACTAACTTAACTGAACAGCTAGTTAATGATCTCGACCTAAGTCATCTTAGAGATAGTGGCTTCCGTGTTCTCTCTACCGGAGAAACCAGAAGAGTAATGCTCGCCCGAGCTTTAGCCACACAACCTGACTTAGTATTACTCGATAATCCATTTACTGGCTTAGATATTGCGCACCGAGCTGCTCTCGCTCGCTATTTACACTCGCTTTCTCAAAATGTGCAACTACTCATAACCTTCTCTCGCGAATCTGACATGCCTGAGTGGATCAATAGCATCGCGCTTTTCAGTGCAGGAAAGCTTGATAGTACAATGGATAAGTCCAGTTGGGATAATCATCCAATCATTGGACAAATTAAATCTCAGTCAAAGCAACAGAGTGAAGAAATGATGAGCTTGATACGTCAGCATCAGCACTCGACACCATTCAACAACCCAATATTTGAACTAAAGAATGGGACTGTTGAATACACCGATAAGAAGATTTTTACTGACTTGAACTGGCGCATAGACAAGGGCCAACATTGGCAGGTCAAAGGCCCAAATGGTTGTGGAAAGAGTACCTTACTTGGATTGATCTTTGGCGATCATCCGCAATGCTACAGCAATGACATTGATATTTTTGGTAAAAAGCGTGGTACTGGCGAGACAATCTGGGAAATTAAGCAGCATATCGGTATGGTGTCTTCAGCGCTACACCTCCAATATCGAGTCAATTGCAGCGCATTAGAAGTCATTTTGTCAGGATTTTACGATTCGATTGGGTTGTATAACCAGCCAACTCGCAAAGAAATGGATATTGCAAACGAGTGGCTCGATATCTTACATATGAGCCAGTACAAAAAAACCTCATTTAAGCAATTAGAGTACGGCCAGCAGCGACTGTTACTGATTGCAAGAGCCATCGTGAAACAACCCACATTATTGATTTTGGACGAGCCGTATCAAGGGTTAGATTTTTTGGGTAGACGGTTAGTTAAGAACACACTTGAACTCATCGCTAGAGAGAATTTAAGCCAACTATTGTATGTGTCTCACTACCAAGAAGACCGCTTAGATAGCATCAAAAATGAGTTAGAGTTTGTGTTTGATGAAAATGCTCAGTGTTATAGAGCTAACGTCTACCAATCATAATGACTTCGCTGCGCAAGCTGCTCATAAGGTAATGGTTTGGAGTACAGGTATCCCTGATGATATCTCACTCCCATCTGCTTTAAGTGTTCAGCTTGCGCTATGGTTTCCACGCCTTCAGCGATCAATTGTACTTGTAATTCTTCCGCGAAGTGAACCATCGCTTTTAAGACAGAAGCACTAAGGCTAGGAATACCAATAGTTTCGACAAAACACTTATCGATTTTTAAGTAATCTATGCGCATGTGCTGTAGAAATGCTAACGAGGTTTGGCCAGTTCCAAAATCATCGATCAGCACATCAATACCATGCACTCGCAGCGCTGCAATGCATTTTCTCGCCTCTGAATCAATGAGCTGACGCTCCGTTATCTCTACCCCTAATGAGACTTTGTTTCGGCTCAACTGTCTGTCGAGCAATTGAATTTTTCTGATCGCGTTTGGTCCGACTAAATAACCAGGCGGCACGTTAATACCAAGGTGGACAGGCTGATCAAAGCCTAATTTACTGAAGTCCTCTGCCGCTTTATCCAGAACGAAATCAGTAAGTAAAAAAACCAATCCACTTTGCTCTGCCGCAGGGACAAACTCATCCGGAGAAATGAACCCCTTACTTTGATGCTCCCATCGCACTAGCGCTTCAAACCCGAATAACTGACCGGTATCAACGTTAACTTGCGGTTGGTAATACAGGGTCAACTCTCCTCTTTTTATCGCTCTTTTAAGATCCAGTATCAAATTGCGATGGGGATCAATAAACTTATTCAACGCATACAAGCAAAGGTAGATAACGAAAATAATTGGAATTGAGTACAAAAAATAGGAAAGTGTTCTCTGTTTGACGAAAAGATCGCTGGCTTCGCTCAAAGCTTCATACTCAAACATTTGCGACGATTTGATACCGATAGGATTACTTCCCGCTCTTAATGCTCCTTCTGGTGAAACTTGATCATGGATAAACAGCGCAGAGCGTTTTAGGCGTAAATCGTTGTTAAACCCTATTGTCGCATTAAAGTAGTCATGATCGATAATCGTTACGGCTTGATAACCCCGCTCTCCTTCCGTTACCACTAGCAAGAACTGATCGTACAAGCTATCAACACTACCAAGCGCTAGCGTTTGTCCCTTGGGAAAGGCGATGTGCTCAGCTAACGGTTTAGAGATACTTCCCAATTTCGAAGAACAAGTAATGACTCCCTCTTTCACAATGAGCATTTCTTCAATATCTCGTTCAAACATTAAGCTTTGCTGGAGCTCTTCACATCGTTCAGGGTGTAGCAGCGCCGTGCGGTTTTCTGTCTCTATTTGGAATAAAATTTCATCTGCAATTTGCACATTTTTTTCTAATAAATGATTGAGATTGTTTTGCACGCTTTCACGAGCTAAATACAAAACCTCTCCAATAACCAAGGGAATAGGCAGAAGGAAAATGATGGCTTTTTTAAAAATCGCCTTATTCAGCATATAAAAGTAACCTTTTATAAAACCGATTTACTGAGATGGTACCTCGATTCCGATACCCGCTAGCAACTCACGTTTTTTAACATTATTTGTTTGGATTAACTCAGTATGCGAAACGCTGAGTAATACCGCAAACTAAACAATGTCTTATTCACTCCTGTTCCAATTTAGTATCAAGCGCCTCAAACCTGAGACTTTAATTCGACACCATGTTATGTCTATCGGTACTTGCGAAAGTCTTTACCTGTCTGTTTCTCATCATGTAAGAATTACCCATTAAAATTATTTTTCTTTTCTCAGTGATTAAGAATTATATTTGTCGTAACTCCTACAACACGTTACAACACTCTCATGACGACAAACAAAGCTAATGCTAACCAGGTAAACGAAAAATCACTGCAGTTGTTAATGCAAGTTGCAGTTAGTCCGTTCCCAGTTTCTGCGAAAACGCTAAGCGAGCAATTGAACGTTCCTTTAAGCAGCCTTTACCGACACTTAAAACTGCTTAAAGAATGGAACTTGATCGAAGAAAGCGTTCACGACAAGACATTTGTCGTTGGTCCGGCGGCATTATTACTCATGCACAGCTATGAGACCGCGCAACATGGGCTCGACATGGTCGAAACCATACTGGCTAGGTTGGTACAACAAACCGGGGAAATGGCCGCTTATATGGTACCAGCGGGTTATCGTGCGCTTTGTGTCAGACAGAAAGAAAGTATGCAGGCGCTGCGTTGCAGCTTCGTCCAGGGTCAAAGTCAACCTCTGCTGCGCGGTGCCTCATCTAAAGTGATGCTCGCTTTTATGCCTCAAAGTCGATGCGAGAAAATCTTGAGATATTTTAATCAAGATCACCGACGTGACGAGTGGGAAAAAGAGCTCACAACCATCCGTAAACACGGATATGCCGTCAGTACTTCTGAGATTGACCCTGGTGTGTCAGGTATTAGCGCACCGGTAATGAAAGGAAGCAAACTGATTGGCGCAGTCTCGGTGATGGCTCCGGCCCACCGAGTCGAAAAGGACAAGCAGCGCATTATTTTACATGTACTGCAAGCGGCAAGGGCACTACCACCAGAAAGGTAATTCATCATGTTAAGCTTTTTCAAACGCTATAAACTCCACCACACCGTGAAACAGCCGCAGCATTACCCTTTTTCTTTTATGACAGTGTGTGAGTATTTGCCACCCATGTCTAAGGGCGCGTTTGAATTAGCTGATCAAAGTTTGGAAAATGCTAGTGATTGGCTTTACCAACAACACGATCATGAAACCGCTGAGAACTATGGGCACTTCAACCACGACAAACTGGAGAATGGCGAGTTTCAGGAAGCGTTAAGCCTTTCGCTTTCTCGCCACTCAATTCCTGTTTTAGTCACTAACTGTACCGAGGCAATCTTGTCCATGTTACCTGTGGTCGTGTCCTATCGAGACGAAGTGGGTGTGGTAAATATTGGACATGACATGAACTTGAAACCAACACTTGAACCACGTTTAGGCTCGGCATTCCATTTTGCTCTTTCTCGCTATCAAAACGTGCGATTATTTTTTGCTGGTGTTAGCGAACAAGATACAAAGCAAGAAACGTGGGAATACGCGGAGGATCAAGGTTGTGACTGGGTAACCGATAAAGAGTTTTCTTTTCGTCATCGCAATAATGTTAAGCAACAGATCGGCAATTACCTAGACCACTGCGACCAAATAATCATTAGTATCGACCTTGGATCTCTAAAAACCAAAAACAGCCTTGATGGCGCGTCAGAAATTGATATCCAAATGGTTCTACGCACGATTAGGCAATGTTTGGTTGCAGGTAAAGTGAGAGCAATTCAGCTCGTTGGCGATCGAGATTGTCTGGTGTATTCGAGACAAACGAAAGCCATACTAGAAGAGTTATATCAGATGGCTCCACTCATCGTTCACGCTGCCTAGCGTTATAAACGTTCAGAATCAGGATCGCGTCCTTCCTGATTCTGAACCAACATGCTTACTTATTATCCTTAACTAACAAATAGTTACACATATAAATCGACACACATCACACTTGCCTCTTGAACTAACCTGACACTTACGTTGTAATAAGGCAGCTAAACTTTGGTATGACATACGAAATAAAAAATAACCAAAGTTCAATAACTAAGCGGCTTCAGAACAAAAAAGTACCGCAGCTATTCCAATTTCAGTGAGCATTTGCTCACGCTCGCTTGATGCCATCTTGTTCCACTCATTAGGACATTTGATGATGCGTCTTTGCAGTATTTTCACTGCGGTTCTTTTTTTACCGCTAACCTCACACGCCACCACTTATGACGTAAAAGATCTATCTGAGTTAGGTCAACTTTGCTCACACAAGAGTTTTAGTATCGAAAGCGATGGCACGACTTATCGCTGTACAGGGAAACTAGTCCTACCCGCTGGTGATAAAATTGTCTCCTCATTACCGGAAAAAGAGATAACATTAAAAGCAGATTATGGAATTGTGTTAGAGGGGAATAATACAATTGGTGAACCCAATAAACGTATCTCTCTACACGCCCTCGCTACCGGATTAACGGTTAACAATGAGAAAGCATCAAACCTCGACGATTACCAAAACAAGCACACTGTTATCTATGGTGATCTTCTATCGGCTTATCCAACAAAGCTGCATAACGTTCTCATCGATGGGGATATAGAGCTAACAGGTGAGGCCCTTCATATTAATGGTGAGTACAACACCATTATTGGTGACATTTTGACTCACAGCACGACCAATATATTTAATACAAACATCTGTGGTAAGGTCGAATCACAAGGCGAAACACTACACCTAAAAACAAACCATCCTTTACAAGACCATTTTGTCGTCGGTGATGTTTCTGCGCACAAATCTCTGATTATAAAAGATATGTCGATCTATGGTACGGCTGAATCTGTAGGATCGTCAGCTACATTAAGTGGCTCATTCTATAGTTCCACCGCAGCAATTAAATACTTCCAAACATTGAACTTCAACAACGCTCCAAATCAGCCTAGTCAAGTTTGTGGTGAAATCCAACAAACGCCAGGAAGTGCACAAACGAAAGCACAAGACAACAAATACACACAATACTGTGGATTGGGCGAGGCTGATTGTCACTACTCTTCCCAAGTCTGTCCAATCACCCCTCAAGATGTTCCGAATTGCAGCATGCAGCCTCCATCGGAGAACGACTTAAACCTCAGCGTCACACCATCGGACAACATGGCACTGATGTGCGGCGACGATCTTCCGCAATTTACAGCAACAACAACCAATAATGGAGAAGTTGTAAGCGCAGAAGTCAGTGCTGTCCTATCACACCCTGACTTGTTCACTTTAGAGGTGGTTAAAGGTCAGCAGACATTAGGAGCCAACCAATTTATATCTGACGAGAATGGTGAACTTGTTGTTCGAGTGGTTCCGAATAATATTGATACGATCTCGTTAGATACCAACTACACACTAACTTTCACTATGGCGAAAGACACGAGCAAGCATCAAACTGTTCGCTTTATGTTTACGCCATTTATGTTTGAGGCCTACTCAAAGACGAAAAGCGCAACTTTAAATGAAATACGCGTTATTGCAGGTAAACCAGAAAACGTGCATACGCGATTGCTTGCTTGTGCCTCCACCGGCGAACCTGTAGTGGCAAGCAACTACAATGGTACGCCTAAGATTTTTCATCCATTGGTTCAACCATTAGGAGGAAGTGAAGGAAACTTTAGCTATTCAGCGGAATTTAAAGACGGCTTGTCTGAACATGGTCTTATCACGAACGAGTCCGGCATATTTGAAGTGACATTGTCCGATCATTTTGAATGTGAGGGATTTGAAGAATGTCCAGAAGAAGGCAAAGTGGAAGTGAAAGGGACATTTAATGTGCACTCGCGACCATGGACACTCGCTATTTGTGACAACCAACGTGCTTTGCCTTCTGGCACCTCTGAACAAGGAGAAGGGTTTCTTGCTGCCGGAGAACTTTTCTCTCTAACGGTGAAACCAATCATTTGGCAACCTGACGGCTCTGTAAGTGGGTCTGTTGAATCAGCACGCTATTGTGATGCTTCTATCACCCGTAATTTTACGCTTGATGACGCTCCAGCAGCATCGGTTGTCTTGTCGAGTGAGCAACATACGCCATCAGAGACAGCGAACCAAACCTCAAAATTGCTAAAAAGTAGTGACTCACTGGCTCAGGCGCATAATTCAGCCAAGAATGATCAATTCGTCTTTAATGGATTATATTGGGAAGAAGTCGGGAGCTTGAGAGTAAAAGCAAACCTAGAAAGTAAATATCTAGGTATGACTGTGAACGAAGGCTATCGTTACGTTGGTCGTTTTTACCCAAAATATTTTCAAGTGCAAGACCAAGAATGGCACTACCCACATGGCCAAACTTTTGCTTACATGAATCAACCTTTTGAGAAAGTCACTTACGATGTTGTCGCACTCAATGCGAATAAGGAAAACGTGAAGAATTACGTCCACTTTTCGTCTAACCTTCAACAACATTTCGATTTAGGCGAGCTAAGCTCATACTCCGATCGGTTTTTGCCGCCTAAGCCTAAGAAGGTAGACTGGAAACTACTGGGTAGCGCGAGTGTTGGAACGTTTGTTATAGAGAAGCCCTCGACCAATGCGACTTGTAACAATAGCCCATGCTGGAAAAAGAACACGACAGATAAGCAATATCCTGATGGTCCATTCAATACCGAGACTAATAGTGATATCAGCCAAATAGGTTTAGTCTCAGTAAAAGCCGTTGATGAGGTAAACTTCTTCGACGATAGCGAAGTGCTCACAAAACAACCAGACATTCGATTCGGTCGTTTGAACTTTCAAGATGTAGGTGGCAACCAAGGCATGGTGATCAAAGTGCCACTTGCTGTAGAAACTTGGCAAAACGGTCGATTTACGACTAACTTCGATGACAGCTCAACAACGGCGAATGGTGAATATTACTTCAGCACGCCAATTTGGTCTCATGCGCCAGCAAACAACGCCCTGCTTTCTGGCGTTGGAACGATGAGTATTGGCAGAATGACCGATATCGTTGCAAGCCAAATTGACTCAGCGCGAGAGCAAATACAATTCCACCTAGATTTAGACAGCTCAGGCAATCGCATCCCTTGGCTGAAATACGACTGGGATAGCTCTACAAGTGAAGAGGAAAGCCCACCCGTCATTGTTACGTTTGGTATTCACCGAGGAAACGATCGCATTATTTATCGTGGTGAACCCAATATGCTTGGCCTAAATTAACGCGAAACGGCAAACAAAAAGAGCCCCTCAATTGAGGGGCTCTTTTCATCACAAACTGATGTAATTTACTTTGCGCCACGACGCGCTTTCAGGCGCTTCACCATAGCAAGACGACGCTCTGCCGACCCTTGGTCTGTTGCCGACTGGTTCGGATTATTACGACGACCTTGACGATTCTTAAATGCTGGTTTTGAGTGCAGCTTTTCAATGTAAGATTCACGCTGTTTTGGTTCATAGCCTGCAAGCTCAATACGGCGAATGCGTTGCTGGATCAGATTTTCAACCTGAACCACCGTGAGCTCTTCATCTCGATTTACAAATGAAACAGCATGGCCTTGCTTACCTGCACGGCCTGTACGACCAATTCGGTGAACGTAATCTTCCGCTAAGAAAGGCATGTCATAGTTCACAACATGAGGTAAGTCTTCAATATCTAGACCTCGAGCAGCGACATCGGTAGCCACCATGACACGTGCTTTACCGGACTTAAACTCTTCTAGCGCACGACGACGAGCGCTTTGAGCACGGTCACCATGACAAACCACCGCTTTGATACCATCAAGTTTCAGCTCTTTTACCACTTCGTTTGCGGTCTCTTTGTAGTTCACAAATACCAACACTTGTTTCCAGTTCTTACGACCAATCAGCTCCGAAAGCAGTTCCGTTTTTCGCTCTTGATCAACTGGATATAACACGTGAGCAACTGTCTGTGCTGTCATATTCGCTCGCTCAACTTCAATACGTTTAGGCTTACGCAGGATATCTTTTGCTAACAGATTTAGTTGGCTCGAAGTCGTTGCGGAAAACATCATAATTTGCGGATCAGTATCCACATCTAGCATGATCTTACGTACTGCGTGAATAAAGCCCATGTCCAAGATACGGTCTGCTTCATCAAACACTAAAAACTCTAAGTGTGCGACCGAGACATTACCTTGTTCAATGTGCTCTTCCAATCGACCAGGTGTAGCCACTAGGATATCTACACCGTTTTCTAATGCCGTTACTTGAGAAGACATTTTACGGCCACCGAAAATCGCAGCCACCGACAGGTTCGTGTACTTCGTGTAAGCTTTGATGTTATCAGCAATTTGTTCAGCAAGCTCACGAGTTGGAGCCAAGATAAGTGCGCGAGCAGTCTTACGAGAAGCGCTACGGTTACTGTCTAGCAACTGCTGAATCATAGGCAGAGAAAACGCAGCCGTTTTACCAGTACCTGTTTGTGCTGTAGCGAAAATATCATGGCCTTTGCGAGCCATTGGAATCGCCTTCTGTTGAATTGGCGTTAACTTTTCATAACCGCATTCTGCCAGTGCTTTAACCACTTCTGGCGCAAAACCTTGAGATGAAAATGACATTGAGCGTATTCCTTAAACAAACCACTAAAAATAGCTTTAAAAATTTAGCCGTGCACTATACCCGAATTTGAGTGATTTATCTCACTTTTCTCATTGAAATCCTACAAAAGAAAAAACGGTGAGCACAGATACATTAATGGTTCACCGTTTTCGTTTAACCTTTGTGCGATCTAATGTTTGATGCCAGATAACTGAAGGAGAATTCGCTCAAGCTCATCCCATGGCAACAGCTGAGAATCTATCACTTCTAATCGTGATTCAAAGCCTTCTAAGCTGATTTCATTCACCGACACGACTCGGTTGGCAACATTAAACGCGTAACAACCTTGATCCGTATTGACCACCGCTTTAACACGCTCTGCGGTCAAGTCCGAAAGCATAGAGAAAAGCTTTTCAAAATCAAACTTATACTCTGCCCCAAACAACCACCCACAACTAAAATAACCCTGCCCTTTGTTCTCTTTGCGCACAAAGGCTTCACCAGGCGCCAACTGGAATTGAGGCTCTTGGTGAGCATGGTCATGATGATGTGACTCGATATGGGAAGAAGCGCTGCCGTAAACCCGTTCGATATCCAAGACTTCTATCGGTAACTCACCATCATGAATAAGCTTACTGAATACTTTTGAGGGAGATTGGTCCGTCACCCAGTCATTAAACACATCAATGTCGTGACTGGTACAAAGGTCAACCTTACTGCCTATAACCACATCTGCGCTGTCTAACTGGTCCACGAAATTTTGGTTAGAAAGATATTTTTCATCACTTAAGTTACGCGGATCAACCAGAGCGATCGTCGCTTTTAGATCAACGTAAGGTTCATACTGCTGTGAGGTAAGCGTCGCGATAACCTGTTTTGGATGACCAAGGCCTGTCGGCTCAATCAATAAACGGTCCGGTTTTTGGCGCAGTAACGCGGTAATACCGACCGACATTGGCACGCCCGCCGTACAACACATACAGCCACCCGGCACTTCTTTAATCAGCGCACCTTGGTCGGTCATCAATGCACCGTCGATGCCAATCTCACCAAATTCATTGACCAAAACCGCCCAGTTTTCGTTTTCCGGTTTGTTCTTCAGTAGATTTAAAATCGTGGTCGTTTTACCGACACCCAAAAATCCGGTCAGTATGTTGGTTGGTACTCGATTTGACATGCTTATCTCCGACACGTTAGTGCATTAATGCTCCAGCAAAGTATACGGAGAATGTGACTCGCTTCAACGCTTTTTATCGCGCTCATCAAGCTCATTGCGTGATGCGTAGGTATACATTTTTTGAGAATGATCAGAGTGACTTATCAACTCTGAACGCTTCATATCGGACAAGTACCTACCGGTATAAATAACGCAGGTAAAAAACGCGATAATAGCGACTACGATGGGAAGAACTCCGAGCGTGTTTTCGAATTTAAGCGCAGCAATAGCCAACGCGAAAACAACGACAGAGATAAGTGCGATTGACTTACTTTTGTTGCTTTTCATAATAACTCGCCTTTCGTAAAGTTAGCCCCCTAACACCTCCTGTACTAGAGGAATGTCAGTTTGAACAACATCCAACCTGACTATTCAATGCTACTCCTTTCGCTACTTGTGAAATTTGACAAAGCTAACATTTACTACAACATCAAACGACGAGCTTATTATTATCTTTCATATACTTATTGGATTTTAAAACACTTACTAGCAAATCGTTCCACCGCTTACCAGGATATCGCTATCATTGGCAATACAAACTTGCGCCACCAGCTTTAGCCCTTCGACTATCATGTCCAAAGACATAGAAGGCTGACTGCCATCTGCTGCTTGTTCTGGCAATAATGGAATATGAACAAACCCGTGACGAATCGGATTGTCTTTCAAGTAATGTTGGATGCCATAAAAAAGGTGGTTACATACAAATGTTCCGGCACTGTTGGAAATCTGGCTAGGTATACCCTGCGTTTGCAATGTTTGCACAACACGCTTTATCGGTAGTGTCGAGAAGTAAGCATCAGGACCATCAGCCACCACGGGTTCATCAATCGGCTGATGACCAGCGTTATCTGGAATACGAAAATCATCCACATTAATTGCGACACGCTCTGGGGTTATCGCGCTACGCCCGGCCGCTTGCCCTACAGTAATCACACAGTCTGGCTGGTGCGCTTCTATTGCTTCAATAACGACTTTCACCGAGTCATATCGAACTACGGGGACTGGGCAAGTAACTATCACACCGCCTTTTATGGCCGCGGCCTCTAATTGCTTGACCGCTTCTAAGGCGGGGTTAATGGCGTCACCACCAAAAGGTTCAAAACCGGTAATCAGGACTTTCTTCATAACAGCCTTTAGGAAAAGAGTTTTACAAATTATTGCACTCCCCTTCACCCCATCCAATAGCAAAAGTATTGATGAGATAAACCAGACAACATTATGTGACTCATGTCTAACCAGAGAGTGTTTTCTGCCTCATTGAATCTAGGCAAGTTCCGGACTATCGAGACTAACTTATTGATGATTAGTGGCAGGGCAAGGTTCTCTCGTTACATGACTCACGTAGAAGCTTGGTTTCCACGCTTAACTTAGGTAGAGTACGCGACCGCAATGCAATTCGAAGAGATTGAATACAATGAATATTGATAACCATGTAATCGAAACGATTGAAGAGTTAGAGGCATTTCTGCATTTAGTAGAAAGCGGCGCTCTGGGTCTTGAAGGTGTCACTGGCGTTGCGCTAGCCACCTCTAATACCGATGGCCGTCCATTTGTTGCCGTATTAGGAGAAAAGCACCAATTGCTCCTTGGCCGCTGGGTTTCGCAGCACGTATATGACAATGGTAAAGACATCGTTCGTAACGGCCCAACCAGAAAACACTAAGCGCTCGACGCCACCTATAACATCACGCCGTCTTATACACCAAGCGTATGCTTTGAAAGCAATGCGCTTGGTGTACTCAAAAAATAAAAAAGAAAAGGCTAGCCTTTATTAATTTTGTCGGTATACTGCACATCAGCTCTTACGGAAAGAGCTATTAATGTAATTAAAGATCAAAGTTTCTCTCAGTTCCACATCGAATTCCTCGTTTACGTTCCTGCGACAAAATAGTTATCTCTAAAATCATATAGTAGCACTTGATATTAGCTAAAAATTCAATATTTAAAACAATCAAATATAGAGGTATCTATGTCTAATAAATTAACTGGTTCAGTAAAATGGTTCAACGAAACTAAAGGTTTTGGTTTTATTTCTCAAGACAATGGCGGTGATGACGTATTCGTTCACTTCCGTTCTATTGTTTCTGAAGGCTTCAAAACTCTTACTGAAGGCCAAAAAGTATCGTTCGTTGTTGAACAAGGTAACAAAGGTTTACAAGCAGCTGAAGTAACTGCACTGTAATTCTTTGTGTGGCATCAATGTTGTTGGTGCCACAATCCCCTTCCACTTATTACTGCCCTTACTATTCTCTATCTGAGTTTATATACCCAAATCACTTACCTCTCCCACACCATCATTAATCACTTTCAATAAAGTCACTTTGGTATACATCTTTAGGTAATCACACAGTCTACCTTGCAATTCCAGTTTGGAACTAAATTAATCTCATTCATATCTGAATCACTTCGCCTCATGCTTTGCTCATAAAAATAAAGTTTATAAAATAAAAGCGATTGGCGAATATAAGAGAAAAAATGAAATTAAATATATCTGCTCAATCAATAAATTCTAATAACTACGAGCACATAATCCCTAGCTGAGAGATTGAGTTTGCACTGAAATGTCATTACATGAAGCCATTTATCGGACAACACTTCATAGGGACAGCGTGTGGAGTCACACACTTCGGGGTATTTGTTGAGTTAGAGGAACCGAAGGTCTCATTCCTTTATCAAGTTTCCAAAATGGTGAGTTCGAATTTGATGCAGTCAAACAAAAAATTTCCAGCCAGAGCGCCACGTTTACTTTAGGGACCAAAGTGCACGTGTTGGTTAAAGACGCCGATTCGAGACAAAGAAAGATCATGTCCAACTTAAAAGACGCGGAACACGCGGTAGGTTAGCCTGTTTTAGGTTACTTTCTAATCCATTAATCAAAAATAAAAAATAAGCTTTTAATACCGCAATTAACTTGTGACATTTCGCTGACATCGACTCATTCTAAAACCCTAATATCTGACAAAGGAAACGAATCTAATTTTTGTTTCCAGACACCATCGCAGAGTGTATTTCCAGCATTCTGTTTGCCTCGAGAGGTTCTTATGACAGCCTAGGATCTCTCGAGGCTTTTTTGCATCTATTCAAACCACCTGATTCTACATCACAACTATTATCCCCTACACAAGCTGTACTTTTTAACTAGTGCACTAGATCGCGAACTCTGATTTAAGCAACTGATCACACAACCACTTCTAAATTTTGGGTATAAAAGTATCAATACTTTCGTTAACTAGGATGTAAATAATGAAAAACTCGTTTGATCTCACTATGCCCAACGAAGAAGGATACTTTGGTGAATACGGTGGTAGCTTTGTTCCACCTGAGCTTGAACAAATCATGCATGACATCAACGCAGCTTATGAGGAATGCAGCAAAGATCCTGAATTTAAAGCGGAACTCGCTCGCCTGTATAAGCACTTTGTTGGACGACCTAGCCCAATCTTCCATGCGGAAAACTTGTCTAAAAAATACGGAGCAGACATCTACCTAAAGCGCGAAGACTTAAACCATACAGGCGCACATAAAATTAACCACTGCTTAGGGGAAGCCATTCTCGCTAAAAAGATGGGTAAGAAGAAACTAATTGCAGAAACTGGCGCAGGGCAACACGGTGTTGCGCTTGCTACAGCCGCGGCATTGGTTGGTTTGAAATGCGATATTTACATGGGTGAAGTTGATATCGCCAAAGAACATCCGAATGTCGTCCGCATGAGAATCCTTGGTGCTAATGTCATTCCTGCCACTCATGGGCGCAAAACCCTCAAAGAAGCGGTAGATTCTGCATTCGAAGCTTATCTGAAAGATCCTGATACACAGCTTTATGCGATAGGCTCTGTCGTTGGCCCTCACCCATTCCCTAAAATGGTACGAGATTTCCAATCAATTATCGGTAACGAAGCACGAGTTCAATTCAAAGAAATGACCGGCAAGTTACCCAATAATCTCGTCGCATGCGTTGGAGGTGGTTCTAACGCGATGGGGCTATTTACTGCTTTCTTAGAGGATGAACAAGTCGCCATTCATGGCGTTGAACCTGCGGGCCGCTCTTTGCAAAAGGTTGGCGAGCATGCTGCAACACTCACACTCGGTGAGCCAGGTATCATGCACGGATTTAAGTCTTACATGCTTAAAGATGCGCAAGGCGAACCTCAGGAAGTGTACTCTGTAGCAAGTGGCTTGGATTACCCATCGGTTGGACCTCAGCATAGTTACTTAAAAGACATTGGCCGTGTCAATTACGGCTCAATCAGTGATGACGAAGCGATTGATGCCTTCTTTGAGCTGTCTCGTGAAGAGGGAATAATCCCTGCTATTGAATCCTCACACGCTGTCGCTTACGCAATTAAACTCGCACAGCAAGGAGAAACCGGCTCGATTTTGATCAACTTATCAGGCCGTGGTGACAAAGACATTGATTTTGTCGTTGAACACTACGGCGCAAAATACGGCATTGAATCACTCATATAGCCTAACTCCGTAGCCTAACCCTACATGCAAAAAGCTACCTGGTACTAGGTAGCTTTTTGTTTTTGTCTACTATTTTAAGAAGCAAGTCCCTTTACTCACTGCTCTCACTATACCTTTAGAGCATAATTCGATTAACCGATAAGAGCTGGAATGCCTGGAAGCTGACCAACAATAGCAAGGGAGCCTGCACAAACGATAAACGCAGTGCCAGGAATCAGATATTTATCTTTGCGCGATAGTTCGTTAGCACGCTCATGGTCGCCGATAAGCCCGAGGTTATCCAACAGCATCGTGATTGCCCAACCGAAGACTGGATTAACGAATGCACAGGCAAAAATACAGATACCTGCACTGAGTGAATCTTTATGCTTATGGATCATCTGCATACCCGCTTCAAGGAGTGGTAAGAATACACCCACAATCAAAGCAACGCGCAGAACAGGTTCCCACATTGCTAGATCCATTGGGTAGCCAATTACCGCCGCCGCAATACACATGAAACCCGTCAACAGAGCGCCACCTGGAATAGGACGCTTGGCAATTGCGGCAGGAATCATGTACGTTCCCCAAGAAGAAGCTAGGTTTCCGCCCCCTAAGAGTGAACCAACCCCCTGACGAACAGATGCTCCGACCATCGTGTCGTCGACATCCATGAGTACACCTTTCGCTTCTTTTGGGTAGTTAAGTTCTTGAAACACACGATGGCCGAGATAATCAGGGGACCACATAGCGACTGCCAGTAGAGCAAATGGAGTCACGGCAATAAAGTGCTCTAGGGTTGGCCAGCCTAGCTGCCAGCCTGTATCTTCACCCCACCAGTAGAATGGACTGAAATTAGGCAGGCCCGGTTCTGTGGTAAAGGCAAACTCAGCGCCCATCAAATAAGCAACAATACCCGCGAGTGCAGAGCACAATGGGATAGCGAGCCAACGTTTATTGATCTTGGCTAAGTAAGCGTAAACCATAACGGTTAGGCCTATGACCACAAACGAAATGTAACCTTGGTCCGTACTTGCAGCCCACGCTTCCGTCTTATTAATTTGCCCGAGCAACCCAACGGCACCAAGGTAGATCAACAACCCTCCTCGAACCCCGATACCAGTCAGAGTCATGAGTTTAGAGCCACCTTTGGTTAAGGCGAGAATTAACCCAAAAACACATACCATCAAACCTAGCGCGAGAGGGTGCCCTCCTGCAGCTGCAATCATAGGAATCAGCGGTATCATTGGGCCATGGGTTCCCGCTAAGTTTGCATTCGGGTTTAGGATGGCAGAAAACAGGATGACGAACAGGGCTCCAGCGATAAGTAATTCGTAACGCACGTTTTCTGCAATGAATTCCGGAGATAAACCAAACTGAGCAGCAAAAGCGGAAACCATGGCAGTGACCATAACCACTTTACCAATGGTTGCTGCTAATGCCGGTACCCAGTCTTCGATTTCAATACTGTAATCACGTGAGGGCAAATGAATTCCCCAGCGACGGAAACTCATGACGGTTAAATCATGATTTAGAAAGTCTTCTCGGTTTTCAAATTCATGCGGTTTTTTGCGCACATCCCTGTAAAAAGTCTTACTTTTGTCAGACATTGAGTCATCCTTTTATGTTTCAACGTTGAACTACGTCAACTAGAGTTTCGCTTGGTAGACAGACCTTCGACCAATACGAGACAACACCCACATCAAACTTCTAGGCCATACTAAGAAAGCGGCATGAACCAATTTTGATTTTGAGCTTATTAAGCATGTGTTGCTATGGGTAGGAATATTAGACATTAGTAAAAGAACAACAAAAATCTCACTTATTACACAATAATTTAACATCGAGCTGGGACGCTTGAACTTTTAAGAGTCATTTTTGAGCAGAGAGCCAAGTAGAGCGGCCAATTCCGATTTATACTTTCAAGGTAGAGAGCACTGTGCTCGCATCCATCGCAAAGTAACTATAGATATCTCTACATTGTATACTTTGTTAAACTCCGCCCTTTAATGAGTAAGGCCCTTAAAAATGATGACTGACGAAGAGAGAATCGAGCTGCAACAGAACAATCCACTGCACGGATTAAAGCTAGAGACTATGTTGCAAGAGTTAGTGGATTTTTACGGCTGGGACATTTTAGATACAGCAATGCGTTTTAATTGCTTTAACACTAAGCCTTCGATTGCAAGTAGCGTGAAGTATTTAAAGAAAACCGAATGGGCGAGAGAAAAATTAGAAAACTTTTACCTTTATCGCTTTAAGCGCATGCCACGCGCGAGCGAAGAAGAATACAACTTACCACCAAGAGCTCGTACCTTCCCTCATGGCCTTGAACCTAAAGAGCCAATGCCGCTAACCATTGACTCTATTCTTAAGTCACAAGCCAAAGCAGCGTCTGCATTTAAAAAGCGTTCACCTCGCGGACGCCCTGCTCGTCGCCAATAACACTATCTTGAAAAGCAATAGAGCCCTACTGGTAGCTCCAGCAGGGCTCTATTGTTCTTTAAAGGAATGGCTAGAAGCGAAGACTCAAGCTAGTGAGCATTCCCTTTCTCCAGCAACTCCCGTAAGTAAACTCACATGTAGTTTACGTTTTCTATTGATTACGCTTTTTCTTCTTTTTACCCGTACCTGCTGGCTTCGCTCGCGGCTTCATTGGTAAAAAGTAGGCTTCACTCTGATCGTCTTCCACTTCAAAACCGACTACCTGCTCGCGTTCAAGTTGGAACTTATTTTTCTTTTCTATCACTTTGAAATGGTGGTAGTCGTCGTAATCGATAAGAGATAACCCTAAACCTACTTCACCAGCACGACCACTACGACCGATTCGATGCATATAATCAGCAGGGCTACGCGGAAGATCGAAGTTAATCACCACTGGAAGTTTTTCAATATCAAGGCCGCGTGCTGCGATATCGGTGGCAATAAGAACTTGAATCTCGCCAGACTTAAAACCGTCAAGGACACGAGTACGAGCGCCCTGCCCTTTATCACCATGGAAAACTTCAGCGGTAATACCGCGTTTTGACAACTTTTGAGCTAAATGGTTACAGGCATTCTTAGCGTTCACAAAAATCAGAGTCTGTCGCCACTGATGCTGTTTGATTAAGTGCGCGAGTACCGCCGTCTTCTCACCTTTATTTACACTAAACACGCGCTGCACCAAAGTGCTGGCTTCTGCGCTCTGCAACTGAACTTCAACAGGGTCGCGGAGCAACTGCTGAGCCAGCGTCGTGACTTTATCAGGGAAAGTAGCAGAAAATAACAGCGTCTGTTTCTTCTCTGGCAGTAACGCAAGAATCTTATTGAGTTCTTCGGTAAATCCGAGGCTCAACATTCGGTCGGCTTCGTCAAGGACGAGCGTTTCTACTTGGTTCAACTTAATCGCGTTACTGGATACCAGATCAAGTAATCGACCCGGCGTAGCTACGATAATGTCACAGCCACCGCGAAGCGCTAGCATTTGTGGGTTCACCGATACACCACCAAATACGGCAACCGTTTTGATCTTATCTCTAAGATGGTATGAGTAAGATTTGACGTTGTATGCCACCTGTGATGCCAACTCACGAGTTGGAACTAAAATCAGGTGAGAAACGAAGTTACCACGGCGATTGTTTGATCCGTCTTGCTGAACAATTTTTTGCAGGATTGGCAGCGAAAAAGCAGCGGTTTTACCAGAACCCGTATTGGCACCACCAATAATATCTTTCCCTTCAAGGATATCAGGAATAGCACGGGATTGAATAGGCGTCGGTTGGCTGTATTCCAACGCTTCTAGTCGCTCGACTAATGTTGGAATCAGGCCAAGATCGGCAAATGTCGCTTGCTGTGTTTTATCTGTCATTACGATGAGTGGCTCAGTGCTAGTAAAGGCCGTGTATCTTATGCTATTTCGCGTCTGGATGTTAGAAATAATGGCCCAAACAGAAGATTGGTGAAAGAAGCACTATAGGGTTCAGGAACTTCCTTTCACTAACATGAGTTAATGGTTTCGATAACCAATACTCTACGACCAAGATGGTAGCGCTCACGACAAGCAAAGGGAAAAGGAGCCAGGCATTCTGACTCCTGTAAAGCAAAACACATTGTATTTTGGGGAAAGAGATTACAAAGGCAGGCCACATCCGAATCAAAGGCTTAACCACACTATTTAAGCTCTGTGGTTTTGAGAGCTTAATATAGCTTGAGAAAACTCCAGGTCACTAATGTCCATCGTTGTCTATTTAACTAATGTAGTGGACTCGGTTGTATAGATTACTTTCTCCCAATACCACGGTTCTTCTTAGGGCAAATTTGACTGCTATAGCCACAATCGTTACTGATGTCGTATATGGAAATACCTGTTGTCAGAAAGGTAACGCGCCAAGATGAGTAATGTTGCATATCATCCTCGTAAGCCCAATTCCTTCACGAGGTAGTAATGGAAAAAATTAATTTATCCCGATATCTGATATGTAGCTTCGCCTTTGTGTTGCTTTATCCTACGGCAATAGATCTCTACTTGGTTGCTTTACCACAAATCGCCCATGACCTGTCTGCCAGCGAATCACAACTTCATATTGCTTTTTCTATTTACCTCGCTGGTCTAGCATCGACTATGGTTTTTGTTGGGCGAACTGCTGATTGTTTAGGACGCAAACCTGTTGCCATTTGCGGTGCAGTGATTTTTACCCTTGCATCAATGTTCGCGGGCTCTGCTGAGACCAGTAATAGCTTCCTAATAATTCGCTTTTTCCAAGGCGTAGGTGCCGCATGTTGCTATGTAGTGGCCTTTGCCATTTTGCGTGACACTCTAGGGGACCCAGAGCGAGCTAAGGTTCTATCGATGCTCAATGGAATTATCTGCTCTATTCCAGTACTTGCCCCCGTGATCGGCAATCTGATTATGATCAAGTTTCCGTGGCCCGTGTTATTCACTGCCATGGCGATAATGGGTGTTGTGATAGGTTTAATTGCTTGCTTTGTCTTAAAAGAAACCTTGCCTAAAACCAAGCGCACAACTTTAAATGTGAGTGAAGCTTCGGACGAATCACTATCTAACCTCTTTTTCATATCGCGCGTTATTTATACATCTTTAGGCGTCACAGCTATTCTCTCTTATGTAAATACGTCACCAATGATAATAATGGATTCAATTGGTTTTACTCGAGGCGAATATTCAACAACGATGGCACTACTCGCGATGGTAGGTATGACGACATCGTTTTCAGTTCCATTTGCTCTTTCTTGCTTCAAACAAACCACATTGATGTTCGCTGCACAAATGACCAATTTTCTGTCGGCTATCGTTATTCTCGCGGCTCACTTGAATAGCGATAGTCCGACACTTTATATGGTAGGATTCACTCTGCTCAGCATGAGTTTTCCAATGGGGTTTGGTGTGGCGATGAGCCAAGCGTTAAGCCAGTTCTCACGCAAAGCTGGACTTGCAAGCTCTATGCTTGGCATAGGTCAGGTTTCTTGGTCTGCACTTTACATTTGGTTGATGGCGACGTTAGGTGTGTCGGCTGTGATGATGTTAATGATAGCGTTGGTTGCTAGTAGCGTTATTGGACTCTCCATAATATTATTATTTCCAAATCAGAACGTTAGTGAGCCTCATGAAGAAATCTCTTGCCCGACTTGATCTTAATTTACTGCTCACTCTGCAATTGCTACTGCAAGAGCAGAGTGTTACTAAAACGGCGAAAAAACTTAATGTAACTCCCTCAACCGTGAGTAAGTCTTTAGGCAAATTGCGCGCTTGGTTTGATGACCCGCTTTTTGTGAATACGCCGCAAGGCCTAAAGCCAACAAATCTCGCGACAAACGTGCAAGTGCTTTTGTCAGACTGGATGCAGATCGGTAACCAGATTGTTTCACTCAGAGGTGATGATGTTCCAAGCGGAGTTAAATTTCATCTTGGAGTAGAGTCGCCATTGTCACTCATCATGGTCGACGAACTGACCAAACGAATCCATGACTTTTACCCAGACTCAACGGTAAAGTACCATAACTGGGATGAGGACTCATTAGATGCCATCACTAGCGGTGAAGTGGATATTGGTTTTACTGGCCGCGAAAGCCATCCTCGCTCCAAAGAGTCGTTAGAACTGCTACCGTATTTCATTAACTTCGAAGTGTTGTTCTCAGATTTACCTATGGTGTATGTCCGCAAAGATCATCCTGCGCTCAAGCAAGAGTGGAATTTGGATACTTTCTTAAGCTATGCCCATATCAATGTAGCATGGGAGAAAAATGACAGTTGGGTGTTGGATGAGATCTTGGCTGAGCAGGGACACACTCGAAACGTTAGCCTAACGATGGCGAGTTTCGAGCAAGCTTTATTTGTTGCAGAAAAGCCCGACCATCAAATGTTAACCACAGCACCAAAATATTGTCAGCGATACTGCGAACAGCTTCACCCCAACTTAATAGCGTTGCCTATCCCCGTTGCTGAAGATTATCAGCACAAGCTACTGATTCCATTTACTATGATTTGGCACAAGCGCAATAACCAGAACCCTAAAATCGTGTGGTTGAGGGAGACGATAAAGAGCCTGTATGGCACAAGTTGAACGGTTAATGTTTAAGTACATTTAAAGCAAAGGAATAGACATTCTCCCCCCCCCCCCTTATGTTGTCAATAACCGTAGGAGTATGGTCTTGCCTTCCATTAGATTAAATATTTTAAAATCTTGAACTCTATTATCCACTTCGAAATTGATTTCAGCTCATTTGAGGCAGAAAGAAGCTAGAAGCACTTGCTTATGTTGGGTGAGTAAATGTATGTAAAAGCCTCAGTACATAAAAACGAACCTAATTTAGGTAAGCTCTTGGCAACTATATGCCACGACTCGAAAAGTAACGCGTGGGTGAATCGCCATAAACCCGACGAAACATCGCAATAAAGTTACTGGGCGTCGAATAACCTAAAGCATGTGCAATATCTCCCACCGATTCCCCTCGAGCTATCATTTCTAATGAATGTATTAGCAGTACTTGTTGCCGCCATTCACTAAAACTCATGTTTAACTCACTTCGAATCAATCGTCTTAACGTCCGAGATGAGACTGCCCCAATATTGGCCCAATGCTCTACAGAATGCTTGCTGTTTGGGTCTATTAAAATTGCTTGAGTAACTTTTTGCAGTCTCGGATCTCTGGGCAGTGGGATGTGGAGTGACTCATGAGGGCTATTGACGATTTCATCGGATATTACGGCGAGAATACGTAAAGACTGTATGGATAGATCGTCTGTTTTGCTCCATATCGATGCTCTAACCGATAGGGCTTTCAACACATCGCTCATTTGGATAACACAAGGTCTCATTGGAAACCGCTCACAACTCTCTGGAGTAAACAGTAATGAACGACCTTTCAGAGAACCACAAAAATAAACACTGTGCATCGCACCCGGGGGGATCCAACCAGCTCGATGAGGTGGTAGTATCCACGTTCCTTCATCGGTTTTGACCTGAATTAGCCCTTCATCTATACACAGTAACTGGCCTCGATGATGACTGTGCCAATTATGTGGCCGTTGATCCAAATGGTTGAAGTCGCTCCTTTCATGCTGCCACTCCTTAGCGATCAGTGCGGCGCCATTTTTCCATTCGCTGTAATCAGAGTTTGTCACTTTATTTACTCAATTCCATTTTGGCCATTATTCATTATTTTCTGTCCTCTTAACGTTACCATAGCAAGTTAGCGTTCGAGTAACATTTTAGCAACGATCATTTTATCGAAGGCAGAACCATCATGAACGAACCTATCTTTATTATCTATTACATTACAGCAGGCTTGGGCATTGGCTTTCTCGCTGGACTCGTTGGTGTGGGTGGTGGTGGAATGGCCGTCCCTATTTTTGCGTTTCTATTTTCACTACAGGGAATAGCTGATACGGAAGTAGTGCATCTTGCGTTAGGGACATCAATGGCTTCGATGATTATTACAACATTGGGCAGCATGCGCGCTCACTACAAAAAAGAGAATGTAGACTCGACAATGGTAGTAAAAATGTTGAGCGGAGTTCTAGTCGGAACATTTTGCGCCACATTCGTAGCATCGTATCTACAAGGAGTCTATCTGGCAGGCTTTTTCAGCGTATTCATGTTGTATGTTGCTTATAAGATGTTTCTCAACACTGAAAATGAGTACAACCCTAACCCACATGGGGCTATCGGTAATATCACTGTAGGCTCGGTGATTGGCTCTGTATCAGCACTTGTCTCTATAAGCGGTGCGGGGTTGATCATCCCCTATCTTGTCCAGCAAAATTTTGAGGTAAAACGTGCTATTGGTACCTCTGCTGCGATAGGTTTCCCTATCGCGCTGTCAGGAAGCCTCGGTTACATGTTAAACGGATGGGGAAACACAGATTGGAACAACTTAGTATTAGGATACATATACCTTCCTGCAATGCTCAGCTTCTCCATTAGTAGCTACTTAACTACTAGCCTCGGCGTGCGTTGTGCAGAGTATTTCCCAAATAAAGTTCTTAAGAAAGTCGTTGGTATTTTGTGTGTTCTTCTAAGTTTCAAAATGTTGGTACAAGTACTTAGTTAGAGCAAATAACACGGTCACTAGTAGGCCTTGCACTATGGTGAAAGGATAAGCCTGCAAAAACTTACTTCTCGCTTTGCTGGTCCAAGCACACAATGTGTAAGAAAGCTCCTCATTGTTGCACTCTTATGACTTTGTTAACCTGGCCAGAATTACATCCAAAATGTGCTGATGATTGTCCTTTCTGGAAACCTCGTCACGCTCCTGGCAAAGTGCTTCCTCCCCTTCTGATGCGAGAATTTTAATGCCACGCTCAGTACATTCTGCGAACGCACTAAACTGACTCGCACTAGGAATCTCTTGAAACGTCACATTGGGAAGATCAACAAGTGATTCGGCTGGTGTCAGTGCGGGATGTAGCCGATCAGAAAGCGTCACCACGGTGATAGCATTGTTCATCAAGGCCAGAGTTTCAGGGACAAAAGTTTTCGTTAGCTCAGGGTTGATAACGACGACCGATTTCAGTTTGTTTTCAGACTGAAATCGGGGGAATTTTTGATCCGGGATGCTGGTAATATCAACGTTATTTTCACGTAACCAATGACAGTCTACATTGGTGGCGTTGTGACACGATGTTCGATATTTCTCCGGGCTTATTTGCGCTCCGGAGAGCATCAGCATAGATGTGCCGCCCAGAAAAAAGCCGACCCCCTGCACTGCATCAGTATCTACGCCTCCGGACAGTATCCCGACCGAACTTAATTCGTTCAGCCCAAGCACCAAATCACTGGTTCTGAATGTGATTTCATCAACAGCCATTTCTGCATTGATTTCGTTCGGTGCAGGAGGCTTTGGTACCACAACGACATAACCTTGTTGCGCCAGGCTCGAGGCTATCCAACCACTGTGGGAAAACGCTGACCGTGTTCCGCCCTGCGACAAAAGCACAACGGGAAATTTTCCACTTGCTAAAGGGGCATCTAACTGCGTTTCGACTGATTTAAAAATGTTCCCCCTACCAAACGTGAAATTGTTTTTTTCGTTCGTTGTGGGATACCAATAATAGACTTCTACTGGCTTATCTCTGTCTTCACTGAATCCCGTTTTGATTGTTAGCGCAGAATGGTATTTCGGCTCATTCGTACTGGCGCTGGCACTGACACACAATGTAGCGAGTAGAAAAGACATTATTATTTTGGTTTTCATTTTTCCCTCAGCCGGTCAACACATTATTCTGCACGGCATCTAGAAAAATAACGCGCAGGAGATTCTCCATATATTTTGCGAAACATAGCAATAAAGTTACTTGGAGTCGAGTAACCCAAAGCAAGTGCCTACTTTGAACTGCGCCAGCACTCTCTTGGACAGAAATGATTTAGAGCATTTACTTAAATTAGCAAAATGCGAATAACTTCTGGTATGGAAAATCTGTGTCCAATCTGGCAGGAGCAGTTTAGTTATTGGAAATGCAGCTTTATCGAGACGTTCTATATGTATTGGCTTAACAGAGGTGTTGCGAGCTTCAATGCAATACCAAACATGATGCATGAAATCGCAGAATCTAAAATTCTCCATGTTCTTGGCTTACTAAAAAGTGGGATCAACTTGTTAGCCAAATACACTAATCCATAAAACCAGATCCCTGATGCAATCAGTGCCCCTATAACAAACAATAGTTTTTCATCAGGTTCCATTTGAGCAGTCACACCACCAAGGATCACCACCGTATCCAGATAGACATGTGGATTTAAAAAAGTGATAGCCATCGCCATTAAAACGACTTTTAACCAACTCTGGGCAATGTCCGAATTTTCCAACTCTAGGTGACTTGAACCATTCCATGCTGATTTTGCAGATTGGTAGCCATACCAGAAAAGAAATACTACGCCGCCAAGAGTCAAAAGGTCTTTCCATAATGGTGCTTTATAGAGCAGTGTCCCTATACCAAGTACACCAGTACTGATCAGTAGAATGTCTCCAAGAAAGCAGATAGTGGCAACGGACAGTGCGTATTGCTTTTTTAATCCGCACTTTAATAGAAACGCATTTTGGCTACCGATTGCGACAATCAAACTTCCAGAAACAACGGCACCCGTTAACAAAGTATTTATCACATCAAACCTCAATGGATTTTGAAGCAAACACCAACGATTGCTCTATCACTGAATCAGGCATGATCACTTGCAAGTGTTTAATCATTTCTTGCCCCGCCTCCTGCAAGTGTTCTAGTGGCATTTCAGGCAAGCTTTCTAGAATAAACCACATGTTACGTGTGTCAGATTCAATTCGGGTTCTGACACCCTGCCTCCAGTTCCAACGACGACAAGTAACGCCTACTTCATCGCGCCAAATTACTTCCCCAACATCAGGGTTTTCAATTGAAGCCTCACCATTTTTCATGGTGTCAAAGGATTCAGAGCCATCTGCGATAGTGAGTGTTGGCGTTCCTTGATAACTGTCCATATCTTCACCACCTACGGGTATGGCGTATCGAATACTGATGGCATTATAAATATCCACAATAGGGTCAATGCTCTGCATTCCTCCATCTTTCAATACTCGTTTTCGCAGTGCAGCAGCCGAGCAAGGGGTTCGAGTTGGTTTAGCGCCAAATTGACGAAAAACGTCTCCCCACGCATTGATGTGTGATTCTGCCCATGGATAGTCGTTCTCAATGACGGAAGTACATGCTTCTTGCAGAACCCGTTTTGCATACTCTTGGCTCTGAACTTCCGTTCCTTTAACGGATATGCTCAATGCTTTGAACTCTGGTGCAATCTGGGAAATTCGAGCATCGATTGACGGCACTACAACAACCATTAGATAATTCCTTCAGTGATTCATTTTCATGCAAGATACATTACAATGACCAAAAAAGTCAATATATCGACCGATAGTGGCACTGATGCTGATTTCATTAATCAAGCGGTAGCCGCAAGGATCAAGGAACATCGAAAAAGGCTCAAGTTGTCACTGGATGCCCTGTCAAAAAGAGCAGGGATAAGTAAAGGCATGTTAGTAGAAGTAGAGAAAGGGGCAGCTAACCCTAGCATTTCGACGTTGTGTAAACTGTCTGCTGCCCTTGGGATTTCGGTTGCCGATATTGTGAATGTTGCGAGTAATCCAACAGTCAACATCATTGATAAAGAGGACATTCCAACGCTTTGGACTGGCGAGCACGGTGGTAGCGCAAAACTTCTGGCGGGAACAAGCGGCCCAGATATGATTGAGTTGTGGCGCTGGAATATGAAACCATCAGAAGTTTTTGAATCAGCAGGTCATCCACAAGGCACGTTTGAACTTTTTCATGTTGAGTCTGGAATACTCACTTTGAATATTGATGGGAAAGCCATAGAACTGCATGAAGGTCAGTCCGCTATAGCTAAAACGGATGTCCCTCACAGCTACTCAAACCAAGCAGATTCGGATTTAGTTTTCACTATGAGCGTTGCTGAGTTACATCGATAAGCCCACTCATTTAGAGGCGAGTTCAAATAAGATTTATTAAGGCAAAGCCATACTCACAATAGATGGATTAGTACTAGCCCCAAGTAACAATGGGGCACTTTTGCGTTAGAAAGTACTCAACATGAAGGTTCTCGACAAAGATGAATCAACTCGATGCTGCCCAAAAGACGTCTAAGCGAGTTTCAGATTTCAAGTAACTTTTGAGACTTTGAGCACTTTATGTATATCGGTGTGTTCAATCCTAATAGAGCATTGAATAGTTAGATATTGAACAATCCATGTGAACTATGAAACTTAAGTTAACCGTGTGATTTGCTCTCTTACGATATCTAAAGCTGATTGCAATTGTAATCGGCTTAATGGACCTGCAAGTGATATCCTCACTGCTGCCGGCACTTCATACCGACCCACAGCAAACATTTCCGCTTCCCTCACTCTGACACCATGTTTCAACAACGACTGGTTAAAGTGATACCCTGTTAATGGCTCAGGCAAAGGTAGCCACACATTGTAACCAGGAACACCAATCTGGATTTCGGGAAATACTGCCTTCCAGATCCGATGACGTGCACTGAGTTCCATCGCTATCTCTTTGTCCACGGCTTGCATAGCTCCGCTAGTTAACCAACGACAAACAAGGTCGATTATCAAAGGGCTAACATACATACAACTGGCTCGTAGCGCACGTTGCAGTAAATCTTTGAACGACAAAGGCAGAATGATGAAACCCAGCCGCAATCCACCTGCAAAGTATTTAGAAAAACTGCCCACGTATAAGGTAATATCTGGAGCAATAGCAACTAAGGGACTCTTTCGATGAGACGGTGGGCAGTAGAGAACATCGTCCTCAATAATCAACACATTGTAACGACGACATATCTCTATGATTTTTAGTCTTCGGCTATCCGTTAACTGAGCTCCGGTCGGGTTCTGTATTCCCGGCGTAAGATAAAGCAGTTTTGGGCGATGCCTCTTACAGTGCAAAGCCAGATCTTCTGGATCTAATCCATGTTCATCGACTTTTACTGGCACTAGCTTTCGTTCGGATTGCTGACATGCATAGATGAACTCTGGATAACACAGCCCTTCAGCAAGAATTGTATCTTTAGGGCGGCTTAGAGATTGAATAATCAACGATATCCCGTGTTGCCCTCCATGAGTCCACACTAGACGCCGTGCATCAATATCGATATTGAATTTGGTCATCAGCCATTGTCGAAGAGTCTCGTTATGACCCCGAATGCCATCAGCGGAGTAGTAATCCAGCACGGCTGCCTGCGCAATTTCCTCGTGTGATAGCTCTTTCAACGCATTCGCAAGAAATTTCGGTTGCGATAATAGCAAAGGTCGGCAACGTGCCAGATCAATGCCTTTTTCTTCCAATACCGGATGATAAAAGTGGTTCAGTTCAGTTTCTCTGTTACGTACATAAGTACCGCTTCCTACTTTTGGTTCCGTTAAGCCCCTCCGCTCTAGCTCCCTATATGCCCTCGTCACCGTTCCAACCGTCACACCTAAGCGATAAGATAAAATACGCTGAGGAGGTAATTTAGTGTCTGGTTCGAGTTCACCACTCTCTATCACCTCTGCAATCGCTTCAGCCAGTGCCATAAACTTAGGTCCGGAACGACCCGATATATCAGGGACTAACATTGTCTCTCTCCGAAGGGGTACAATTAACTCTTGTATTCAGGATAAATAAGGCCTGACGAAAATGAAATCAAAGAATTGTCACCATGACGCATTAACAGTAGGTCTCTCTCACTTCATCCCTTTATTCTTGGCTTATCAGCACTAATTTGAGAAGAAAAGAAATGACAACATTATCGGACCTAACTCCAGCGATGAGTTTATTTGCGTTTGTCACCGCCATAACACCCGGCCCAAATAACTTATTGCTCGCCAACTCAGGGGCACAATTTGGTATAAGGAAATCATGGCGACACCTAATTGGTATCCGTATTGGCGTAATAGGGTTAATTCTGCTTTGTGCATGTGGTGTCGGTGTTGCCCTACAAACTCATCCAAGTTGGTATCTCGCTATAAAATACATCGGTCTGGTTTACATGTTCTGGCTGATGATTAAGCTGCTATGTACTAACCCTTTCGCAGGCAAACCCACTAAAAGCAAACCAATCAACGTAACTCAGGCTACGTTGTTTCAACTGGGTAATATGAAGGCTTGGATGGCATCACTTGCTTTGGTCACAAGTTATAGTCTCCCTTCTAACTATTGGCTCTCTGTTACATTGATTACTTTCGTGTTTACGACATTCGGACTGTTTGCAAATATTACTTGGGTCTGGGTTGGTAAAAAAATTCGTATTTATCTCAATACCGTATTAAGACAGCGCGTGTTCAACATCAGCCTAGCGACGATAACATTCATATCATTGTTACCAGTTTTGGGGCACTCTGCCTGAATGGCAAAGAGCAGAGTTTTGTATGTATAAAATTGCCAATTATCTAAATTCGGATTTTGAATTGTAACGCACTTTGGGACAAAAAAGAGTCAGCCTAACGGTCTGGCTCTTTTGAATGAAAACACATGGTATCGTGGAATAACTAGGGAGGCTGTGGCAGATTACACTCACTTACTCCTTAGGCAGGTGACCAGTTTCCTTCGCAAGCTTTTGCATCGCCTCGGCAAACGTTGTTGTCCCGCCTTTAGCTTTAACCTGTATTACCTTATATCCCAACTTTTCCAATGCTTGGCGCTCTGCCAAAACAGCTTTGTCATTGTGTTGGCTACCTTGAGCTGGCTGATGAATGTAGCATCCCTCTAATTTACCATCTTCGACTAATTGGTGGTGTTTCAGTGCATTAATATCAAAATCCATAATAATTCTTTTCATTAAGAGTGGGAGTTTCTTTGGCTAGTTACATACGCTTCAAAGGCTTCACGACACTATCTAAGCCTTCAATTTTGAGCGCTAAACATAGCTTGAGCAGATCCCCTAGCTCGCCGCTTGGCCAGCCCTTTTTATCAAACCACAGTAAGTATTCTTCAGGCAGGTCGATTAACACTCGCCCTGCATATTTCCCAAATGGCATTTGCATTCTAGCGAGTTTAATGAGGTTTTCTTTTTCTAACATAAGTGACAGAGAGTTAAGGTAACTCGCCCAAGGGTAACACTGGTTCTCCCTCCTCACCAGCAAATCGCAGTCACGTTTATTTTTGGCGGCCTTGACTCGCTTTATGCTAGAGTACGCGGCATAAAAAATGAGAACGAGAAAGCAATGAAGTCACCTTGTCGAGCAGCATGCAAAAATAACGCCGGAATATGCTCTGGTTGTCACCGAACGATGGATGAAATCATCCAATGGAAAGACAAAACCGATCTCCAACGAGATGCGATTATCGAGCAAATCGCAGGAGAAGATTCAACACACAGTTGTCCTGAATGCGGGACTCAAGCCCATTGTGATATCGCCGCAGGCAAAGAGACATGCTGGTGCCTTACTATTGAAACCCGTGATTTACCCAAGCCAAGCACCAACCAGCTGTGTTTGTGCCGAAAATGTCTAGAAAAAAAGCCAGTCGCGTAATACGACTGGCTTACTGATCATCGTTTTCTGACTAGTGTTTATTTAGCGGTTAAAGCGGACGCTTCAAACTTAATGCCTTCCCACCCTGTCACCATAAAATTACGAATATTCTGGTGATCGCTGTTCTCTGGATGCTGCAATACATCTTCACGATAAAAACGGCCAAAGCAGGCTAGCGTCGCTTCTTTGTCTAGGTTGTTTAGCAAACCGAAAGCGAAGATCTTACACGAACCGTTGTTCTCGCCTGCATTGTTTTGTGTCTCACCATTTACAAAAGCGGTTGGCTCAAACGTATAGTTATCTTCGATCACCGCCATCGTTGCTTCAAATTCGACCTGCTCTGGTGACGCTGCCAATAAATCTAAAAACGATTTTAATTCCATTATTCCTCTATCCCTACTTCATCATATTGATGACACATTAGTTTCATAAAAAGCCAATATAAGAGTCATCAATCATACATATATTCAGAGCCTTACCAAATCACACGTCATTCAGCGCTCTATCATTCCAGTTGCGGAAATGGACAGCAGCATAAAACCCATGCTGATTGACAACCTTTCGGATTGATAAGGAGATATCATGGTCACCCCTTTAAAGGCAATCGGTGCACTCGCATTGTCATCACTTGCCATCGCGTGTTCATCACAACCCGAAGATACCGTGGCTTCATTCGCTACACAATGCAAACCTACCACTGCACCCGTTGCTGGGGAAACTTCAATTCAAGGTTTAACTTTTATCGGAGCATCCGTTGCTGATGCACCATTCGACACATCGGCAGCTGAAATCGTCAGTTATGACGCCTGTACAGATAAGCTCTATGTGGTTAATGCTCAAGCAAAACGTGTCGATGTAATGTCTATGGATGACAACGGCGTACCAACGCAAAGCGCATTCATTGATCTCAACAGCGCTGGCGAAGCAGCGGGCATTGAAATTGGCGCAGCAAACAGTGTCGCTGTATTCAATGGTTTGGTAGCAGTTGCGATTGAAAACAGTAATAAACAAGCGAATGGTATTGTTGGCTTGTACCGCTCCGACGATTTGTCATTAGTCATGACGTTTCCAACAGGCGCATTGCCAGACATGGTTGGCTTCTCGAAAGATGGCCGATACATCGCAACCGCTAATGAAGGAGAACCAAACAGCGATTACAGCATTGACCCTGAAGGTAGTATCACTTTGATCGATCTGAGCCTTGGTGTTGCTCAAGCAGAAGTGTCACAAATTGGCTTTAACGAATTTGATGATTCACGAAAAGCAGAGCTTCCAAAGAATGTGCGTATTTCGGGGGTAAACGCCACCATCGCACAAGATCTAGAGCCGGAATACCTCACTTTTGCAGATAACGGCAAAATCTATGTCGCGCTACAAGAAAATAACGCCATGGCAATCGTCAATCCAGAGAGCAAATCAGTAGAGCGAATTGTTGGCTTGGGTGAGAAGTCTTGGTCGGGCGCTAAACTCGATGCATCCAACAAAGACAAAATCATTGGGAACTTGAAAAGCTACCCACAACTGGTTGGCTTATTTATGCCTGACACCATCGACAGCTACTCAGTGAATGGGAGTACTTACATCGTATCTGCAAATGAAGGCGACGGGCGTGAGTACGGATTCAAAACCACTCAAGAACTGTGCGACAAAGCTGGCTTTATGTGGGATGAAGACGATTACCTCGGTACAGATGAATATACATCTGAGCAAGGAACCTGTTTAAGCCATATTGATGAAGTGCGCGGTAAGAAGCTGAAAGTGGCAGCAGAACACCCATTGGCAGAGGCACTAAAAGACAACAAACAACTCGCGCGTTTAAAAGTGATTAAGCCGGAACAAACGCTTTCTGCACAAGAGAATGTTCAATCATTTGGCGCGCGTTCATTCTCGATTTGGGATGAAAACGGCAAGTTGGTCTTCGATAGTGGTGACGATTTCGCGACTATCGCGCTGCTGAATGAAGGCAAGAACTTCAACAGCACCAACGATAACAATAATAGTGGGGATGACCGAAGTGATGATAAAGGTATTGAGCCAGAGGCGATTGAAGTAGCACAAATTAACGGTCGTCATTACGCGTTTATCGGCTTGGAGCGTCAAGGCGGTATCATGATTTATGACATCACAGACCCGAAACAAGCGCAGTTTATGCATTACGTAAACCGCCGTGATTACAATCAGCCAGTATGTACAGAAGTCGAAGATGGCGAATGCATGAACGACACATACAATCCAAAAGCAGGCGATTTAGGTCCAGAGTCCATTAATTACTTTACCCGTAACGGTGGTCATTTTATCGTCGTTGGCAATGAGGTATCGGGCACGACATCCGTCTTCCGAATCAATCTATAAAGTAATGTAAAAGTCATTTAGAAACAAAACGCCCGACGTAAGCCGGGCGTTTTTTGTATGAGGTAATGTCCTACTCTGCCGATGCTAGCGCGTCACACTTTGATGCGCAGATAAAATCGTTTTTATGCAGACCTTTGATAGAGTGACTCCACCACGTTACGGTAACCTTACCCCACTCCAACAAAATAGAAGGATGGTGGAACTCATCTTCTGCCAGTTCCGCGATTTTGTTACTGAAAGCCCATGCTTGTTTGAAGTTCTTAAATTTATACACCTTTTCTAGTTGAGGTATGTCTTCTCTTTCAATGATCTGCCAATCAGACAATTGCAGCAGCAGAGATTGTTGTTCTTCTTTGCTTAGTGCAATGGCATCGATACTACAAGCTTCGCATTTTTGTTCATTCAACATGAGCAGGTTCCTTTGGTTCAAAAAGTGGAGGAAGCAGTCCAGCTTCAATCGCTAGATCGGCTTGTTTCAATAAATTTAACTGACTGATTTTAAAAAGTTGAGAAAAGTCATCAATCACGTAATACTTCGGTTGCATGATGTCGATACGATAAGGCGTTCTCAGCACTGTTTGTAATTCAAATGGGTCGCGAATTGCTACATCACTCTCTAATGCGTAGAGGGTTTCGCCAGGAGATGAAAGAATACCACCACCGTAAATTTTGGTTTTGTCCCCTTCTTTCACCAAGCCAAACTCTACGGTAAACCAGTAGAGGCGAGCGAGATAGGCTCTTTGTTTTGGGGTAGCGGCTTGCCCTAGTTGACCATAATGCTCGGTAAATGCAGCAAAGTCTGGGTTGGTTAACATCGCGCAATGACCAAATATTTCGTGGAAGAAATCTGGCTCCTGTAAGTAATCGAACTCATCTCTTGTACGCAAGAATGTGGCGACTGGAAAGCGCTTATTACCGAGTAGATTAAAAAATCGGTCGAAATCAATAAGCGCGGGAACGGGCTCCACTTGCCAACCTGTTGTATCCATCAAGACACGATTAATTTCTGGCAACTGAGGAACGCGGTCTTGAGGTAAATCAAGCAGCGTCAAACCGTGTAAATAAGCCTCACAAGCTCTGTTTTGGATCACACCCATTTGTCGTGTTACCAAATCTCGCCAAATGGCGTCTTCTTCACGGCTCCATTCAACCCTGCCTTCCTGGTTTACGGGTTTAGAACGATACTGGGTCATGGCTCATCTCCATTAACAAATCCTTTACATTAAGCCTATCTGTAGTCTTAAGAGCTTCCAATCCCTGCGCGATTTTCTCAGCATTATCCTGATGTAACATATTGTTTACAACCCATCGTAACTGCATGATTTTTATGACACGATATAATATCTGGCTTGTTTGACTTTATCGTGTATTCCTCTCACACTAAAACCTGTTATCACTTTGTTATAGAGGGACCTATGCGCGAGAGCAGCAAAGTATGGCAACCGAGCGACAGTCGTATCGAAGAAGCCAACATTACACAGTTTATTGAACACATTAATCGACAAGGAAATACCCTTGAAAGCTTCGCTGATCTGCATCAATGGTCACTCGATCATGTAGAAAAATTTTGGCAGGAAGTTTGGCTATTCTGCGACGTCATTGGCACTCCGGGAGAGACCATAAAAGAGCGATCAGAAAGTCGCTGGCAGCAGCCTGTTGAAAATAGGGATATAAAATGGTTCCCAAACGCGCAAATTAACTACGCCGAAAATTTGCTAACCTACGCGTGTCACCAACCCGATGATCTCGCGATTTGGTTTGAAAATGAACGTGAAGAAAAACAGACCTACACCTGGAAACAATTGTGCGAAGAAGTTTCGAGTGTGCAGCAATGGTTGAAAGAATGTGGAATTAAGCAAGGTGATGTCGTCGCTGGTTATTTACCTCACCTACCTCAAACGGTGATAGCTATGCTAGCAACCACCAGTTTAGGGGCGACCTGGACTTCCACCTCACCTGATTTTGGCGTCGAAAGCGTTTTGGAGCGCTTTGGTCAAGTGAAACCCAAAATCCTGTTTACTTGTGATGGCTATACATTCAATGGCAAAACTTTCGATATGTCTGAGAAAAACCAGCATATTGCGGATCATCTTGATGGTCTTAAACAAGTTTGCCAAATTAGCTACCTTAAACCACACATTTTTGAATGCGATGTCTGCACCCAAGATTGGCAAAACGTCCTGAATCAATACACACCCGAAGCGCTGACTTTTACTCGTGTGAATTTTAACGATCCGCTATTTGTGCTTTATTCTTCAGGCACAACAGGCAAACCGAAATGCATCGTTCATTCCGTCGGCGGAACGGTGCTTAATCACTTGAAAGAGCATCAACTGCATTGCGATATTCAACCGAACGAACGCGTGTTTTATTACACGACCTGCGGTTGGATGATGTGGAACTGGCACGTTTCTTCACTCGCGAGCGGTGCATGTTTGGTGATTTTTGATGGTAGCCCTGTTTACCCCACTCATGATGTGCTCTGGGACCTCGCAGAACGAGCCGAAGTGACGCTGTTTGGAACCTCAGCAAAATACCTAGAGGCGCTGGAAAAAGCATCTTTTTCTCCGCAGAAAAGTGATGCATTTCCAAGTCTGAAAACCATTTGCTCAACGGGCTCTGTTCTGTATCCAGAACAGTTTGATTATGTCTATCAGCACATTAAAGAAGATGTACACCTCGCCTCGATTTCTGGCGGAACAGACATTTGTGGCTGCTTTGTATTAGGCAACCCTATTTCTCCCGTTTATCGGGGAGAGTGCCAATCAGCAGGGTTAGGGGTCGATGTCCGAGTCTTTAACCAACAAGGTAATAGCGTAATGGGAGAGCGCGGCGAGTTGGTTTGTGCCAATTCATTACCCAACTTCCCTGCTGGCTTTTGGAACGACACCGGTGAGAGATATCATCGCGCTTATTGGGATAAATTCGACAATATTTGGCACCACGGCGATGATGTTGAACAGACCAGCGTTGGGGGATACGTGTTTTATGGTCGAAGTGATACCACGTTGAATCCCGGTGGCGTAAGAATCGGCACGGCCGAAATCTATCAGCAAGTGAACTGTATAGACGGTATTCTAGATTCGATCGCAGTAGGAAAAGAAGTCGATCGCAACGAACAAATATGGCTGTTTGTCCAATTAGTCAAAGGGGTAGAGCTCAATGACGAGATGATCGCTTCCATCAAAGCACAGCTAAAGTCTGCATGTTCTCCAAGGCATGTACCTAGTGCGATTTACGCAATAAGCGATATACCTAAGACACGCTCAGGAAAGCTGGTCGAGTTAGCCGTTAAGCAAGTCGTTAACAACCGAAACGTCGAAAATTTAGGCGCAATAGCCAACCCTGAAGTGCTGGAGGAGATACGCAGGATAATCGTCTAAAAATAACCTCCGAAGACTTAGTTGTTCGAGTATGTCCTTGCCTGCACCACGACGACTTGTTTAGAGCAAGTAAAGTTACACATACCCTCAGCAGATAAGAAAAAAGCGAGCTTGTTAGCTCGCTTTTGTCAATTTTTGTTCTTTATTCAGCGGTATTAGCGACGGCCAAGCCCCATTAATACCGACATTGTTTTACCATCAGATGTAATGTCAAAAACGTGTTGCGATTCAACTTCAGTAAAACCCGCTTCTTTCAGTGCACGCTCAGACTTCGCAAGGGTAAAACCGTCTTGTTCACATTCTGCAATCCAATCAAAATGAACAAAATAACCGCCGTGGTTAAGTAGAGAATGCGAGATCGTTAATGACGCGTCTAAGTCTTCCACGAACGCTAAAACTGATGATGCAACCACCAAGTCGAACTGTCCACGAAACGCAGGGTGCTGAGCGACCAAGCCGCGAGATAATGCATCTACCACAGGTTCTACATTGACGAGCTCTTTTTTATCGAGTTCCTCAATCATGGCTTCCGATGCGTCTAATGCTACGATGTCTTTAACCATCGGTGACAATCGTTGACTTAACTGCCCTGTTCCGCATCCAAAATCTAGTACTTTAATGCCATCAAGCTGAGTTAGCTGTTGTAACTGCTCAAACACCGACTGCGCAAATTGCTCTGTTGCTGGATTTGATTCCCAGTTTTTTGCTAAGCCGTCCCAATCTTGTGCCATCGTGGCCTCCATGTTCACTTTTTGTAACCCACATAGATTACCGCAAAACCGTTAAAAGACCATAGACTTATCTAGCGGATTCGCGTTTTTTTCGATAATCTTTCATGGCTTTGGGAGCGCATCTGCATAATACCCAAATTATTTGAATTCATTTATTGGTTGTGTCAAATCATGAACTTAACTCAAGTAGAAGCCTTCTGCACCATCGCTGAGTGTGGTTCTGTTTCTGAAGCGGCAAGGCAACTCGACTGCAATCGTACCAAACTCAGTATGTCGATTAAGGCATTAGAGAAAGATCTCGACGTTGAATTGTTTAACCGAACTGGCAACCAGCTCACCCTCTCTGAAGCTGGGAAAGCCATTTACAAAGATTGCGAACACCTACTTATCATCGCACAACGGGTCAGAAAGACCTGCGCTCAAATCTCGGAAGGGTTTAACGCGGAAGTTTGGGTAGCACGTGACGACTCCTTACCTGATGATCTCTGGCAAGAATTATCTCATACATTGAATAACCGCTTTCCTTCAACAACCTTCAACTTAATCTTGGCATCCAGTGGCGACTTAGCCAACTTGGTCAGTACCCACCAAGTAGATTTTGCTTTCGGCGTTGATTATGAGCGAGTAGACGATCCTCGTATCGTATATAACCCATTAGGCAAGATACGTATGATGTCAGTATGCAGTGTAGCACACCGCCTAAGTAAGATGCGCCGTGTCTCAGACGAAGATCTACGTAGTCAAATGCAAGCACTAATGGTGTACCTAAATGAGAAAGACAACCCTGAACTGCAACCTTTCTCGACTCGATATATTGGTTTTTCGAGTTTTGACTACATGCTGAACACCATCTTAGAAGAAGACGCTTGGGGCGTGCTTCCAGAACCATTAATCCGCCATTACCTTCGTCAGCAGAAGCTCGCCGTTATCAAACACACATACGGATTGACGCAAGAAGACTACTGTATGTTTTCACCTAACGGCCATGCTGAGCACCCTGCAATGACGTGGTTAGCAGATAAATTGAGCGAGTATTTATTTGACTTCTAAACATTTTATCAGTGAGCGTCAATTTTACTGACACCAAAAAACCACAGTAAGCCGTTGTTTTATAAGAACATAAATAAAAGCGCAATTTTTTAGATTAGTTACTGGTCACTTTGTGGTTGCCTAAATTACCTTATGAGCGAAGAATAGTAAGGTATTAAAATTCAAAGGCATCTTTTATGTGTGACAGGACAAGCAAAAACGAAAACCGTATTCTAACCATTTCAGCCCTTTTGGCATCTGGGTTCGCTTCTGGTGGTATGGTACTTGGCTTGCTTGTAGGCTCAATTGTCATCGTTTTTGACGGTGTTTACTCTTTGGTCAGCTTACTGTTAACTTTATTGTCACTGGCCGCTTCTTACTATATTAACAAGCCTTCAAAATCTGTATTCCCATTTGGAAAAGCGGTCTTAGAACCAATCGTTATTGCGATAAAAGCAGCCGTCATTTTAGTGGTTGTAAGCTTCTCTCTCTACTCTGCGATATCAGCATTGATGTCTGGAGGTCGCGAGGTCGATGCTTCTATTGCGACCTTATTCGGCATCGTGAATGTTATCGGTTGTGGTTACGCTTGGTGGTTTATGGCGAAACGCAGCCGCCGCTTCTCATCAGGCTTGATTGAAGCGGAGAAAAAACAGTGGCAAATGGATACTTTGTTGAGTGTGGCGGTGACCGTAGGATTTATCTCGGCTTGGGCTGTTTCACTAACGCCATTCTCTGAGTATGCGGTATATGCCGACCCCATGATGATGGTTTTAATGGGCTTTTACTTCCTCAAAGTACCGTTCGATATGCTAGTAGGTGCCTTACGTGAACTACTAATGATGGCACCAAGCAAAGAGCTGTGTCAGAGCGTTGGCAAAGATGTTCTTGAGATTGAAAAAGTAACTGAGCATCAATTGAAACTGGCTGGCGTAACGAAGGTGGGCCAAGAGCTACGAGTAAATGTGGACGTACATATTGATGACGACACATTGGAGCTTGATACACTAGAGCACACTCGTAAGCAGCTTATCAAGCGACTGTCGAAGCACAGATTCAAGCTTCAACTACACTTGAACGTCGCTTATTAGAGTGCCACCAAAGAGCCGTTAAAACTCAATAAAAAGCTCCCAATCTCGGGAGCTTTTTTAATTTTTTCGATTTAGCTTCTTCGTATTCGAATACAGCTCGCAAGGGAGATCTGTTCGTTGCTCACTTAAATTCTCTGATCTCGTTGGTAACTTACCCAGCCGCTTCGCGCTTCTCTTTGGTGACTAACCAACACATCAGCGAGCCCACCGTTACCATCACAACGCCCTGCCAAAAGCTATGGCTCAGAGTTACGCCAAGAATAATGGAAGAAAATAACGCGGAAAAAATGGGTGTGAAGTAAGACAAGGTGGCGAGAAAAACCATATTGCCGCCAACGATCGCGATATTCCATAAACCATAACCACCAGCCATTAAAGCCGCAGAGGCCACTAAGTACCCCATCGCTTCCCAACTGAATGTCATTGGTGGCTCATCCGTAAACGCGTATTTGACCCAAAGCGAAACAGCTGTTGCAATAAAAAACAGGGTAATCGCATTATGTTTAGATTGCTGCCTTTGGGTTAAGTTGCAATAAAAAGCCCATATAACCGCGCCAGCGAAAGCCATAAAATACACCAGAGGGTTACTACTAACATTGGACATGATCTGAGTTATGGATAAGCCATTCTCACCGCTCACAGTCCAAGCAACCCCAACAAACGCCAGCGTAACTGCGGGATAAAGCAACCAGTTTGTTTTTTTATTGCTGCCAAGGACCGCAAATAAAACCGTCAGTGCGGGCCAAAGGTAATTGACAATCGACACCTCAATTGCCTGCGCGCGCGAGTTGGAATATCCCAAAGATAGAGCGAGAAATATTTCATAACAGACGAACATCGCACCACCAAGCGCAAGATACTTGGGAGAAAAGTAAGACAACTTTGGAATACCGACCACGATAAGAAGGAAAACAGAGCTAAGAGAGTACAACATGGCTGCCCCGCCTACAGGACCTAAACTCTCCGTAACCAACCTCGCGATGCCAAGCAGACAACTCCAAGAGAGAATCGCGATACAACCATAAAGTGTGAAACGAAATTGCACTGATTTCATGTGACCTACCACTCACGAATGCCAAAGGAAACGTCAGCTTAACTCAAAAATGATCAGGTTCAACGTACTGTTTTATAAAAATCAGTATAAAAATCATTCTATTAAGCCGTTGGAGTCGATATGAAACATTTTCTGCCCTCTAGTGTTATGCTTACACCCTTTGTTGTGCGCTACTATGATGAAGATGACAACGAGAGTGAAAACGTTAAAACACATTCGGAAACGCATGGTCTAGATAGCGAAGAGCAATCTAAGGAACGTTCAGAGTAAAGGAATCCAAACATGAAAAAAGTCGCAGTCATTTTAAGTGGTTCAGGCGTTTACGACGGTTCTGAGATCCACGAAGCAGTGTTGGCGCTCTACGCCATCGAGAAGGCAGGTGCAACTTGGCACTGCTTTGCACCTAACATTGACCAACTCCACGTCATCAATCACCTAACTGGTGACGAAATGGATGAAACACGTAACGTATTGATCGAATCAGCTCGTATTGCACGCGGAAATATTGACGATGTCGCCAAACTTAACGTCGATGAATACGATGCCCTACTGCTTCCAGGTGGGTTTGGTGCCGCGAAAAACTTAACCGACTTCGCTGTTTCGGGTGCGGAGTGCTCCATTAACACACACGTAGCTCAAGCTTGTCGCGCGTTTGCTAATGCGAAAAAACCAGCTGGCTATCTGTGTATTTCTCCTGTCATTATTCCGATGATTTATGAGCAAGGCGTGAAAGGAACGGTAGGCAACGATGAGGCAGTCTCAATAGCATTTAATCAAATGGGCGGTGAACACACCACGTGCCCTGTCGAAGACATCGTTTTTGATGAAAAACACCTCGTACTTTCAACCCCTGCTTACATGTTGGCAGAGAATATCTCTCAAGCGGCTTCAGGTATCGAAAAGTTAGTATCAAAACTGATTAAAATAGCTTAATTATTAGTAGTTAGCTTATAAAACACTTCCCTACCCCCATTGATAATTAAGTTATTAATGGGGATTTTTTATACTTTAGTCGAATTTAGAGATATATCCGCGTCAGAAGTCAATTTCTGCCAATCGTTTGCGTCCATAGTTTCATATTTGTTCTACTTTATATCAGTGTTGCACTTATACGCAGTGCAACAAGATCACTGTCACAGTTTTTCTCTTGCAAGTACCTCTAAGTGGGTAAACTTGCTTTAGATCAACTTCAATCTGGAAACGAATGTGCGACAGTAAATGGCAAATTAAGAAAGATTATTAAAAATAACGACGGAGCTATCCAATATGACAAGTGCATTTTTTATCCCTACGGTAAACCTAATGGGCGCTGGTTGTTTGAAAGACGCAGCAGACAGCATCCAATCTCAAGGCTTTAAAAAAGGTTTGATCGTTACGGATAAGATCCTTAACCAAATCGGTGTAGTCAAACAAGTTCAAGACCTTCTCACTGAGCGCGATGTAGCAACCGTTGTGTTTGATGGCACTCAACCAAATCCAACTATCAGCAACGTTAACGACGGCTTAGCACTTCTTACTGATAACGAATGTGACTTCGTTATCTCTCTAGGCGGCGGTTCACCACACGACTGTGCGAAAGGTATCGCGCTTGTTGCTTCTAACGGCGGCAAAATCGCAGATTACGAAGGCGTAGACCAATCTGCAAAACCAATGATGCCACTTATCGCGATCAACACGACGGCGGGTACTGCATCTGAAATGACGCGTTTCTGCATCATCACTGACGAAGAGCGTCACATTAAGATGGCTATCGTTGATAAGCACACAACACCGCTTATCTCGGTAAACGATCCAGAGCTAATGCTCGCTAAACCTGCTTCGCTAACTGCGGCAACAGGTATGGATGCCCTAACTCACGCGATTGAAGCTTACGTATCTATCGCGGCAACACCAATCACTGATGCAGTAGCAATCAAAGCGATTGAGCTTATCCAAGCTTACCTACGCACAGCAGTGAAAAACGGTGAAGATCTAGAAGCTCGTGAACAAATGGCATACGCACAGTTCATGGCGGGTATGGCGTTCAACAACGCTTCTCTAGGTTACGTACACGCAATGGCACACCAGCTAGGTGGTTTCTACGACCTTCCACACGGTGTTTGTAACGCGATTCTTCTACCTCACGTACAGCGTTACAACGCGCAAGTATGTCCTGAGCGTCTACGTGACGTAGCAAAAGCAATGGGCGTAAACGTAGAAGGCATGTCTGCTGAAGAAGGTGCAGCGGCAGCAATCGACGCTATCGTTACTCTAGCGAAAGATGTGGGTATCCCAGCAGGTATCAAAGAGCTTGGTGCGAAACTAGAAGACATCCCAACACTAGCAGACAACGCACTGAAAGACGCTTGTGGTTTCACTAACCCTAAACAAGCAACTCACGAAGAAATTTCTAAGATCTTCGAAGAAGCGATGTAATCTCGCTAACTAAACAATTCTCTAGCCTTAATTCAATCCCCGATCTCGTATCGGGGATTTTTTACATTCATATACAAGTGAATCTCTGCCAAACATAGTCTTTTAGTGTTAGCTTTTAAGTATTAACACGATTCATATTGGAAGGAACCATGAGAACGATTGCTGCTGCCCTACTCACTTGTTTATCCTTTTCTGCCAACGCTGCCGAATACCGCGCCAACGAAGTGGCGAATGGATTTCAGATCCCTTGGGGGATCGAGTTTTTAGATAACCAACGCGTTATTGTCAATGAAAAGAACGGTACGGTTTCGTTGCTGGATATCACCACAGGCAAACCTCAAAAGCTGTTTAACGTCCCCAATGTGAACACCAGTGGACAAGCCGGCTTATTGGATGTCGCGCGCGCACCGAATGCCGATACGCAAAACCCGCAACTCTTCTTTACCTACAGCAAGCGCACGAGTAAAGGCAATACGGTGGCGTTAGCGACGGCGCAATTGCAAAACAATCAACTTGTGGGTTGGAACGATCTCTTTGTTGCTGATGCCATCACCGACACAGGGCGTCACTACGGCAGTCGACTTTCATTTGTTGGCGACAAAGTTTATTTCTCAATCGGTGACCGTGGCGAACGTGATAATGGGCAAGACACTCAAACCCATGCTGGCAGTATTCTGCGCCTTAACCTTGATGGTTCGGTTCCGCAAGACAACCCATTCAAACCTTCCCAAGCTCGTCCTGAGATATGGAGTTACGGGCACCGTAACCCACAAGGTATGTTTTACGACGAAGCAACAAAACAGCTGTGGTCTATTGAACATGGACCACGGGGTGGCGATGAAATTAATCTAATCAAGAAAGGCGCGAACTACGGCTGGGCAAAAGTCTCTCATGGTAAAGAGTATTGGGGTCCGTTGGACGTCGGGGAAGCTAAGTCGTTACCGGGAATGGAAGATCCAAAACTGGTATACATCCCTTCTATCGCGCCCAGTAATATGATTTTGTACCGTGGCGATAAGTACCCTGAATTGGACGGAAAAATCCTCGCCGGTGCATTGAAACTGGCGCACATCAACGTGGTTTCTATTGAGAATGGCAAGCTCACCGAATCAAAAAGATTGATGGAGAATCTTGGTGAGCGAGTAAGAGATATAACCATCAGCCCCGATGGTTATATCTACTTTTCTACCGACAGCGGCAAAATCTTTCGTCTTGAGGCAAGGTAATCAAACACTAAAATCGTTAAGACTATTTAATTTGTGACGTACTAGTGATTTATTTTCGTACAATCCAAGCAGAAGAATCTAAACTTAACAATAACCTTTTGTTTTTTATAACGATAGTTCGGTTAAGTTGTACGAGGTCATTATGATTCCATTCCCTTTACAGCTCGATAAAATTAAAGCCGTGGTGTTTGACTTAGACAACACCTTGGTGAGTTCTGATATGAACTTCGGCGAATTGCGACAACAGCTAGGTTGTCCGCAGAGTGAAGATCTATTGGATTTTGTCGACGCACTTGAGCATCCTCATCATCGAGAGCACGCTCATAACGTGATATTTGATTACGAGATTTCTGATGCTGAGCATTCTGCTCCAATGATTGGCTGCCATGAATTGCTCGCCCACTTGCATCAAAATGAAATCAAAACCGCTATCGTGACACGCAACTGCCAAATCGCCACGCAGCGCAAACTAGAGCACAACCAAATCTCTGTGGAGCGAGTCATCACTCGTGAATGCTTCCCGCCCAAGCCAGATCCATTGTCTTTGCAGGTGTTGGCGAAAGAGTGGCGTTTGATGCCGGATGAAGTGCTTTATGTCGGCGATTACCTTTACGACTTGCAGGCAGCGTATAACGCTCAGATGCCCTCTTGCCTTGTTCATCACGGTAATCAAGAAACCTTCAATGATTCAGCCTCGTTGGCGCTTAATGAACTCAGTGATTTATTGAGCCATTTCGAATCCTTACCACGTAAATAAAGCACACATATAAAATACGCAAACAAAAAAAGGGGCACCAACGTGCCCCTTATGACTTATTCCCGATTGTTTCATGCGTTCCCAAGGATTGCTTGAGTGATGCGTTGCTTAGCCTTGTAGGTAAGCGTTAAGCATCCACATTAATTTTTCTTGCTCACGGATGTAGTCACCCATCAATGCCGCTGTACCTTCGTCATCTGCTTCACCCGCGTTTTGTAGAATCTCACGCTGTTTTAGAAGTAGAACGCTAAAGCCTTGAACCAGACCTTGTACACACTCCTCACCAGAAGTCGCGTTTTGATGTTCTTTAATTTCACTTGCTTCCAAGTAGTTGCTGAATGCGTGCGCTGGCGTATGACCCAAAGTTAGAATACGCTCTGCAAGCTCATCGATTTTTGTTTGTAGATCAGTGTAGATCTCTTCAAATTTTACGTGCAGTTCGAAGAATTGCGCACCTTTAATGTTCCAGTGGTAACCGCGAGAGTTCATGTACAACACTTGGTAATGCGCTAGCAGTTGATTTAACTGTTGAGCTAGTTGTGCTGATTGTTCGCTGTCTAGACCAATTAGGCTTACTTGTTTGTTCATAATCTTGCTCCTAGAAGGATGATACCAATCGTAGTAACGAACGATTCTCTTACTGAGATTGGTATAAAGTTTAAAAATTCTTTTGCAGTATTTGCTGCCGATGGAGTCATATTACGACTCCGGCTCGGTGAAGAAAATTTGGTTTTAACTATGATTTAAATAGCTAAATCCAATGAGCAAGTAGACGTATATCGGCGTATCATCCAACAAAAAGCCCCAACCCTTTTTGTGTAAAAAGAATTGGGGCTTTTTTACTATTTGGTTAACGTTCAAAAGTCGATGAACAGACGTAAACCTTATCTACGCCGTTTTAAAAGTTGCCATCTGTTGATTCAGCTCGGTAACTTGCTCTTTTACTTGCAATGATGTCTCTGATGCACGTTGGCTGTTATTCGAAACCTCATCCACTGATTGAGTAATACCGGACATCAATCCAGTGATCGAGTTGGTCGCATGAGATTGCTGCTCTGCCGCTGCCGCAAGTTCTGCCATTTGTTCATTCAAAGAACCAATTTGCTCGGTCGTGACAAGCAAACGAGTTACCGCTTTTTCAATGTGTTCAGCGCCCTGCTCCGCAAGTGATTGACTGTGTTCAATCTCCTCAACCACAGAATTGGTCGAGCGTTGAATCGCATTAATGATGCCGTTGATTTCTGTCGTCGATTGAGTAGTGCGCGTCGCTAACATGCGTACTTCGTCCGCCACAACCGCAAAGCCTCGTCCTTGGTCACCCGCACGCGCTGCTTCTATCGCGGCATTCAGTGCCAGTAAGTTAGTTTGTTCTGCCAAACCTTCAATTACTTCCGTCACTCGACCAATGGCTTCGCTCTCTTTGCTTAACTGCGTCACTTGTGTACTCGCGGTTTCAATGCTGCCGTGCAAGCTTTCCATGGTGACTTTGTTTTGCTCTAAAGCATCACGACCTTGTTCAATCTCACCTTTTGAATCAGAAAGCTTCTGCACCGATTGATTGGCTTGATCTAGAGTGTTACGCGCGGCTAAAGCGATTTCATCCAGTTGGCTTCCCATTTCAACAATGCTGGTCTGTTGCTGTTCAACATTCGATGAAGTGACTTGCGCCGATTCCAATAAAGCCCCCATGCTGGTATCCACTTGGTGCGCTTTCTCACTCACCCCTGCCACGATGCTCGCTAACGATTGGTTCATGCGGTTAATCGAATCGGTAAGGTCTGCCAATTCATCTTTCCCAACAACAGTTAACGGAGGCTGAGAAACATCTCCTGAAGCGATCGTCTTGGCTCGCTCCGATAAGTTTTTCACTCGGCGACCAATGGTATTGCCCATGTATTTTGAAATCGCTACTGCGGCAATCAAAACCAATGCCGCAGCAATCAACATAGTGGTGAGTACGTTCTTGATCGACTGATTAATACCCTGTCCACTTTGATCAGCACGACTTTGCTGAGCCAATACGATCGTTTCTAAGCTTTGGTCTAGTGCATCCGCTGCTGGCAACAGTTCGTTCGCCATCAGCAAGTTTGATTCGTTCCACTCTGGCGACTGACGCAATGCAATTACCTGCTCTGCTAAAGGAAAGTACAGTTGCTGCATTTCTTTAAACAGTGACCACAATGATTGGTCGTTATCAGTCAGTCTGTCGAGTTTACTGTCGATTTCCGCCACAGACTGATTGTGGTACTTAATCAAGTCGTGGTATTTGTCCAGATGATCTTGCTGCCCGTACAACAGGAAATCTCGCAGAGCAGACAGCGCATTGGCGAGCGAGGTATAGCTATCCGCGTAAACTTTAAACAAACGCTTTCTGTCTCCACCAAATGGGTTTCCTGACTCTTCATTGATTAAGCTTTGAAGCTGATCAAGTGCCACTTCTGCAATGGGTGCCGCTTCGTTAATAAAGAGGTTGTGCGCGGGTAAGTTCTCATCACTGTGGCTAAGTTCAATCAGCTTGTTCAAAGAGACTTTTACCGCGTCCCACTGGCTTTGAATCGCTTGAAAATCCTGTTCAGAGATCAGAGCCTGCAACGTTGGAAGCGACTCGTCTGTAGAAGCCATGATATTGCGTACGTCCTCACTCAGACGTGCGCTCGCCTCTTCATCGCCACCTAGCAACATGTAGGCTCGAATAGAAGACAGCGACGCTTGAACGGACTGTTGGATACCGCGACTGGTGTCGACGGTCGGTAAATCGGATTTAAGTAACGAAGAGGCGTATTGCTCTACGGTAGTGACGTTGCGATACGTGAATACCGCTGATGCCATAAAAAGTACGGCTAGCAGCACAAAACTGAGCTGCAACTTCCCTGATATCGTAAGGTTCATCCATAAACTCCTGACAACGATGAGCCTTAAATATAACGATGTTTACAAAAATGTTAAATACTGGTATCAAAAGTTACTAAGAAAACCATGTAAATCACTATTTTAAGCCGATAAATAGGGCTTATTTGAAGTATGGTATGCGCTCACTACGTAAAATCAGATAATTAACGTAAGTCGTTTCTAAGCAGTCTTGATCCCACAACGAAAGAATCCGCTTAGTGGCGAAGTAGTAATCTTTATTACGCAGTAGCACACCCACCGTGCGGCTGAGCTGCTTAAAGCGCTGTTGCTCATTAGCAGAGATGTAATTGTCTTCATTTTGAATGATCGGCGCCAATCCATCGGCAAACCAATTGTTCAGAATTTCACGCATCTCTAGTTCTGACTCCGGCACATCCATACACGACAACTCACGATGCAGTGGCGGCGGTACTATGTACTTTGACGCTTTTGGCGAACTGACATAACGGTACATGTCGCTCCTCCTTGTAAATGACTCTTATACCCAAGTGACTTCAAGATGCAGGATTCAGAGCGTTGTCATTGATTCGGGGTCAAGGAAAACAACGCAGCGTAATAGTCAGCTCTTTCCAAGTTGTTTGACACAGAAGCCGAGTCAATGACACGCTCCCGAAGGGCGAGCTGTCTTGGTTTGTATACTTTGTTGTCGATTCTTGATTTAGACCCACTAGACCTTTAAATCGCCGCCGCGTCTACAAACCAAGCCATTCTCGCTGAACCTAACATCTCGAGGTTACTTGGGTATAAACTAGCTAAGAATACTTTTTTCAATTTCCAAGTTTTTTTCTAGAGCTCATAGAAAGAAGACCAACAAAAAAGCCATGCAAAGTAGGCTCTGCATGGCTTTGGTTCGGGCAGCAATGACACTGCCCTCGTCTAGGACTGGTTACATTGAGCTTTGATCGAAATCGTTGCCTTGGTCAGTACCCGTTTGAGTATCCGAGTCGAAGCTGCCAGAGTCATCCGTGAAGTCAACACCTTGATCTTGACCTCCCGCACTTGTCCAGTCGCTGCCGCCAGATTCCATACCCGCCATGTCTGGTTGCTGATCTTGCGCAGAACCTTGCATGGTGTATTGATCATCGACTTCAACTTCAACTGTGCCACTCGCACCTTCTACCGCGCTGCCCAATTCGTCGTAACCTTGGAATTGGATTTCGCTCGTACCTTCGTAACCTTCTGGTAAGTCAACCGATACTGGTTGGTTCAGGTTGCCACTTAATGTGAAGCTGCCATCGCCATTATCCAGTGCGTTGCTTACTGATGCACCATCAGGTAGACCGGACATTTCTGCATAATCCACCGATTCGTTACCACTGACCTCATCTGGAACCGAGATAGAAATGGTATCGCCTGGTGCTGCAGTCACATCAGCTGCGCTCTCCTCTTCACTGTCTGCACCGTTTGCTGCTTGCTCTTCAGGCTGTTGCGCTGCGCCGACTTGCTGCTCTGATGATGCTTGAGCAGTTTGGATTTGTGGCTCGTCGCTTTGCGCTGAATCGTCCGCAACTTGGATGCTCAGATTCTGAGTCGATACTTCACCGTTGTCGTTGACCTGAACATCCATAGCCAAATTGCCATCGAAGTCATCGTTCGGCCAGTATGTCCACTCTTCATCACCTGATTTCGCAAAAAAACCAGCATCGTTTGCATCGGCGACATCCAACACTTCTGCAGAAGGGCTAATGCCAAGCTCATCAATCAACTGCGCTTCCGTTAGTGTTAGTGAACCATCATCAGCCAGTGCGTAGCCTTCGCTGGTTGTGGTTTCACCTTCACCTTGGATGTCGACATTGAAGAAGCTCTCAATGCGGTTTTCACCGTCAGTTGCAATGAAGCCAACTTGAACATCTCCGGTGTAGCCTTCTGCTGGTGTGAATTGGTAGTTACCTTGGTTATCGGTCTCTATCACACCTTGACCTTCCATTAGGCTCACTGACTCAATGCTCAAGCTGTCGCCTTCTGCATCGCTCAAGGTCGATAGCATGTCATCATTGGTGAACGACAAGGTGCCATCCGCTGCCATTTCTGTGGTAGAAATGCTGTCGATTTCTGGTGAAGCATTCTCTTGTGGTGCGTCTTCTTTCACGACCACGCCTGTTTGCTCATCATGAAGCACACCGTCTTTATCAATCACGTAAGCGATATCCGCTTCACCCGTAAAGCCTGGTGCTGGATTGAATGTCCATGTGCCATCACCGTTATCGACAATCTCACCTTGGCTGCGGTCAGCTAGGTGAACGAATTTCACTTCATCACCCGCGTCAGCGTCTACGTTTTCTGCCAATCCGATTAGGTCATCAGCGGTTAGGATAACGGGTTCACCCGCTAGGGTTTCGAAGTCACCTGAATCGATGCCATCTTCGAACTCTTCTGGCTCGTCACCGTAATCCACCGTTGTTGCGGTCACGGTTACGAAGAACTCGCCATTAAAGTCAGCCGGAGGCGTCATTTGCAGGTCTGAGATATCCCACTCGTTCAAGTCGATGTATTGACCCGGTTCCGTGATGGTAATGGTGTTCACACCATCCGTAACTTCGAAGCCAACAGGGAAACCAGTCATCACTAGGTTACTTAGCGTTTCTGAATCGTCGATTAGACCGACATTCAAGCCTAGGTGACCCGTTTCGTCCTCACCGAAGACTAACGGACCATCATGGTCGGTTGTGATGGCCGCGCCATCCGCAACAGGGCGAACAAACACTGGTACATCAAGTACCGTCTCAAACTCACCGTCACTTACCACAACTTGCAAGTCAGAAACCCCTGCAAAATCGCCAGTCGGTGTGAATGTCCAAGTACCGTCACCGTTGTCTGTTACCTCACCACCATCTTCACCTTCAGCGGTGATAATGCGTGATACGACTAGGTTTTCAGTGTCGATATCGCCGAACAAGTTCATCAGGTCGCCAGCGTCGAAGGTGAATGCGCCATCTTCGTCGGTTGCCATAAAGGCATTACCCACATTGAATGGAGCATCGTTGACTGGAATAACATCCACATTCAACGAACCTTCAACCACTTCTTCACCATCCGTCGCGGTGAAGCCCAGTTCCACCAAACCATTGAAGTCTTGAGTGGTCACCAAGTGGTACATACCATCTGGTTGCTGAGTTAATGTCGCGTTTGCAGGAGCACGAACCGTGATGCTTTCTACACTGATTTCGTCACCATCAAGATCCGTAACTTGATCAGCGATGTAAGCTGGGTCAATCACCATGACCACATCTTCTTCGCCCTGCATCTGGATGGTTGGTGCTTCTGGTGCATCGTTAACCGCTTCGATGTTTAGATTGCCTTCAACTGGCGTAACTAAATCACCATCGCTGACACCGAACGACATTGGCACATCACCATTGAAGTTCTCTGCCGGAGTGAATGACCAAGTGCCATCACCGTTGTCTAGCAAGTCACCGTATTGCTCATCAATCACTAGGTCGACAGCAGACAGTTCGTCGTAGGTGTTGTCGATGTCTGTTGCGTTAGCAAGCAACATGTCCTGCGTGATAAGAATGGTGGTATCTTCGGTGCCAGCAATATTCACTGGCGTTGATTGCGGCGCATCGTTAATTGGGTTCACCGTTAGGTCAACGCCCACTTCCACGCTCGCACCATCGTTATCAATCAAGTCGAAACTTAGGTCGATATCGCCATTGAAGTTCGCATCTGGCGTAATCGTAAAGCTACCATCTTGGTTCTCAACAACGGTTGCATTGGCTACCGCGGTTAAGTTCACTGCTTCTAGATTATCGCTGTCGACGTCACCCGCTTGAGCCAGTAACTGCTCTTGACTCAATGTGATTGAACCGTCTTCATCGACGCTGTAAGCCAAGTCGCCAGATACCGGAGCATCGTTGACTGGCAATACATCAATGTTCGCGTTGGTTGTCGCAGTTGCACCGTCTTCATCAGCGACGACTACGTCTAGGCTTACGCCACCGTTGAAGTTTTCATTTGGTGCGAAGCTGTAAGTGCCATCGTCATTTGCCGTTAGAATACCGTCGCTACCACTGTAAGAGACGCTTTCTAGGCTCACGTCGCCTTCCACGTCACTTGATTGCGCTAGCAGTTGCTCTTCTGTGAAGATAATGACTTCGTCTTCGTTCACTGAGTAGCTAGTTGCGCCGGCAATTGGTGGATCGTTCACCTCAAGTACTGTGATACCCGCAGTGGTTGAGTCTGTCGCACCCTCATCATCGACAACCACAACGTCTAGGCTGACCTCTCCATTGAAGTTCTCATTTGGAGAGAAGGTGTACGTACCATCACCATTGTCTTGGAACACACCATCATTGCCACTGTAAGTCACACTACTGATGTCTACGTCGCCTTCAATATCCGACGAATTAGCCAGTAGTTGCTCGTCACTGATGGTGATCGAGTTGTCTTCATGTACTGTGTAAGACGTGCTGCCCGCCACAGGAGGATCGTTCTCTGGCGTCACGCTTACGTCGATATTTGCGGTCACGGTATCCGTGCCATCAGAAACATCGAAGGTAAAGTTCACATCACCATTGAAGTTCTCGTTTGGAGCAAAGCTGTAGGTACCATCACCGTTATCGGTTAGGACACCATCGGCACCAGTGTAATTGACACCTTCTACCGATAGGTCATCACCATCAATATCCGTTGCGCCATCAAGCAGATCTTGGTCAGTGAAGGTCAACACACCATCTTCACCAATAGTGAACGCTTGATCTTCTGGCTGCGGCAAGTCATTAACTGGGTTAACCGTTAGGTCCGCCGTTGCAACGATAGTATCGCTGCCATCGTTGATATCGAACGTGATATCAATGTCGCCATTAAAGTTCGCGTCAGGCGTAATGGTAAAGCTACCATCGTCATTAGCCGTAACCGTCGCATCACCGTCAACCACTAGGTTAGAAGCGGTTAGTGCATCACCTTCTACATCCGTTGCTTGTGCCAACAATTGTTCTTGGCTTAGCGTGATTGAGTTGTCTTCGTCGACACTGTAAGCCAAGTCACCCGATACTGGAGCATCATTGATTGGCAGAACATCAATGTTTGCCGTCGTCGAAGCGGTCGCACCATCTTCGTCCACGACTACAACATCAAGGTTCACTTCACCATTGAAGTTTTGGTTTGGTGCAAAGCTGAACGTACCATCACCATTGTCGGTAAAGATACCTTCGCTGCCACTGTAGCTCACGCTATCTAGTGCTACCTCACCTTCAATATCGGAAGAGTTTGCCAACAACTGTTCTGCACTGATGGTGATGACTTCATCTTCATCAATGGTGTAACTGGTTGTGCCTGCGATTGGCGGATCGTTCACCTCAAGTACCGTGATACCTGCGGTAGTTGAATCCGTCGCGCCATCTTCGTCGATTACAACAACATCTAGGCTCACTTCGCCATTGAAGTTCTCGTTTGGCGAGAAGGTGTACGTGCCATCACCGTTGATTTCCAGCACACCATCGTTACCGCTATAGCTCACGCTATCAATCGATACATCACCTTCAATATCCGATGAGTTCGCTAGTAGCTGTTCATCACTGATGGTGATCGAGTTATCTTCATGCACTGTGTAAGACGTGCTGCCTGCCACTGGTGGATCATTCTCTGGCGTCACACTCACATCGATATTCGCGGTCACGGTGTCCGTGCCATCGGAAACATCGAAGGTAAAGTTTACGTCGCCATTGAAGTTTTCGTTCGGTGCGAAGCTGTATGTGCCATCGCCATTGTCAGTAAGAACACCGTCCGCGCCAGTGTATGTGACACCTTCTACCGATAGGTCATCGCCATCGATATCGGTTGCACCATCCAACAGGTCTTGATCAGTAAAGGTCAACACGCCATCTTCACCAATGGTGAACGCTTGATCTTCTGGCTGTGGTAGGTCGTTAACTGGATTAACCGTTAGATCTGCCGTCGCGACCAAGGTGTCAGAACCATCACTGATATCAAACGTGATATCAATGTCGCCATTGAAGTTCGCGTCGGGCGTAATGGTAAAGCTACCATCGTCATTAGCCGTAACCGTCGCATCACCGTCAACCACTAGGTTGGAAGCGGTTAGTGCATCACCTTCTACATCCGTTGCTTGAGCGAGAAGCTGCTCTTGGCTTAGCGTGATTGAGTTGTCTTCGTCGACACTGTAAGCCAAGTCACCCGATACTGGGGCATCATTGATTGGCAGAACATCAATGTTTGCCGTCGTCGAAGCGGTCGCACCATCTTCGTCCACGACTACAACATCAAGGTTCACTTCACCATTGAAGTTTTGGTTTGGTGCAAAGCTGAACGTACCATCACCATTGTCGGTAAAGATACCTTCGCTGCCACTGTAGCTCACGCTATCTAGTGCTACCTCACCTTCAATATCGGAAGAGTTTGCCAACAACTGTTCTGCACTGATGGTGATGACTTCATCTTCATCAATGGTGTAACTGGTTGTACCTGCGATTGGTGGATCGTTCACCTCAAGAACGATAATACCCGCTGTTGTTGTATCAACCGCGCCGTCCTCGTCAACCACGACAACATCTAGGCTAACATCGCCTGTAAAGTTTTCGTTTGGTGAGAAGGTGTAAGTACCATCGCCATTAATTTCTAGCACACCGTCGTTACCGCTGTAACTCACGCTACTGATCGCAACATCACCCTCGATATCAGACGAATTAGCCAGTAGTTGCTCATCACTGATGGTGATCGAGTTGTCTTCATGCACAGTGTAAGACGTGCTGCCTGCCACCGGTGGATCGTTCTCTGGCGTCACGCTTACATCGATATTTGCGGTCACGGTATCCGTGCCATCAGAAACATCAAAGGTGAAGTTCACGTCGCCATTGAAGTTTTCGTTTGGCGCGAAGCTGTACGTGCCATCACCATTGTCGGTTAGGACACCGTCCGCGCCAGTGTAAGTCACGCCTTCAACTGTTAGGTTGTCACCTTCTACATCCGTCGCGCCTGTTAATAGGTCTGCATCTGTAAAGGTAAGAAGACCGTCCTCACCCACGGTGAACGCTTGATCTTGTGGCTCTGGAGCGTCATTGACTGGTGTAACGGTTAGGTCAAGACCAGCAGCAACCACTTCTTCGCCATCCGTGACATCGTAACTAAACTCAATGTCGCCGTAGAAGTTCTCGCTTGGAGTAATGGTGAAGCTGCCATCCTCGTTCATTTCAACCGTTGCATTTTCATCATTGGTGCTCAGGTTGATTGCACTTAAGTCATCGCCATCGATATCAACAGCGTGCTCCAGTAACTGCTCTTGAGTTAGCGTAATGCTGTTGTCTTCGGCAGTGACTGCAGTGATGTCACCCGTTACTTCTGGTGCATCATTGGTTGGCGAGATATGAATCGTCACATCTTGCGTCGCTGTCGCCGTTGTACCTGTATCCACATCCGTAGAGGTTGCATTTACGGTTAGCGTCACATCGCCGTTGAAGTCCGCAGAAGGGATAAACTCTAGTCCTTCTAGCTCGCCTGGTTGTAGTGACCAAGTGCCGTCACCATTATCGACACCCGCTGATAGTGCGCTGCCTTCTGGCACATCTTCAATCAAGATTGAGAGGTTTTCTGAACCATCGGTATCGCTTAACGCTGCATCGATATCAAGCGGCACTGGTGTATCTTCGGTACCAATAATTTGGTAATCCGCATCCGCTACCGTGATTTCGATGTTGTCGATACCAAACGATTCATCCCAAACGTCTTGATTCAAGGTTGAACCGAAGCCGAGTTGCAGTTCGCCATCCTCGACAGGAACCGTCAGGTTGATTTGGTGAGCTTGGTCATTCCAACCACTGAAGCCTTCACGTTGAGAGGCTCCGTGGATCACTTCACCCACTTCGTTACCGTCAGAATCGTATAGCGTTGTCGTACCATCTTGAGTACGGAACGCGGAGTTCTCCAAGGTGGTTAGCTGTTCGCCACCCACAAAGATTTGGAACGACTCGCCATCCCAAGAATCGATTTCGTAGAAGCTAAACGATATATTCACTTCATTAACATCACTTGGGATCTCGTAGGTTTTGCTGACCGCTTCATCACCGCCAGTGCCACCAATACGACCCAGCATGTCGCCCGTTTCGAAGCCTTGAGAGCTTTCAGTGTTCGCGTTCCAACCGTTCGAGCCAGACTCGAAGTTATCAGACGCAATCACCAAGTCCGAAGCAATTGACAACTCTGGCATATCAACCACAGATTGAACATCAATGTTCGCTTCAGCAGGCACGGTTGCAGTGCCATCGTTGACATCAAACGTCACGTTCACGTTGCCGTCGAAGTTTTCGTTTGGTGCGAAGGTGTAAGTGCCGTCACCGTTATCAACCAAGGTACCGCTGTCAGAGGCAACGTTTTCAACCGTTAAGTTATCACCATCGATATCACCTGCATTTTGCAGCAGTTGCTCTTCAGTGAAGGTGAAGCTGGTATCCTCTTGCGTGACGAACTGTGGCTGACCAACCGTTGGTAGGTCATTCACTGGGTTCACAGTCAGATCGGCAGTCGCTTGAATGGTTGCATCACCGTCCGTAATGTCGAAGCTCAGATCAATGTCGTCATTGAAGTCCGCATCTGGTGTGATAGTGAAGCTACCATCGTCATTCGCAACAACGGTCGCATTGCCATCAACTGTCAGGTTCGATGCGGTTAGGTCATCACCATCCACGTCGCCGGCTTGAGCAAGAAGTTGCTCTTGGCTGAGAGTGATAGAACCATCTTCATCCACGCTGTAAGCCAAATCACCTGATACCGGAGCATCATTGATTGGCAATACATCGATGCTTGCATTGGTTGCTACCGTTGCACCATCTTCATCAGTCACAACCACATCAAGGCTGACATCACCGTTGAAGTTTTCGTTTGGCGCGAAGCTGAATGTGCCATCGCCGTTGTCAGTAAAGATACCGTCGGAGCCGCTGTAGCTGACGCTATCAATCGCCACCTCACCTTCAACATCAGAAGCATTCGCCAATAGCTGCTCAGAGCTAATGGTGATGACTTCATCTTCGTTAACGGAGTAGCTGGTCGCGCCTGCGATTGGTGGGTCGTTCACCTCAAGAACAGTAATGCCAGCGGTGGTTGAGTCCGTCGCACCGTCTTCATCTACCACGACAACATCTAGGCTCACTTCACCATTGAAGTTCTCGTTTGGCGAGAAGGTGTAAGTGCCGTCACCATTGTCCTGGAACACGCCATCTGCGCCACTGTAGCTCACGCTGTCGATTGCTACTTCGCCTTCGACATCAGATGAGTTAGCCAATAACTGCTCGTTACTGATGGTGATCGAATTGTCTTCATGCACTGTGTAAGACGTGCTACCTGCCACCGGTGGATCGTTCTCTGGTGTGACTGTCACATCGATATTCGCGGTCACGGTATCCGTGCCATCGGAAACATCGAAGGTGAAGTTCACGTCGCCATTGAAGTTTTCGTTTGGAGCGAAGCTGTATGTGCCATCGCCATTGTCAGTTAGGACACCGTCCGCACCTGTGTAAGTGACGCCCTCAACAGATAAGTCATCGCCATCAATGTCCGTTGCACCATCAAGCAGGTCTTGATCAGTGAAGGTCAACACGCCATCTTCACCAATGGTGAACGCTTGATCTTCTGGCTGCGGCAAGTCATTAACTGGGTTAACGGTTAGGTCAGCCGTTGCAACAATAGTATCGCTGCCATCGTTGATATCGAACGTGATATCAATATCACCATTAAAGTTCGCATCAGGCGTAATGGTGAAGCTGCCATCATCGTTTGCCGTGACAGTTGCATCACCGTCAACCACTAGGTTAGTCGCGGTTAGCGCGTCGCCTTCTACATCCGATGCTTGAGCAAGAAGCTGCTCTTGGCTTAGCGTAATTGAATTGTCTTCATCGACACTGTAAGCCAAGTTGCCCGATACTGGCGCATCGTTGATTGGCAATACATCGATGTTTGCGTTAGTTGCCGCAGTTGCACCGTCTTCATCAACAACCACAACATCTAGGCTCACATCGCCATCGAAGTTTGCGTTTGGTGCGAAGCTGAATGTACCGTCACCGTTATCGGTAAAGATACCGTCGGAGCCGCTGTAGCTGACGCTATCAATCGCAACTTCACCTTCAACATCAGAAGCGTTCGCCAATAGCTGTTCAGAGCTAATGGTGATGACTTCGTCTTCGTTCACTGAGTAGCTAGTCGCACCTGCGATTGGTGGATCGTTCACCTCAAGAACAGTAATACCTGCGGTAGTTGAATCCGTCGCACCGTCTTCATCGACCACGACAACATCTAGGCTCACTTCGCCATTGAAGTTCTCGTTTGGCGAGAAGGTGTACGTACCGTCACCATTGTCTTGGAACACACCATCTGTGCCGCTGTAGCTAACGCTATCAATCGATACATCACCTTCAATATCCGATGAGTTCGCTAGTAGCTGTTCATCACTGATGGTGATCGAGTTATCTTCATGCACCGTGTAAGACGTGCTGCCTGCCACTGGTGGATCGTTCTCTGGCGTCACGCTTACATCGATATTTGCGGTCACGGTATCCGTGCCATCGGAAACATCGAAGGTAAAGTTCACGTCGCCATTGAAGTTTTCGTTTGGCGCGAAGCTATAGGTACCATCTCCATTGTCAGTTAGGACACCATCTGCGCCTGTGTAAGTGACACCTTCTACCGATAGGTCATCGCCATCGATGTCCGTTGCACCATCCAGCAGGTCTTGATCAGTGAAGGTCAACACACCATCTTCACCAATGGTGAACGCTTGATCTTCTGGCTGCGGCAAGTCATTAACTGGGTTAACCGTTAGGTCCGCCGTTGCAACAATAGTGTCACTGCCATCATTGATGTCGAACGTGATATCAATGTCGCCATTGAAGTTCGCATCTGGCGTGATAGTGAAGCTACCATCGTCGTTTGCCGTAACCGTTGCATCACCGTCAACCACTAGGTTAGACGCAGTCAGCGCATCACCTTCTACATCCGATGCTTGAGCAAGTAGCTGCTCTTGGCTTAGCGTAATTGAATTGTCTTCATCAACGCTGTACGCCAAGTTACCAGATACAGGTGCATCATTGATTGGTAAGACATCGACTGTGATGTAAGTATCAACCTCTGCGCCATCTTCATCGCGAATGGTCACATCCAACTGTACTTGACCGTTGAAGTTTTCATTCGGTGCAAAGCTACAAGTACCATCACCGTTTACTGAGAAGATGCCATCTGGACCGTCGTAGCTGATGCCTACTAGCTCAACATCCCCTTCAACATCCGAAGCGTTCAGTAGCACTTGCGATTCACTGAAGGTTAGAACTTGGTCTTCATCGATAGTGTATGCGGTAGGACCTGCGATTGGTGGGTCATTTACCTCAATCACAGTAATGCCTGCAGTGGTCGAGTCCGTTGCACCATCTTCATCGACAACGACAACATCTAGGCTCACCTCGCCGCTGAAATTTTCGTTTGGTGAGAAGGTGTACGTACCATCACCGTTGATTTCCAGCACGCCATCGTTACCGCTGTAGCTCACGCTATCAATCGCCACTTCGCCTTCTATATCAGACGAGTTAGCCAACAGCTGTTCGTTACTAATGGTAATCGAATTGTCTTCATGAACGGTGTAAGCCGTGCTGCCTGCAACCGGTGGATCGTTCTCCGGCGTCACGCTTACGTCGATATTCGCCGTCACGGTATCCGTGCCATCGGAAACATCGAAAGTGAAGTTCACGTCGCCATTAAAGTTCTCGTTTGGTGCGAAGCTATATGTGCCATCACCATTGTCAGTAAGAACACCGTCCGCGCCTGTGTAAGTGACGCCCTCAACAGATAAGTCATCCCCTTCAATATCGGTAGCGCCTGTTAGGAGATCCGCATCAGTAAAGGTCAGCACACCATCTTCACCAATGGTGAACGCTTGATCTTGTGGTTCAGGCGCATCGTTAACTGGTGACACCAATAACTCAAGGTTGGTTGAGACAACATCATCGCCGTCAGACACATCGAACGTAAAGGTGATGTCACCATTAAAGTCCGCATCTGGCGTTAAGGTGTAAGTACCGTCACCATTGTCTGTGATGGTGATGTTTTCATCATCCGTTGCCAAGTTCAGTGCTGTCAGTTGGTCTCCATCCAAGTCACGCGCATTAGCGAGCAAATCTTCTTGCGTGATTAGGATTGAACCATCTTCTTCAACCACAGCAGAAACAGGCAATGCTTCAGGCGTATGTTCAATGTGAGCACCCGTTGCATTGACGTAGATGGTTTGAGAAACGGTTTCAGAATCATTATTTGATAGCTCTGTCGCCGTTGCCGTTACATTGATTTCTAGCTGTTGGTTAAAGTCTTCTGGCAATTGAATCTGTAGCTCTTGTTCAATTGCTGTGGTTGGAAGCGTTACAGAACCATCTGGACCGACTGTTACTTCACCGCTGTAGATCTGGCTGTTCACTTCACCTACATCAATGGTGAAGTTGAAGTCACTATAATCGGCATCGCCGCCACCGTAGAGATCTTCAAAGCCGTAAACCAGTTCACCGTCTTCGTTCACAGTAGTTCGAGTATGTTCAATGCCATCTTGGTTGAGCTCTGAGCTTGTGCCGCCATGGAAGACTGCATCACCAAATTGGCTTTGAATCACGGTTTCAGAACCATCAGCACCCACAAACACGAGTTGTGGGTCGACCGTATCCATGTTCGCAGGAGAGCCATCTGCCGCACGGAACTCATACTGACCATCTTGCATGGACGCAAAGTCATTGAAGTTATGACCGTTAGGAATCAAGAATAGGTTGAAGCTTTCCCCTTCCGAGATTTGGAAGCTGAACTGATCTTGTCCCGGAATGAGGTCACCGCCTCCGCCAACTTGAGAGGCGTTTTCGTACACCACTTCAACGCCCGTGATATTGCCGTCTTCATCAACTTTGTAATAGCCAGCTGCGTTTTGGTAACCCGCGGTTTCACCTTCAAAGGTAACCGTGATTTCAGTATCGTTAAAACTGGTGATACCGTTGTCTTGATCGTTAAGTACCCCTTCGTTGTCGTAGCTGATCACCGAACCTTCTGGAACGCCATCAACGGTCACAGTCAGCGTTTCTGACAAGTCTTGGTCAACCAATGCTGCGGCGATGTTCACTTCAACAATACCGCCTGGCTCAACCAAGATCGCTTGGTCATCCACGTTTCGACCGTCGCCATCAGTGATGACTAGGTCTGGCGCATCTGCCACGGCTTCGATATGGACATTAATGTCTTGCTCAACTTCATCCGTACCGTCAGAAACCGTAAAGCTGAACTGCAAGTCACCACTGAAGTGCTCTTCTGGTACGAAGCTAAATGTACCGTCACCGTTGTCCGTTACAGTACCTTCATCACCCGAGTAGTTAATGCTGGTAACGGTGAGGTCATCACCATCAATATCAATCGCGCCACTTAGCAGATCTTCTTGCGTGAACAGGATGCTGCCATCCTCTTCAATTTGGTACATGCCAGGCGCAACAATTGGAATGTCATTGACTGGATTCACCGTCAATGTCATTTCATTAGCAACACTTAGTTCACCGTCACTCACTTCATAAGTGAATGCAATGTCACCATTGAAGTTTTCCGACGGTGTCACCGTGAAGGTGCCGTCGCCGTTATCCACGATAGAGGCATTCGGATCATTGGTTTCTAGTGCCGTTGCGTATAGGTCATCACCATCTTGATCGCTGGCATTTTCAAGCAGCATTTCTTGTGTCACGAGGATAGAGCCATCCTCGTCCACGTCTGCCACGATTGGCGCTGCTTCTGGTGCGTCGTTGACGAACTCAACTTTCAAGTCGATGTTTGCCGCCACCACATCGGTGCCATCACTCACATCAAACGTGAGGTCAACATTACCAAAGAAGCCCTGCTCTGGCGTTAACGTGTAGGTGCCATCGCCATTGTCTGTCACTTGAACCGTATCGCTTGAGCTCGTCACGTTCACAACAGATAAGTCATCGCCTTCGATGTCCGTCGCTTGAGCCAGCAGCTCTGCTTCAGTAATCGTGATGGCTTCACCGTCTTCTGTGGTGAAGGACAAATCAGGTACATCTGGCAGGTCGTTCACTGGGTTAACAGTGAGGTTTAGATCCGCGGCGACGGTTTCGATCGCGTCAGTTACGTCATAAGTAAATTCGATTTCACCAAAGAAGTTTTCACTCGGCGTAATCGTGAAGCTACCATCAGCGTTCTCAACGATGGTTGCATTAGGATCGTTGGTCGACAGGTTCACCGCTTCAAGGTTGTCACCATCCACGTCCGTCGCGTTCGCTAACAAGTCTTCTTGAGTGATGGTAATTGAGCCATCTTCATCAACGACCGCATCAACAGGACCGCTGACCTCTGGACCTTCGTTGACGATCTCAACATCGATCTTCGCAGTGCTTGGTGCACTTGCTTGACCGTCGCTGATATCGAAGGTCAGGTTCACTTCACCGTAGAAGTTCGAAGTTGGCTCGAAGGTAAAGGTGTTGTCGCCGTTGTCTGTCAACGTACCTTGTGACTGGTCAACAAGCAGTAGATTCTCGATATGAAGAATGTCGCCATCCACATCGGTCGCACCTGATAACAGGTCTTTTGCTTCGATGATGATGGTGCCGTTTTCTAGCATTTGAGTATGCAGCGGTGCACCAGGAACTGGCACATCGTTGACCGGAATAACGGTCAGATCTAGATGGGTATCGACTTCATCGGTGCCATCGAAGACTTTGTAATCGATATCGACTTCACCATTGAAGTTTTCATTCGGCATAAAGGTGTAAGTGCCGTCGCCATTGTCGACAAGCTCACCGTTATCACCGCTGTAAGAGATATCAGAGATAGACAGCGCATCGCCTTCCACATCACTTGCATTGGCAAGCAGATCGTCCGCGCTAAACGTAATGCCCACATCCTCATCAGTCGACAACACAATCGGACCAGAAACGATTGGCGCATCGTTTACTGCTTCGAAGTTGATGTTGATGATGTTGTCGTCAGTGAGTTCACCATCCGTAACTTGGTAACCCAGCTCAATCTCACCGTAGAAGTTCTCATCTGGTGTGACTGTCCATGTACCATCGCCGTTGTCAGTTAACGTAGCGTGCTCCGCGTTATCCCCCACCAGCTCTAGGTTTTGAATATCAAGAACATCGCTATCGATATCACTCGCTTGTGCGAGAAGCTGCTCTTCTGTGATAACCACAGAGGCAAACTGCGTAGAACCTTCGGTATCGATGGTCACATTTGGCAAGTCAGCGGTCAGTTCGATTTCACTGTCACCTTCTCGGATATTCAGTTCTACCGTCTCCGTGATTTCCGTGCCGTCCACGCCAATAGATGTGAACACTGCTTCATCATGACAAGTTTGCGATACCGTCATGTTTTGAACCACGTAAGTACCGTTACCTTGAATTGTTCCTAGCTCAAAGTAAGACACTGGCTCGTTCACCGTTAGGGTGTAATCCGTCTCATAGCTACCACGATCTTCTTTGTGGTAAGTCATCGAGTCGATCAAGTCACCATCGGAGTTGAATGCACGAATTTCGACTTCGGTAAAGTGGCGAGACTCTTCCATAAACCAGCCACCTAGACCGTCTAGGTGGAAGCTGATTTCGTTGATGTCTTGACCTTCAACGCTCACAGTCAGTTTTTCATCACCACTCAAGCCTTGACGGTCAGTATCACCAATACCGTGACCGATGTGTGTTTTACCATTCCACGCACCGAGTGGGTCATCATTACTTTGAACGGTAACTTTCAAATCACCATCAACAAACTCACGTGTGTAAGGGTCAACAGCAGTACCCCAATCATCGAGGCTAGCGTTGTCATCAAAGGTACCAATTTGACTCGTGTGCGTACCGTTTGCCAATGCGTCATCATTTGGAATGAAGCGCACTTCCGTATCTGCAGGCACCTCCTGCCCGACTTCTAGCTGTACCCATTCGTCATTTAGATTTGCTTCAATGATGCCGTTTTCAGGGGCTTGGTCGAGACGTAACGCAGGCTCTTCACGCAGAGAAACACCCACGGTTTGATCTTCTTCTGCTTGAATAAAGATCTCGTCGCCCGCTTCTGGCGCATCGTTGACAGGATTAACGGTCAGATCCAACGTGGTCAGAACATCATTTTCGCCATCGCTGATGTTGTAAGTGAAGTCCAACTCACCGTTAAAGTTTTCCGTATGCGTAATCGTGAATGAACCATCGTCGTTGGCTACGATCGTCGCATCTGGGTCATTGGTTTGTAGATTGCTGGCAACAAGGTCATCACCTTCAATGTCTGTCGCATTCGCAAGCAACTGTTCTTGTGTAATGGTGATGGCGTTATCTTCATCCACTTCAGCTTGAATGCCTGACGTTTCTGGTGCGTCGTTCACCGCGATAACATCGATGCCTGCGGTTGTTGTATCCGTTGCACCATCTTGGTCGATAACTGTAACGTCGAGCGAAATGTTACCGTCAAAGTTCTCATTTGGCGTGAAGGTATATGTGCCGTCGCCATTGTCCACGAAGCTACCGTCGTTACCAGAGTAGCTAACATTCGCCAAGGCTACCTCGCCTTCCACATCAGAAGAGTTAGCTAACAACTGCTCGTCACTAATGGTGATTTGACCGTCTTCTTGAACCGTGTAAGACGTAGAACCTGCCACCGGTGGATCGTTCACTGGTGTCACGCTGACATCAATGAATGCCGGTGTTGAACCTGTGCCGTCAGACACATCGAATGTGAACTGAACATCACCGTTGAAGTTCTCATTCGGCGCGAAGCTGTAAGTACCATCACCATTATCGGTAAGCACGCCGTCCGCACCTGTGTAGAGAACGTTTTCGATAGACAGATCATCGCCATCAATATCCGATGCGCCTTCCAATAGGTCTGCATCCGTGAACAACAAGGTGCCATCTTCTTCTACCGTGAACTGTTGATCTTGCGCTTGTGGCAAGTCATTCACAGGATTAACCGTAATATCCAGACCAACTTGTACCGAGCCACCATCGTTATCAATGATATCGAAGGTCAGATCTAGGTCGCCGTTGTAGTTTTCATCCGGTGTGATGGTGTAGCTGCCATCATCGTTGTATTGAATTGTCGCGTTGTCATCTGTCGATAGATTGATGGCTTCAAGGTTCTCGCTATCAATATCGCCCGCTTTGGCAAGCAACTGCTCTTGGCTTAGCGTAATTGAGCTGTCTTCGTTGATGGTGTAAGCCAAATCACCCGATACTGGTGGATCGTTGATTGGCAATACGTCGACATTGATGTGCGTATCAACGGTCGCCCCATTTTCATCTTGAATGGTCACATCCAACTGAACTTGACCATTGAAGTTCTCGTTTGGTGCAAAGCTGCAAGTACCATCGCCATTGACGGTAAAGATACCATCCGAGCCTTCATAGCTGATGCCAACAAGCTCTACATCGCCCTCGATATCAGATGCGTTGGCAAGAATTTGTGACTCACTAAATGTCAGTACTGAATCTTCATCAATCGTGTAAGACGTTGGACCGGCAACTGGAGGGTCATTCACTTCAATGACCGTAATGCCTGCGGTCGTTTCGTCAATCGCACCTTGCTCATCCGCCACAATCACATCAAGGCTGATATCACCGCTGAAGTTCTCATTCGGCATGAAGGTGTAAGTGCCGTCACCGTTGTCTTGGAATACGCCATCGGTGCCTGAATAGGTCACGCTATCGATGGACACTGCGCCTTCCACATCCGAAGAGTTAGCCAGAAGCTGCTCGTCAGAAATGGTAATCGCGTTGTCTTCATCAACCATGTAAGACGTTGCACCCGCAACCGGAGGATCATTGACTGGAGTGACGCTCACGTCCACATTTGCTGGTACGGTCTCAGTGCCGTCAGAAACACCAAAGCTAAAGCTGACATCACCGTTGAAGTTTTCGTTTGGTGCAAAGGTGTAAGTACCATCACCGTGGTCAGTCAGCACACCATCGCTGCCTGTGTAGCTAATGCCATCAACCGTTAAGTTATCGCCATCGATGTCGGTCGCGCCAGCAAGCAAGTCTGCGTCAGTAAACTGAAGCGTGCCGTCTTCTTCAACACTAAACTGCTGGTCTTGAGGAACAGGAAGATCGTTAACCGGATTAACCGTTAGATCCGCCGTTGCTTGGATAGTGTCTGTGCCGTCCGTAATGTTGAATTGGATATCAATGTCACCATTAAAGTCCGCATCTGGCGTAATCGTGAAGCTGCCATCATCGTTCGCTGTAACGGTTGCGTTTCCATCGACAGTCAAATCGCTAGCAGTCAGGTCATCGCCCTCAATATCAGACGCTTGAGAAAGAAGCTGCTCTTGGCTGAGTGTAATCGCACCGTCTTCATCAACGCTGTAAGCCAAATCACCCGATACTGGCGCATCATTGATTGGCAATACATTCACATTGATGACGGTATCAACTTCTGCCCCATCCTCATCTCGAATGGTCACATCAAGTTGAACTTGTCCGTTAAAGTTCTCGTTTGGCGCGAAGCTGCACGTACCATCATCGTTAACGGTGAAAATGCCATCCGGACCATCGTATCTAATACCAACAAGCTCTACGTCGCCTTCCACATCAGAGGCATTCAGCAGCACTTGCGACTCACTAAAGGTCAGAACAGAATCTTCATCAATGGTGTAAGAAGTTGGTCCTGCGACTGGTGGATCATTCACTTCCAGCACCGTAATGCCAGCAGTGGTGACATCCGTTGAGCCTTCTTCATCAGCGACGACAACATCAAGCGTCACTTCACCATTAAAGTTTTCATTTGGAGAGAAGGTGTACGTACCGTCTCCATTGATTTGCAACACACCATCGCTGCCAGAGTAGCTCACGCTATCAATCGAGACATCCCCTTCTAAATCCGAAGAGTTTGCCAACAGTTGCGCGTCAGAAATGGTAATAGAGTTATCTTCGTGAACCGTGTAAGACGTTGAACCAGCCACCGGAGGATCATTCACCGGCGTAACGCTCACATCTACATTCGCTGAAACTGTATCTGTGCCATCAGACACGTCGAAGCTGAAGTTTAAATCACCGTTGAAGTTCTCATTTGGCGCAAAGCTATACGTGCCATCGCCATTGTCAGTTAGAACGCCGTCGGTGCCTTCATAGCTGATTCCCGTTACAGAAAGGTCATCGCCTTCAATGTCGGTAGCACCTGCAAGCAGATCCGCATCAGTAAATTGCAGTGTGCCGTCCTCTTCCACACTGAATTGTTGATCTTGAGGAACAGGCAGATCGTTGATTGGATTAACGGTTAGGTCAGCGGTTGCTTGAACGGTATTCGTGCCATCTGAGATATCAAAGCTAATGTCGATATCACCGTTGAAATCTGCGTCCGGCGTGATGGTGAAGCTACCATCGTCATTTTGAGTCACCGTCGCGTTGCCATCTACCGAAAGGTTAGAAGCCGTCAGTGCATCGCCTTCCACATCGGAAGCTTGCGACAACAACTGCTCTTGGCTCAAACGAATCGAGCCATCTTCGTCCACCGAGTAAGCAAGATTGCCAGACACTGGCGCATCATCGACTGGTGTGACGCTTACATCAATGTTGGCAGAAACCGTATCTGTGCCATCGGATACATCAAAGCTGAAGTTCACATCACCATTGAAATTTTCATTTGGCGCAAAAGTGTAAGTCCCATTGCCGTTGTCGGTCAGGATACCGTCACCACCGTCGTAGCTTACGCCCTCAACTGTTAGGTTATCGCCTTCAATATCGGTAGCGCCAGTAAGCAGGTCTGCGTCCGTAAAGATCAGCGTGCCATCTTCTTCCACGCTAAACTGCTGGTCTGAGGAACCGGCAAATCGTTGATTGGGTTAACGGTTAGGTCAGCGGTTGCTTGAACGGTGTTCGTGCCATCTGAGATATCGAAGCTGATGTCGATATCACCATTGAAATCTGCGTCTGGCGTGATAGTGAAGCTACCATCGTCATTTTGAGTCACCGTCGCATTGCCATCTACCGAAAGATTAGATGCCGTCAGTGCATCGCCTTCCACGTCAGAAGCTTGCGACAACAACTGCTCTTGGCTCAAACGAATCGAGCCATCTTCATCCACCGAATAAGCAAGATTGCCAGATACTGGTGCGTCATCGACAGGCGTAACACTGACATCAATGTTGGCAGAAACCGTATCTGTGCCGTCGGACACATCAAAGCTGAAGTTCACATCGCCGTTGAAGTTTTCATTTGGCGCAAAAGTGTAAGTCCCATTGCCGTTGTCGGTCAGTATGCCGTCGCCACCATCGTAGCTCACGCCTTCAACGGTTAGGTTGTCGCCTTCAATATCCGTTGCGCCAGCAAGCAGGTCAGCATCGGTGAAGATCAGAGTTCCGTCCTCTTCCACCTCAAAGGTTTTATCTTCAGGCACTGGTGCGTCATTGATTGGACGAACGGTTAAATCGATAGAACTTGAAACGGTTTCTTGACCATCACTGATATCAAACGTTAAGTCGAGTTCACCATTGAAATCAGCGTCCGGAACCACGGTGAACGTGCCGTCACCATTGTCTTGAACCGATGCATTCGCACCTACTTGGACGTTAGACGCAACAAGGTCGTCACCATCAACATCACTTGCGTATTCGAGTAATTGTTCTTGCGTGAAGGTAATGGTGCCGTCTTCATCCATGATGTAAGCCAGATCTTGTTCTACCTCTGGCGCATCGTTTTCACCTTCGACTTTAATTTGGAACGTTTCGCTCGTGGTTTCAGAGTCGAAATCATCTTCTACTTGCGTCGTGGTTTCTTCGCTGGTGTCTTGTACATCCACCGCGAAGCTCTCTTCAGTGGTTTCTGAATCTAGCTCGTCACCACCTTGAGAACCTTCAGAGTCTGAAGAAGCACTTGGCGCAGATGAAGTTTGTACCGCTTGTCCTTGCGCTTCATTGCCTTCTGCGTCCGAACCACCTTCAGAGCCAGAGGCATCACCACCACCGACCGCTTGGGCACCCGCCCCAGAATCCGAACCACCGCTGCCCAGAGCCTCGTCACCTGATTCTCCGCTAGAAGCTACACTATCAACAACATTGGATTGTGCAGCGTCAGAGTCGCTGCTACTTTCAGTATCCTCTTCTTGAACTGCGCCACCCGAGCTCACTGCTTCTTCTTCCGTACCCGCGCCACTAGGATTTTCTTCCATCGCACGATTGGCTTCATCAACAGCATCTGCACTTTCAGCACCGGTCGCTACAGTCGAAGAGACGGTCGACTGCTGTTTTTCTTCTTTTGTCCCCGTATCCTTCGTTTCTGTTTGCTCTACCGCATCGTTAAGCTTTTCATTGTCTTTTTCTTGATTAGTGTCGCCTGCCATTACAGCCTCCGTTGCTTTTAGCTAACTGATCGTATTTAGAGGCAGTAAAGGACACCATTTTTAGAAACCAACTTTTTTATACAACTTTTTTCATACCTTTCGAGTTCCATAAAAACAAAAAAATTTGAAAACCCAGTATAAAGATCCTTACTTGTTGTCATTAAAGCAATTAGTGCGGTGGGATAATGATAAATATGACAAATCTGTTGCGCTCAGTCGACAACAGCCATAAAGGGCTGCAATTGCTATTAGGCGATTTTTACCAAGATTTCAGTGACGCAGGGATTGATATTGAGATGCTGCATAAACAAAACCGTTTTGAAGCACTCAGATGTTATTCAAAAAGACTAAAGACCATTCTCGTCTTGTTATGTGATGACGACTTACCACCAAAATTGGCAAAACTTGAACACTTAAATAAACACCATTTCCCTGCTCCTAATGAATTGATTGAGGACGTTAAAACCGAGCTTAACAACGTAAACAAACAAATTAGCCAGCTGTTAAAAATCGAAAATTCAATCGATAGCCGCACAGGTAGTGAATCATAGGGGTGGCTCATGAGTAATAAGCAAATAGAACATCACCTCAAAAAGGCGCTTGTTTCGAACAACGAAGCTTCGAAGGTAACAGCAGACGATACAATCGTGCTAGCCAGTGCAATGACCAGCGTACACAAAACCTTGCTGGTTATCTTTTTGCTTTCCATGGTGGCTATCGCCGTGGCATCTCAGGCTCGTATCGACATTGTGGTGTCGGTGCGCGGTGAGCTATTGCTCGAATCTGACATCGAAAAAGTGCAACACCTTGAAGGCGGTATTCTAGAAGAAATGCTAGTGCGCAAAGGCGAAGTGGTTTATGAAGGTCAGCCTATTGCACGCCTTCGCTCTCTGGATAGAAACACTCAACTTGATACGGTAAACACAGAGATCATTCAGCTTGAGCTAGACAAGATTCGTTACGAAAGCCTGCGCGATATGGTGGAACCCGATTTTTCTGCCTACATCGAAAAGTACCCAGAATTAGTGCAAGTCAACATGAATACCTGGCAGCAAGAATTTTCTAAAAACCGTTCCAATGAAGAGTTGATCACTCACGATATCCAACATAAGAATTCGCTTATTGATTCAATGCTCAAGCGCCGTAAAAGCTCCGAGAACCAGCTCTCCTTGATACGCAAGCAGCTCAATATTAAGAACACCTTGTACAAAGAGGAAATGGCGTCTTACGTCGATGTTCTGAATATGCAGGTTCAAGAGTCAAACATGGTGCGTGAGATTGAAAACCTTGATGAGTCGGTCATGAATGAGCGCTTCCAACTCGACAAACTAGAGAAGCAGTACCGAGACTTGGTGGAGAATCGTAATGCCGAGTATCAAGCACAAATCATTCAAGCAAACAAGGACTTAAAGTTGAAACGTATATTACGTCCTCAACACTCAGATAAAGTGGATCGCCTCGTGGTTTACGCCCCTATTGACGGTGTAGTAGATAAAGTGCACTTCAACTTCCGCTCCGCTGTGATACCGCCAGGTGAAAGCATCGCGGACATTGCACCGATCAATAACGCCCTTCATGGAGAGGCGAAGATCCCGCGTAAAGACATGGGTTTTGTAGAAATCGGACAAGCGGTCAAAGTGAAGATGGATACCTACAACTTTGCCAAATACGGATTTTTGGAAGGTCGAATTGCATCGATCAGCCGTTCTTCTTATGAAGAAGAAGACGCTGAATTCTACCTCGCGGAAATCCAAATCAGTCAAAACTATCTAGAGCGCGGAGGCACACAATACAAGCTGTCCCCTTATATGGAGTTTACCGCAGACGTGAAAACAGGTTCACGCCGGGTTATCGAATACGCAGCGAAGCCGGTTATGTCGGCTATCGAAGACGCATTCGATGAGAGGTGATGGATGAGTAGCAAGCCTTCTTACAATATTTCCGTTCCTGTTATGCGCCTAAGCATTGCTTTCAGCTTGATGCTGGCTGCCCTCGCCTTTTATTTGTATATCTCTTGGGAAAAAGTGGATTCAGTCGAGAAAGTGCAAAACGCGCCTCTTTTGGTTCAAGCTCAACAGCTCAACCAAACTATCGAGTTTGATATTCAAACGCTTCAACGCTGTTTAAGCGCACGTTATTGCAGTACAACAGAGCTTGATTTTGAGGTTCTGAAAGACGAAATTGACCAATTTAAGTCGCTCGCGTCACTCAACAAAACCGAGTTTAGCTTGGTGGGCGCGACCGAATACACGCAGCTTGAACTGGCAATCAATCGCTTCTCAGACAGCCAAAAAACACGCGACGATGTGTTGGCACTGTACCTCTCGCTCACCAATAACTACCTACAAATGGACGACAACTACCGGACCATATTTAACAACCATGCGAACGACCTAATGATGGAGAAAAACGAGTTCTTCATTTGGTTGTTTGTGGTCGTTGTCGTACTGGTTGGTATCGCAGTGCTATCGAACTTGGTGGCAATCCTTAAGCTGAAAAAATCCAGCTCGAATGAGCGTGACATTGACCAAGAATTCGATGAGCTTTATCAAGAGCTCAAACAACTGGATTTACAAAGGTTGGAAGAGTTGCTGAATGAAGTGAGCATCAATCCGAAGCAGCGTCAGATCTACTCTCACCTAAAACTGATTTTCAGCAAACTCGAAGAACAAAAACGCAATAACGATCTCTACAAGCAGCTCTATGCTCTGATTGGTTACGAGATTCGTGGCATCACCAACACCATTAACGGCGGCGTGCAATATCTCGTTCAAGAGACCGATGAGAGCGGCGTGTTGATGGCGCAAGATATAACCTCGGCTGCCAATACCCTGTCTGAATTGGCAGAGAACTACAACCGACTCATTTCACAAGGGACCGAGAGCAAATCGAAAGAGTTTTCACTGCTGAATGTACTGTCTGAATTGATGATTCACATCAGTTCAAAAGTGCAGCGAAATGAAGGTGAGCTAGACTGCTTTATCTCAGATAACTTACCAAACCGTGTTGAAGGACAATCCACCAGCTTATTCTGGGTGTTGTTCCTACAGCTATCAAATGCCATCCAACTCAAAGCCGACAAGAAACTGTTTGTCACCATTGAATCAGGTGCGGCGTCAGACATTGAAAATACCCGCCTGACCATCAATCTAAACTTCTTAACCACGCTGGATGTGCCGCTTGCCAAGCTCAATACCCTACACTGGAGCGACCATAAACAGCACACTGCAACCAAAGACGATTTGGCGAAAAGCGTGTTGAAAGATTATGGCTATTACGAGAGCCATTGGTATCAATCGGGCAATCAGGAACGTTTTCAAATTCAGCTCGATTTGAAAGCCAAAAGCTTCCACACCGAGAAAACTCGCTTCGACAATAAGCGCCTATTACTGTGTGCCAACTCTCAGCTGCGCATTGATGTGATGAGCAAAATGTTAGTCAACTTGGGCTTAGAGATTACGCCAATTCGAACGCCGAACGAACTCTTCTCTGCGGCAAAAACCTTTGGCGAATACGATGCCATCATGCTGACCGACACGTTCGAGCCAAACAAGCTGCCCTCACTGAGCAAAACGGTGAAATCGCAACTGCGCAATCACCCGAACACGAAGTTGTTGCTTTCAGTCACTAGCACTCAGCAAGCACAAGAGAGTCATACCTTTGTCGACAAGATTCTGAACTCCCCCGCGATTCCGTATGAGTTCATCCCTAACCTATTAGCAATCATGGAAGCGGAAGCCTCTGAAGAACAGATGGAGAACAGCTCATTCCTGATTGTGGAGGATGACCGTGTTCAACAGATTCTACTCAAACGTATTTTGAGCAAGCAAGAATACGAAGCCGACACCGTTGGCGATGGCGCAGACGCCGTTCAGCATTTCATGAATCAGCGCTCAGACATCATTTTTATGGACTGCATCATGCCGGGCATGGGCGGCATTGAAGCGACCAAACGCATTCGACAATACGAACAAGAGAGCGGACAGAACCCTTGCACCATTATAGGTGCGACAGCATTGACCAGCAGTAATGAACACCAAGCTTGTATCGAAGCTGGAATGGATTACGTGATCAGCAAACCTTATAAAAACGACGAAATCATCAAGGTGATCAACAAGTATGTGGCGGTACAGAAACTTAACTAGCTGTGTATTGGCAGCGCTTACATTGAGCAACGCTCCTTCGGCAATGGCGACCACCTTGCTTGAGGCGGTCAAACTCGGCTTGGAAAACAATTTATCTCTGCGCGCTAGTGACAAAGGCGTGGAAGAAAACGAATACAACATCGACATTAGCCGTTCTAAGTTTCTACCCTCTTTAAACGGTGCTGCTGATACCACATGGAATGAAAACGAAACCATATTAACGGGAACACCGGATACACGTTCTAGCTACAACTCGAACAGCTACAGTGTGTCTTTATCCCAATCGGTGTTTAACCTTGGTGACATCTTTAAATACGGCACCGCGAAGCTTGATTTCAACATTGAAGAAATCAAACACGAGAACAAAATCCAGAGCACCATTTCTGAAATCGCGACGCAATATTTCGAATACCTCAAAAACAACGCGCAAATCAAAGCCACCCAAGTAGAACTTAAATCGTCTGAAACACGTGAGCGCCAAATGCGTCGCAACGTGGAACTTGGCAACACTGCGGCGAGCGAGTTGTATGAGGTAATTGCCCAGAAAGAAGGCATTGCCAATCGCTTAAGAACCTTAGAGAAAGACCGGCGCGTAATTTTGAACGGTTTAGAGATTCAAGTTCAATACCCAGTCACCCCATCACAGGACATCTACGAAAGCGTGCCCTTGGCGGAAATCAGCGAATCCGAACAACGTGAGATTCTTGAACAAGCTTTGAAGCTCAATAACGACTTATTGGTTGCGAAGAAAACCGTCGAGCGCAGCCGAAGAGGCTTGAAAGAAAGCGGTTCAAACTTTGTGCCGACCGTATCGCTCTCTGCCAGTTACCGTTACGACGATGCGAACAACTATGACCGAACCGACCCAACCGCAACAGGGGACAGTAACTCGACCAGCGTCGGGTTGAACTTGAATGTGCCAATTTTCTCCGGCGGTTCGGATTACTACGGTTATCAAAAATCGTCGACTGCCATCGAGCGAACCGAGCTGCTGTACCAAGATTCATTGTTCGCGACGCGCAATAGCGTTAACACCTCAGTACTCAACATTAACGACTTCTCCCGCGCCATCAGCAGTTACGAGAACATCATCCGTGCCAACTACTCTTCCTACAAAGGCATTCAACGCGCCTATCAGCTTGGTACGCGAACCATTACCGACTTACTGGCAGCGGAAAGTAAACTGTTCAGCGCACTACGTGATTACGAGAGCGCGCGCTATGACTACATCATTGAATCGATCAATCTTGAGCAAATCAAAGGCATGCTATCGGTTCAATCTATCGAAAGCATCATGCAGTTGATGAGCGATATCGAAGGCAGAAGCAATCAAGACTTAGTTCCAAAACACCTTCTCTCTAAACCATCGATTAAGAAAGGAGGTCGCAATGCAAACTGAGCACTTTTCCCAAAAGATTAACTTTGCTGACAAGTGTTATCTGACTTTCTCAACGGTCATCTCAACACTGTTTGGTTTAGTGCTGCCCTTTTCGATTCTTATTATCTTTGACCGTGTTTTACCTAACCAAGCCAAAGACACGCTGTTTCTTCTGTTTGCCATTATCTTGATCACCATCTTCCTCGACTATCACTTAAAGAATCAGGAAGAGAAGATTTCGTCGGTGATCATGAAGCAATTCGAAACCAACTTAACCAACAAGGTGTTTCAATCAATCTGTTTGGCTGAGATATCGAAGTTTCGTCGTCTAGAACCCGGTGAATACCTAGAGCGTATTGCGACCATTCCAGAGATTAAATCCTTCTTTGGCGGAGAATCTGTACGGGCATTGATCAACCTTGCCGTCAGCATACTGACCATTCTGATTATCGGTGTGATCAACATTTGGGCGGGAGTGACCATCTTGCTCGCCTCCATCATTTTGGCGGTGTTCGCACTCAGTCTTTCCAAGCAGAAAATCAACAGCTTAGAAAACAAATCCGACATCGAAGGCTTAACTACTTCTAAAATCATCGAGATCATCTCTAGCCCACTCGATATCAAAGCGCGCAATATGGAATATCGCGTTGAGAGCTTGATGACACAAATGGTGGAAGAACGTGAAGTCGAGAACATCAAATACGAGCAAATTGAATCAAACTTCAACCTTATCTTGTCGCTCATACAACAGCTCTCCATCGCTTGTGTGGTGGTGGTTTTGGCAACGGCAGTTATCAACATGCAATCGAGCCAAGGCATCATGGCTGCCATCATCATGCTTACCAACCGCTACTTCGCGCCATACCAGCAAGTAATGCGCACGGTGAGTCGATGGGAGTTGAACAAGCTTCATATTCAACGTATCGCCGAGCTGCTTGAGCTTGCTGCATCTATAGAACAACAAAACGACACGACAGAAGTCGAGCGCATCTCGGTGAAGTATTCGGAAAAACAACGCATTGAGTTTGAACGCGGTCAGGCTTACTTGCTGACGGGGAAAAGCGGCGCAGGTAAAACCCACCTCGCCAATTGCATTACGCGGCAAAACACCGACAGCAAGCTCGATATCCAAATCAACGAGACACCGCTCGATGACGTCAACTACAACGTCTGGCGTAATAGCGTGCTCATGGTCGACAAAACCAGTTCGTTCGTCGAAGGCACCATCATCGACAACTTGACTTGTTTCCGCCCGAGCTTAAATAACACGGCATTTGCGCTTTGCGAAACCATGAACATCAAGGCACAAATCGATGCCCTTCCCGCTGGTTTTTACACCGAGCTTAAAGGACATTTACGCAACCCATTCTCGCGCCAAGTCGCTTATGCCTTGTTGTTAGTGCGTGCCTTACTCGCGAACAAACGTGTGTTGATCTTCGACGACATCGACTGTGTTTATGATGACGACTTTGCTCGATTGGTTTTGACCAGCACCGCCTATCGCGCCAACGACAAAATCCTCATCATCGTCAGCAACAAGATGGACAAACTCAATCATCGCCTCAAACGCGTCAAACTTACCGGAGGTGACCAATGAGTATTTTGGTTGATTTTAATAATGTCCCTCAGCGCTTGTTGGACTTTGAGGCTCGCAGTTATGACGAGCGATACAATCAGTCACCTTTGATTCGTGGTTTAGCTTACACCCTCATAGCGCTTGAATGGGAAGGCACACCTTCTATCCTCAGCGACGCTTTTATCCCTAAACCAAAAGACAGCGACAGTTTTATCGCTACGATTGAACGCCTTGGTTACCGTTGTGACGTCACCAAACTAAAAACGTTGGAGCACATCGAGGGGCATCCTCATCCTTGTTTTATCGAGATAGAAAACCTCACTGCGATTTTCTTGGGCACTAAAGACGGCAAACTGATCCTGTTTGATTACACAAATAACAACACCATTGAATACCCGCTCTGCAAGAAGCCGTGCTTGTTGGTCTCGATCAGCGAATACTCCCGCTTATTCCGAGAACCGCCACCTGAATCTCAAGACCGCAGTAACTGGATTAAATACGCGTTTTATCGCTACAACAATGAACTCAAAAGCCTGATTATTCTCAGCTTCGTGGTCAGCATTCTCGGCGCACTCCAGCCCTTTTTTATTATGAGTGTGTACAACTTCGCCTTAACCTCTAGCTCGCAAGCCACGCTTTATTGGCTCACGTTATTTGCTGTGATTGTTGGGTTCTCGGAATACTTTTTCAAGAAAATGCGGGTCAACATCATCGCCACATCAGGAAAGGATTTGGCGGTGCATATTTCTCAAAACGTAATATCCAAACTGTTGTGGCTTCCTTATTCGATGACATCTACCGCTGGTGTCTCTTCTCAGTTAGCACGATTGAAGGACATCGACACTTTCCGCCGTTTGGTAACCGCAGAGTCAACATTAAGCTACTTCGACATGCCGTTTGTTATCGTATTCATTATTGCCATTGCTCTTATGTCTGGTACCGCAGCGCTAGTCGTTATGGCGGGGTTGATTCTAATGTTGGTGTTCTGTGTTTATTCTCGTTACATCTACTCGCAAGCCACGTCCAAGAGCTCTCGCGCCAACGCCATGGTTTCTTACCAATGGAATGAGATTCTTCGTGGTATAAAAACCATCCAAGGCTTGCCATTGTTGCGTGTTATCCAGTCCCGCTTTAGCGCATCACATTTACAAAGCACAAACGATGCAGAACATGTTTCAGTGACTAATAGCAGGGTTCAGGCAGCAGGCGGGAGTTTGATTCAGGTTATTGGTACCGCAAGTATCGTCGCGGCCGTTATCGGCGTGATGGACGGCACCTCCGATGCAGGTGCAATGCTTGCTACTGTAATTTTAGTCTGGAAGGCGTTGGGGCCTATTATGGGCATCTACAACTCTATTTCTAAGTTCCAATCCATTAAGGCGTCTTCTGCGCAAATCAACAACCTTATGGCGATGAATGACGATAAGCTAACGTTAGAGAAAAGCCCCCCTATTCGCCTCTTTCAAGGTAGTATCGTCGGCTCTGGTGTGAGCCATCGTTATAGTGGTGCGGCAACAGGCTTAACTAATCTTGGTTTTAAAATTCCACCGGGCGCAAAAGTCGTGATTTGTGGACCAACAGGTTGCGGTAAAACGACGCTCATCTCTATTATCGCTGGGCTAGAGGAACGCTATCAAGGCTCAGTTTCGGTGGACGGTTATAACATCAAACAGTTCAACAGTTACCGCTATCGAACCTCGATTAACTACATCCCGTTTAACCTGCATATTTTTGAAGGCTCCTTGGAGATTAACTTCATCTTGCATAATGGATTAATCCCAACAGAAAAAATGCGTGAAATGGTGAGTTTCTTTGAGCTCGATACATGGTTGCCACAAGGCCTGGACACTCAATTGAGCGTTGATATCTGTAAAAGTTTACCAAATGGTATTCAACAAAGACTACGGCTCGCATTAGGGCTAGGCAACTGCGAACAATCTTTGATTATCATTGACGAGCCATTTAATGGTGCAGAGCAAGAAAACTCGCACTACTTCAAGCGGTTATTCAGCGATAAACTACTCAATAAGACCGTTATTTTCTCAACGAATGATCCGGGCATGATCTCTACATCCAATATGAGCTTAGTCTTGGAGCCAGATGGCAACCTGAAGTATTTCGGGTTAACCGATAAGTACTTAAAAAGCCTAAGTTAAGTTCGGAATGTGGTGTGGTTCATCATTCATACTTGAGCACGGTCATTGACAAAAATGTAAACGATGAGACTATTTACTCTGTAAGCGCGTACACTAAGGAATCCGATGTATACATTTGTTGCAGACAAATTGGATGTGGTTTATTTATCAACAATACCAGAAAACTACCAGTTACAAGACTTCGACGTGCCTGAAGAAGAACTCGAAATTCGTGAAATTGTAGAGGTATGGTATGAGTGTGCGTTTCTTCCTGACTTTAACCTTCAACACATCGACATCGAAAACAAAACTGCTTTGGTCGAGACACAAGCGCAAGTCGTAAACAACTACACAAGTACGCTCGCTTTTTTACTCAAAAGTCGTACTTATCGCGCAGCACTTAACCGATTATTGAGTGTATGGAGATTGGAGGCAGCAGCTAAAGCACAGCTTGAGCTGCTGTTACTTACGGAAGAACAGAGTAGCAAGCCAGTAAATTAATCAGCTAGGATAAGGGGCTAAAAATCTTAAACCCAACCATCGAATCGGAGACGTTTCTGCACGCGTTCAACCGCCTCTATCTGCATCTGACGAACACGCTCGTTAGACACGTTTAACAACAGGCCTATTTCCGACAAGGTTTTCACTCTCTGGTCAAATAATCCGAATCGATGGATCAAGACTTTCTGCAACTTAGTTGGCAAAGTTTTAATAATATTTTCAATGGCTTGAGTAAAGCACTGGTTTTCACAGTCTTGTTGTGGATCTGGCGTATACTCACTTTCACACAGTTCAAGAACAAATGGAACACGATGTAGGTCCGCAGTGGTCGATACATCAATAAAACCACTTAGAGCAACAAGTTCATCTATACGTTCTGCTTTCACCCCTGAGCAGCGTGAGAGTTCAGAAATAGACAACTCCTTGCTCTCACTTTTTGACGCATCTAGCTTTTTTAAAGCCAGGCTATTTATCTCTTTGCACACATGAGCAGGTAAACGTACCGTGCGGCCATTGTTCATTAATGCCGCTTCTATATTCTCGCGAATCCACCATACCGCATAAGTAGAAAAACGGTAGCCTGGCTCAGGATCGAACTTATCGACCGCTTTTATCAAACCAATGTTACCTTCTTCTATTAAATCGAGCAGAGTAAAGTTATTACCTGGCCGTTTGAGGTAACCTTTTGCGATTTTCACAACAAGTCGAAGATTAGACTCAATCAACATTTCGCGCGCTTCTTCATCACCAGCTCGATTAAGTTTGGCGTAATGCAACTCCTCTTCACGAGACAACAAATCAATCCCCACAATATCTTTGAGATAGTGAGCATAAGGGTCTTTCCCAACTGACAACGATTCTTTCATTGACAGTTCATCCGTGACAGCTCGGAACCTAGCAAAGCATTCGTTGTTCATTCCCCGTCCTTCTCAAGCCAACTTATTTCTTATCTTCTTTAATTGTTTTTGTACAACACTGTATGCATCATGCTTTATATGCATTACTTTACACTGAGTGTAGACAGGGGTTCTGATCTTTACCAAGAAATCACTTATCACTTTAAAACAATTACTGCTTCTATGATAAAAACGTGAGCAGGCGGGGGTTTATATATATGAAAGTGATAGTATTTGTACGCAAATTGGCCTCAAAGAAAACAACGCAACGTGGTCGTCAACGCTTACCACGTTACTCTGACTAAACCTTTGAGGCTTGAGGATGCTTTGAAGTATCAGTTGAATTAGCGAGACCTAATTCACTTGACGAAGCGCAGGTTGAAGCTGACAGTCTGTTATGACTTGGAAAACTGCACGATTCTTTCCTTCAGACTTACCTTGATACATCAACTCGTCAGCATCTTGCAAGCTCACGATGTGGGTAAACTCAGGATAGTAAGCACAGCCCAAACTGATACTCAAATGAATTGCTTGTCCGCCCAGTATAACAGGCTGATCGTAAACGGCTTTACAAAGCATATTCGCAAAATTGAGTGCTTCTCGCTCTGACAGAGACGACGTAACGAGTGCGAACTCTTCTCCTCCAATTCTCGCCAATGTCATTCGGTCATCAGTCATCGACTTAGCGGCTTCTGCGATGGCAACTATTGCTCGGTCTCCAGCAAGGTGGCCATATCGATCATTGATTGATTTAAAATCATCAATATCAAACACCATCACCGTTAAGTTTCGCTTCAAATGATTCAGTAGCGCCAATTGCTCAATCAGGTGTCTACGGTTGTATAGCTTTGTGAGAGAATCCGTCAACGTCATCTCTAGCAATTGCTGATTGGCAATCGTTAATTGCCTTGTCCGAAGAGCAACCATACGTTTGAGGGCAAAAATATGATAAAGCGTTGCAACCGCCATAATGAAAATAGCAATAGGGAAAAGATAAAGTGGATAAACCGTTTTCACCACACTCCAACGGGTGAGGATCCGCTCACGGTCCGTATCGATGACTTTTTCAAACGCTCTTGATACCTCTAAAATGGAAGTTGCACTGTGCATTCCTGCTGCAATCCGAAGATCTTTACTATATAAGCTAATTGTCGGGACAAACATACCCGCTCCCGGCGTGGTTGCCATATAAAAGTTAGCAACTTGCAGGTCTGCAACAAAGTACAGCACCTTTTTATCGACGGCGGCTTGTATCATCGAATCATTGTTAATGTATTCTGCGATAGGTGCATTCGGATAATTCGTCTGAACAAACTCAGACTCGTAACTTCCTTTAACAACGCCAATTGGCAGCGTCATTTCGCCAGTTAAAACACTCCTGATATCAACCGAAAGTACATCTTTATTTACGTACAATTTGGTTTGGATAGGCATTATGACGGCGCCAAAGTCCATATACTTCGCTCTTTCGGGCGAGTAGACAAGTCCTCCGTGAAAGTCAGCCTTACCCTCTTTTACGGCTTGCAAAGAAGCATCCCAATCCAAAAGGAGAAACTGAACGTCAATTTGGTTGTTCGCCGCGTACTCTTTCCAAAAGTCGATTAAAATACCTTTAGGTTCACCATCTGGGCTAAGGTAAGAGAACGGCTTCCACGCTTTGGAGTTAGCAACAATTAAAGAATGAGACTCTGATTTGTGCGCATGCGCCATCGGACAAATGGACAGCCACAGTAGTAATAAAGAAGCACACGCTTTTTTACATTTGCAACCATAAGTACCATAACTCGTCGATGACATACCTACTTCTCACCAGTCTTTTTAAACCATAATCTCGGCTGTTTGATTAGACTAAAGATATAGTAGAGTTGCATAAGACAGGAAGTGACGCTTATTGATATGAATCTAACTTAGTAAGTTTTAGTACTTAATTGGTACTTTCAACGCCTGGTTCGCTGAAGCAGTTGAAGCAGTACATGATAAATTAGGAATAACTTATCTGGTACTAAAAAATTGAATATCATCAGTTTTGCAAACACCTAGTACCAATAAAAAAGCCCTATTCAAAATCCACCTTGGGGAGAACTTTGAATAGGGCTCTTTGCCTCTATGCTTCATTTTACGGCTGAAGCTACCTTTACCTTTTTTCGCTTTAACGACTCGTGTTTGGAACAGCTGACTGGTAACAACCGCTTTTAACGCGTTGTCTTTGATTTCACCTCTGCCGAAGTCGGTCTCATGTTGTGAGCCACTCGGTTGAGGACTGATTTTACGCTTTGCCATAAATCCTCCTTAATGGTCGAACCAGATTGGACAATAATTATATAAATAAGTCAAATTTATAGATTTAGTTGAATTTTATGCTAAAAAACTTCACATCACCGTCATTTATTTGAAATTTAATCAAAAACATGCTGGTTAAATAGTGACTAAATACAAATATTTGTCCATAAAGCACTAATATATGTTGACTCTTCGTGGAATTAACCTAGACTCAAACACGGCTAGAAAGAAAGTTCTTTGTTTTCACATTTCGTTGGATTACTTGTAACCCGTCGTCCTGTGGTACGCAATAGCAATTTATTTTTCCACGCTATAAGCGCCGTTGAGGCGAAAGATTACATTATTTAGATATTTAGGAAATAGACATGTCTAACACAGCTACTGGCACAGTTAAGTGGTTCAACGAAACTAAAGGCTTCGGTTTCATTCAACAAGAAAACGGTCCTGACGTATTTGCTCACTTCTCTGCAATCACTGGTGACGGCTTCCGTACTCTAGTTGAAGGCCAGAAAGTAGAATTTGTTATCTCTCAAGGCCAAAAAGGCCCTCAAGCAGAGCAAATCAAAGTACTTTAATTCTTAAAGAATTTGATACGATAGCCAGCTTTTAAAGCTGGCTATTTTTTTGCCTAAAACTTATTTTGCCAACAAAACGATATAAATCTATGGCTCTTAAACCAACCATTTACAAATTTCGTATCGCCATTTCCGATATGAATAATGACTATTACGATTCTAAAAATCTAACTATCGCCCTTCACCCTTCTGAAAAGCCGCAACGAATGTTGGCTCGCATTCTAGCTTACTGTTTAAATGCTCAAAGCAATCTAGAGTTTACAAAAGGACTCTCTACGATTGAAGAGCCTGATTTATGGCATGTTGGCGATGATCAAAGCATTACTCACTGGATTGAAATTGGCGAACCAGAACCAGACAGAATTAAGAAAGCTTCTCGCCTCGCAAAGCATGTAAAAGTTTACACTTATAACACCAAAGCGGCTGTCTGGTGGGACAAAATGTCAGGAAAGTTCTCAATGCTTCCCGTCAACGTAGAGAGCTTTGACTATGACGCTATCGACTTGATTTGTCAGCATCTTGACCGAGGTACTAACCTTTCTGTTATGATTACTGGCAGCTCAATTTTTGTTGATATCAATGATCAACATATCGAAGTAACGGTGAAGGAACTAAAAAACCATGACGTCTCTTAGTGAACTGAGTCAAGAGATGGGATTTGAAGAAATCCCCTTTGTTAAAGAACATAAAGCAGCAAAGCGACGTTGGTTAAAAGAACAGTCACAACTATTTACAAAAGTTTGTGAGAACAAACCCTCAACAGCACCTACTCTTCACCTGCTTGGCCTTTTGACCAAATCACATATTGAAGCAAGTGCTAACTACGAGCAAAATGCTCACTCTACCCAGCGTATGCAGCAAGTTCTGACTGACTCCTTGGGTAATGAGCACGCGGATAAGTTTACTAACCAATCTGCTGAAGACCTAATCTTAGTCACCCACCTTTGGTTATACACGCAAGGCTATTTAAATATGGATTTCAGCTTGGCGCACGATCATGCCGAGCAGACTCAAAATACATTGCAGCACGAGCTTGTCATAAAACGCATGGACGTTGATGCATTCAGAACCGAACTCATGCAAAGTTTTTATCAAGGTAAAGAAGCCCGTCCGGCTTCAGCAAGTGGCTTTTGGGGTTGGTTTAAACGTCTATTTTCCGCATAAAATACATGGTTTTATCCATTTCAAACAACTGATAGACTTCACGCTCAGTGCAACAAGCATCATGATTGCATTCTTAAAGGACAATTACCCAATGAACATCAAGGGATCATTATGAAGTTTATCCGTTGGATTTTAGGCAAGGTTATCTTATTGCTGAACGCGGTGTTCTCACCTCGTGGTATTAAGCGCACCGCAGAAGAACAGCAACGTATTGATGAAAAAGCGAAACAATACGCACTTTACCAATTTGAAGCCTGCCCTTTTTGCGTAAAGGTCCGCCGTGCAATGAAGCGTCAATCGGTGAACATTGAGCTACGTGATGCAAAAAATAACCCGGCTCATCGAGCTGAACTAGAGCAAGGTGGTGGGCGAGTTAAAGTCCCTTGCCTTCGTATCGAAAAAGATGGCGAAACACAGTGGTTATACGAGTCATCGGACATCGTCGCTTACGTTGAAAAAGAATTTGCCTAAGTTCCCCCTATGAACATTGGCGGATGTAAAAGAGGCACCTAACGGTGCCTCTTTTCTATTTTTTCTAGCTAAATGTTGCCGTGCGAGCTTTCCTTATTCAGTCTTCTTGCTCAACTCCGAACTTAAACTCCACTAAGCAAATAACGGGTATGCAAGAACAACACAACGAAGATTACCACCCAACGTCTGCGTTATTCATCCACGATCAATGTTAGCTCTACGCGCCGATTGCAAGCTTTACCACTCGCTGTCGCATTGCTGCACTTCGGTACATACTCCCCGAAGCCTCTAGAAAACACTCGTTGACGTGGAATACTCGTCGCCAATAGTTGTTTTTCTACTTCACGAGCTCGCTTTTCAGATAGCGTGTCATTGAAGCTTTCAGCTCCCGTGCTATCCGCATGACCATCAATCACGACATCAACATCAGTTCTTCCAGCCAGATAGTGACCAATGTTTCGAATCCAGTCTTGAGATTGAGCAGATAACCGTGCAGAACCCGTTTGAAAATGCACTTGCTCTTTCAAACGTATCATCAGGTGACCACCACTGAGCGTCTCGTGAGGAATGTTATGCCTGCTCAGGAACATTTCCAGAGAGGTCACGTTTTGCGACTTTTTTACTGACGCCCTCGCCGTTTGATATGAACGAGGGGAAGAAGCCACATTGGATGCGCTCGGGTATCCCCACTCTGGGTGTCTCAGCTCAGTGTTTGATTTAGGAGCTGTATCTAAAATGTTCCCACCAGGGACCATATCTTGATCGAGGCTGCTGCACCCGGCCAGAATGCCACAAACAATTAAAAACCAATGCTTCATACCATTACCAACGTAGAAAAACTCTTGTTCATTGTGTCGACAAAACACGCCGAATCTTTAGCGCTTTTGTCCACCGATTGGTTTGTCTATGCAGCGTTCATGCCACTGGAGTCAATGCAAAATCATCTCTCAAATAAAACGCAACACTAAAATACCCTACCCTTACAGTCCATACTTCAGGCAAAGTCTGTTACCAATGGTCTCACTTTATTGTTATTTAATGGTTTTAGTCACTATCGTTAACCGATAAACTAACGCAAATTTCTCATTTAGAGCACTACTATGTTAAAAACCATATCGAAAGGCTTTGCTGTTGTTGTTGCCGTAATGGCTTTGTCGGCATGCGATAGCGGCAAGAGTCAGCCTCAGCAAGGCAAACAATACGAAGTTTTGCCAGTATCCCTTGAAGAGTATGATTTAGCTCCCCTGACTGAAGCATTCTCTTTAACTTGTGGCCACTGCCGCTCAATGGAAGAGTTTGTCCCTCAAATTGAATCATTGACCGATCAAAGCGTTGAAAAAATGCATGTAACGTTCAATGAAAGTGCACAAGTGAGCGCCATCATCTTCTATACTGCCGTAATGCAGCTTGAATCAACACCAGATAAAGCGTTTATGGCGGATCTTTTTACTGCTGTGCAAATGGGTGCCGATGCAACGGCTGAGGAACGCCAAATCGCCGTAGAGACAGCCTTTGAGTCTCGCAACCTTATCAGCCCTTACCATTTAGATGAAGCACAGCAAAAAGCGCTGTTTGAGTACATCACTAAGGCAGAAGCGATCACGACTCGCGGCCAAATTAACTCCGTTCCAGCCTTTATCGTAAACGGAAAATATCAAGTGATTACTGGTGGTCATGACAGCGTTGAAGCCATGGCAGAAACCATCAAATTTTTGCTAAAACAACCTAAATAGACAAGGAGATTACGTGTCTAAATTTTTGTTTCCTCTTATTATTTTTATTTTGGCGGGCTTTTTCATTTACCGTACTTGGACAAACCATAAAGTAGCAGATGAAAACTTTGCCAAAGGCCAAGCATTCTTACTAGAAAATGCGAAAAAAGAAGGCGTCATCACAACAGAAAGTGGCCTTCAATACATGGTTCTTGAAAAAGGCGAAGGTGAGGTTCACCCAACTGCAACAAGTAAAGTAAAAGTACACTACCACGGCACCTTGATTGATGGCACGATATTCGATAGCTCTGTTAATCGTGGTGAGCCTATTTCATTTGGTCTTAACCAAGTCATTAAAGGCTGGCAAGAAGGTCTACAATACATGGTAGAAGGTGAGAAAATCCGCCTTTTCGTACCAAGCACGCTTGGCTATGGTAAGAGTGGCTCTGGCCCAATTCCACCAGCAAGTGTTTTGATCTTTGATGTTGAACTGCTAGAAATTCAATAAATCTAGAAAGCTTTGTCTTAAAGCCAAAGTATCAAAACCAAAAACGCCGCGAACCACGCGGCGTTTTCTGTTTTAAGAAAGGTTAAAAACCAATATAGTGATCCGAAAGCAATGCAATGAACAACGCCAAAAGATGATAGATAGAGAATTTAAACGTCTCCATCGCGGTATTTGGCTCTGGTGCATATTTTAGCTTCCATGCATGGTACATAAAGCCAACATTGAGTAGTAGCGAGGCAAAAAGATACACCACGCCGACCATGCCAACCAAAACCGGTAGAACACAAACCAAAGTCAATAGCACCGTATACAACAGAATAGAAGTTTTGGTGTACTCAATGCCGTGTGTCACTGGCAGCATGGGAATATCTACCTTGCGGTAATCCTCGACACGATGAATAGCGAGAGCCCAAAAATGTGGTGGCGTCCAGATAAAAATGATCATCACGAGCAGCCAAGCATTCGCATGTAATTGCCCTGTTACAGCAGTCCAACCGAGAAGAGGCGGCATCGCACCGGCAATCCCTGCAATGACGATATTTTGGGGCGTAGCACGTTTGAGGTACATTGTGTATACCATCGCATAGCCGAGCAAACTCATCAAAGTCAACCATGCCGTCAGCGGGTTGACCATCGCATATAGAAGTACAAACCCTAAGACACCTAAAACTGTAGCGAAGGCTATCACCGATGATGGCTTAGTCTCACCCGATGGCAATGGTCGTTTGTGTGTGCGTGCCATTCTCGCATCAATTCGGCGGTCAATTAGATGATTAAACGCTGCCGCAGACCCGGCCATCAGACCAATCCCCGTTAGGCCAACTACCGCCTGCAACCAGGGGAAATCATCAACCGGGGCTAAGCTCATCCCTACTACTGCCGTCACCAACATTAACGCCACCACTTTAGGTTTCGTTAACTTCAAATAAACGGAACTTAGTCGCTTTCGCCCATTTAACGACAGCGCGATTTCTTTACTCATAGCGAACTCCTTTCGCGGTGTAATTCCAAGCCGTTTTACCCTGCCACAAGTAAAACTGGCTAACACAAACGAGACTCAACATAACAGCGGCACCAAGGTTGTGCGCCACCGCGACATAAATAGGAAGTTGAAATACTACGTTGCTTACACCCAGCATAATTTGGCACACCAGAGTGAACAACAACCACCCTCCGATTCTCTGTGAATGATGAGAATCTTGCCTCATAAGCCCAATACTATAAGCCAATACCACGGTGGCGGTAACAATAGCGCCAATACGATGAGTGACGTGTATAGTCATTCTTGCCGGATACTCCAAAACACCAAATTCATAATTCTCGAATCCAGTTTGCCAGAAAGAAAACGCTTCTTTCCATGAGAGATGGCTCATCCAGTCTCCCTCACAAATCGGCAGTGTGGTACACATCAGCGCAGCATAATTTGACGAAGTCCACCCTCCAAGGAGCACTTGCACCAAAACGACCAGAAAAACCAACAATGAAAAGCCTCTCAGAGAGCTAGAAGATGGAGAGAAATAGAGATTGTTTTGCGCTTTTAATTGGCAGTAAAAAATCGCCTGTAACGCCAATAAAACAAAACCACCGAGCAAGTGAAGCATCACGATGACGGGCATTAATTTAAGAGTAACTGTCCACATTCCCAAAAGTGCCTGCCCAATCACCAATACGCTGAGCAACATCGGAATGGTTGAATTTACACGCTCAGACCTCATTGATATCGCTGCCATCGCAAAAATAACTAAACCTAACGTTCCTGCAAAATAGCGATGAATCATCTCAAGCCATGCTTTCTCATGCTCTACTGCCCGCTCGGGGAAGTTCAGGTTAGCACGTATGACGTCTTCTTCTTGATGCGGCACAGAAAAGTGCCCATAACAACCAGGCCAATCCGGGCAACCTAACCCTGCATCTGAAAGGCGAGTATATGCCCCTAACATGATCACCACGAGAGTTAGCAGCAAACTGAATCTAACCAACTGAATTAATTTCATATGCACTTCCTCTAACCGACTCGTGACAGTTTTAAGAGCTTGCGTAAGTCCGCCAACATACCTTTATTCAATAGGACTAAGTCCTCATTTGGTTTCGGCGAGTAAGACATCACCAGTTGCCCAAGAGGATCAACGATCAACATTTGCCCAGGTTTCACTTTTGCGGTAACCAATTCATTCATTTGCATCGCTAACATCGATACTTCCATGGGATCTGAATGCTCAGTCTGCCAAACGACTGGCACTACTCGCTCTTGATACTTACCTAAAGCAACATGGCTTTGCTGAAGCAGGTAAAGCTGCTGTTTACACTGTTCAGTGCATTCGTTAGGCAATACATAAGCGAGTTGCCAACCATGGTCTTTGAGAGGTGACTCTTGACCAAGCTGCTCTAACGTCGTGTATGGTTCGACTAACTCGCCTCTATTGGTCACTCCGCTTTGATACCACCCTTGTGTGAGAATGACTTTTGCAATGACAGCGGGAAGCGCGAACGTACAAACCAGCGCAATCAACATTAGTCGTCCTTTGGTTACTTTAGATGTCATGCTTCACCTCCATGTGACGCAACTTTTTTTGCCAACGAACAAAAACAATTAAAGTCAGTAATAAGAAAACACCTGCCATCGAAAACCATTGAATCGAATAGCCAAAATGTTTGGCACTATTGAGTGGCAATGGATTCCAAGGAAAGTCATAGGGCCAACGAGTTAAATTGTCTGGCTGCAAGACTGCGGGCATAAGTTCAATATTCAGTAGCTGATTCAATTGCGCGATGTTTAGGTTTTGCACGCGAATAACATCGCCAACTTCCGGCATTAACTCTGAGCTCAGTGGATTAGTAGATTTTCGGTACAGGCGTCCTGTGATGAAAGTCGAATTATCGAGTTTGGTGACCGTTGGTAACACTGAGCGTTCTGCTCTTCCCTCGACAAAACCAAGCTCCAATAACGCATAGGCACTAGGCTCATCGCTCGTCAATACAATCTGAAATGCTAAATATCCCACACTGCCTTGATGCGTTTGGTTGTCTAACAAAATTACGGGAAACGCCTGAGGAACAACATTAACTTCCACTTTTTTCCCGAGGATACTTTCCTCTCGCCAGTCGTTGTCTTCAAGAACGACGCTTAGTGCTCGGTACGCACTATCCGCACGCGCGAGAATGGCTTGTTCCAATGCTTGTTTTTCTTGCCCTCTCTCAAACTGCCAAAAACCCAGTTTGACCAAAAGAGAAAACACAACCACAGTTAAACCAACTGCAACCCAAAACCGTTTCGATAGCCATAATTGTCTTGATAACAACAATGATGAAACCGGAGGTGCCATGTCCACCGTATTTCTATTCAAACTGACGCTTGTCCTTTTGCTGCTTTTCATTATCTTCAACCTCGCAAAAGCGCTTATCGAAATGGTTCGTGAAGACCCAGATAATCCTGAAAAAAGAGACAAACCCATGAGTCATTACTTAGGCCGTCGAGTCATGTTCTCCGCTTTGGTGGTCGTCCTTTTGCTTATTGCGCTCAGCTCGGGTTGGCTAGCACCAAACCCTCGCCCTTATTAGTCGGACCAAGAGTTCACAATGAGCCTAAAGTACGTAAACAAACACAAACAGACATAACCAAACCACATCCACGAAATGCCAATACCAGCTGCCCGCTTGAAAGGCAAAATGGTTCTTTGGCGAAAAGTGATCTTTAGCGATTCTGAACAGCAGCACGATTAAGAAGATAGTCCCAAGACAAACGTGTAAACCGTGGAATCCCGTCAACATGAAGAACGTGTTACCGTAAATACCGGACTGCAACGTGAGCCCTATGTCTTGATAAGCATGAACATACTCAACCGCTTGGTAATATAGGAAAAAGCCAGCAAGTACGATGGTTATCTCTAACCAAACAATCAGTGCCGTTCTTTTGTCTTGTTCAAGGCTTATATGCGCCATATGTAGCGTAATAGACGAAAATAGCAGCAAGATAGTATTGGTAAGGGGTATGCCCTGCCACGGCATAGCTTGTGTTGTTTCTCCCCCCGGTGTCAGTGTGAGTGGCCACATCGCTTCGAAGGTTGGCCACAGGACTTCGTTGGTCATGAAGTTATTATCTGCCCCACCTAACCAAGGCACAGAAATCATTCTGGCGTAAAACAAGGCACCAAAAAAGGCACCAAAAAACATCACTTCAGAAAAGATAAACCAGCTCATTCCTTGGCGAAAAGAACGAGTAATTTGCGAGCTGTATTTTCCACTCAGTGATTCAGTAATCACATTACTAAACCAACCAGCCAACATGTAAAGCAAGAACAAGAAGCCCACCGCTAGCACAATGCCACCAATGGTTCCCACTGCACTGTCACTTTGTGTCCCCTGGACGGTCATGCCTGCGCCAACAGCCACTAAAAACAGAGCAAATGCACCGATGATCGGCCAGCTACTTTGAGCGGGAACATAATATGTTCCTGGCTTGTTACTCATAATTTTTCTCCTTACTGACCAACCTTGGTCTGTATCTCTCTCCCTGAGTGGCTAAGAGCCTGTAGGAGGGGGAAGTTTATAGAGTGTGTAAGACAGCGTTAACGTGTGTATAGACTCCGGCAAGTCCGGTTCGATATAAAAAATCAACGGCATTTGAGCTTGCTGTTTACCATCCAGAGGCTGCTGGTTAAAACAAAAACACTCAATCTTATTGAAGTAAGCAGCTCCAGTCCCGGGAGAAACAGAAGGAACGGCTTGCCCCACCAACTTCTGCCCGCTTTCATTAAATGCAAGGTATTCGGTTTGCACGACTTCACCTGGGTGAACATCCATCGAAATCACTTTGGGTCTAAACTCCCAAGGCATATCTGGGCTGACATGCGCCATAAACTCCACGCGAATAGTTCGGCTCATGTCCGGTTGCATACCTGTCGGTTGAATGGCGGCTACTTCACTTGTCTTTCCATTGATTCCCAGTGCGTCGCACATCACGTCATAAAGTGGGACTAGTGCATAGCCGAAGCCAAACATTAACAGGGTCGCCAAAAGCAACTTCACTGTGAGCTTCTTGTTTGATGGATTCGGTTTCATGTCACTCACCCCACTCTTTGCTAGTCAATCTTAGGCGGTGTAGTAAACGTATGATGTGGCGCAGGGCTTGGCACTGTCCACTCTAAGCCTTCCGCACGTTCCCACGGTTTTGCAGAAGCCTTCTCCCCGCCACGAATACACTTGATCACCAACCACAAGAAGATCAGTTGTGACAACCCGAATGCAAACCCACCAATTGATACTATTTGATTAACATCAGCAAACTGAATGGCGTAATCCGGTATGCGTCTTGGCATGCCCGCTAAGCCTAGGAAGTGCATTGGGAAAAACAGGACATTGACGGAAATAATTGAGCACCAGAAATGCCATAAACTCAGCTTGTGGTCGTACATATTGCCCGTCCACTTAGGTAGCCAGTAGTATGCCGCTGCCATGATCGAGAATACCGCACCAGATACCAACACATAATGGAAATGGGCAACCACGAAGTAAGTGTCATGATATTGGAAATCCGCCGGCACAATCGCCAACATCAGTCCCGAGAAGCCGCCAATAGTAAAAAGCACAATAAAGGCAATGGCAAACAACATTGGCGTTTCAAATGTCAGAGCTCCACGCCACATGGTGGCAACCCAGTTAAAGACTTTAACCCCCGTTGGTACCGCAATCAGCATAGTGCAATACATAAAGAATAGCTCAGCAAAAACTGGCATCCCCGTGGTAAACATGTGGTGCGCCCACACAAGGAAAGATAACAATGCAATGCTGCACGTCGCGTAAACCATCGAATGATAACCAAACAGCTTCTTACCACTGAAAGCAGGCAGAATAGCGGAGATGATTCCAAACGACGGTAAAATCATGATGTACACTTCTGGGTGACCAAAGAACCAAAAGATGTGTTGGAACATTACCGGGTCACCACCACCAGCTGCGTCAAAGAAGCTAGTCCCGAAATATTTGTCAGTAAGAACCATGGTCACCGCACCCGCTAGTACCGGCATAACCGCGATCAACAAGAAAGCGGTGATTAGCCAAGTCCAAACAAACATTGGTAACTTGAACCAAGTCATTCCCGGAGCTCGCATATTTACGATCGTCACGATAACGTTGATCGCGCCCATAATGGAGCTGATACCCATGATATGAACAGAGAATACAAACAGCGCAGTGCTATCCGGGCCATAAGTCGTGGACAGCGGAGCATAAAACGTCCAACCAAAATCAGGACCGCCGCCAGGTAAAAACAACGAGCTCAACAAAATAAGAAATGCAAAAGGTAAGATCCAAAAGCTCAAGTTGTTCATGCGCGGCAGCGCCATATCTGGAGCGCCGATCATCATCGGAATCATCCAGTTAGCAAGACCAGTAAATGCTGGCATCACCGCACCAAATACCATCACTAAACCGTGTACCGTGGTCATTTGATTAAAAAACTGCGGATCGACTAGCTGTAGCCCTGGCTGGAACAGTTCGGCACGAATGATCATAGCCATCGCACCACCTGTTAGAAACATCGCAAAGCTAAACCAAAGGTAGAGGGTGCCTATGTCTTTATGGCTTGTAGAATACAACCAACGAGTGATGCCCTGGGGTGCATGATGCTCGTGACCATCATCGATCGCAATGGTACTGTTCGCACTGGCTTCTGCTGGCGCAGACTTCACTGCCTTATCTATTGGCTTACTCATATTTCCTCCTTAGCACTGCCTTGTGCCTTAAAGGCATTCACATCGGATGCTTGCACTGTATCGCCAGTATCGTTGCCCCATGCATTTCGTTGATATGTGATAACCGCGCCAATTTCTTTGTCACTTAACTGATTAGAAAAAGCCTGCATTGCGGTGCCCGGGCGACCGTTGACAATAATATCTATGTGCTCTGTAACATCTCCGGTTGCAATAGGACTGCCTTTAATCGCGGGAAATGCACCCGGAATCCCCTCACCATTTGCCTGATGACACACAGCGCAACGCGCCGTGTATATCGATTCGCCTTGCGACATCAATTCGTCCATAGATAAGTCTTGAGAGAGCGCTTCTTGTGCCGCCGCTTTTTGAAGCGCGAGTTCTTCCTTCTTACTCGCTAGCCATTCATCGAACTTTTCTTCTTCCATCGCATGCACCACCACTGGCATAAATCCGTGTGCACGACCACATAGCTCCGCACACTGACCGCGATATACGCCTGGCTCATCAATTCTTGTCCATGCTTCATTGATAAAACCTGGAATGGTGTCTTTCTTGACGGCAAAGTCTGGTACCCACCAAGAGTGAATGACATCATCAGAAGTCATCAAAAAACGCACTTTGCGATTCACAGGCAACACCAAAGGGTTGTCTACTTCCAGTAAGTAATGTGCGCCTTTAGCTTCGATTCCATCAATTTGTTTTTGGCTGGTGGCAAGCAAACTAAAAAACTCAACATCTTCGCCAAAATAGCTGTAATGCCATTTCCATTGCGAGCCTGTGATCTTGACCGTGATATCCGATTGGCTTGTGTCTTCCATTGCTACTAGAGTTTTTGTTGCGGGAATCGCCATAGCGACAAGAATGATGATGGGTATGACCGTCCAAATAATTTCCACTTTTGTACTTTCATGGAAATGTGCGGCAACTGCTCCTTTTGACTTGCGATGACGGAAGATGGAATAGAACATCACACCAAAAACAATCAAAGCAATTACACAGCAGATATAGAAAATCAGCATATGTAATTCATACACTTGCCCACTTATCTCTGTGACCCCTTTTGTCATGTTGTAGTCATTTTCCTTTGACCAACCAAAAGAGGAAAATGTGATTAAAATCACATTCAGTGATAAGGCTAGAGTAGTCGTTAATCTTTTCAAAAGATCTCTCCTCTGCTCAGCCGCTACGCCTACGCGAGCTTCCTTGCGTCCCGATGCAAATATCGAACAACTTTACGAAAAATCACAAAAACTACGATTTCGACACGGTTTGTTATATTTATGTTAAAAGGCTAGTTATAGTTCCAAGGTTCTTCAAGAAATTAAATATGATTAAATTTTGTTCGGATAAGAAAAATTAATTCGGTTTATCGATTGCCCTCTTTGAAATGTAATTGAGAACCATTTACATTGATTTAAAAGAAAACATTGAGATACTTACCAAACGAAGTGTCCAAGAAAGTAGGCTCCCCCTACTAAGGAATGACTGATATGACAGCACTAATTACGCAATGGCTAGAACGAGACCCTGACCCTAAGACTCGTGAAGAGCTACAACACCTCGTCGATACGAACAATGAACAAGAACTTACTGATCGCTTTGGCTCACGCCTTGCCTTTGGTACTGCAGGCTTACGTGGCAAAGTGGGCGCAGGTCCAAACCGAATGAACCGCTTGGTGATTCAAGAGACCGCCACTGGTTTTGGGAACTATTTGCTTGAGCAAGTCAAAGATGCCGCGAGTCGTGGTGTCGTTATTGGCTACGACGGTCGTCCCGATTCAAAACAATTCGCGCATGATACCGCATCCGTACTGACGGCCCTTGGTATCAAGGTTTACCTAACGTATGACGTTGCAGCAACCCCAATTGTCGCGTTTGGTGTCCGTACATTGAATGCGGCGGCCGCTGTTGTTGTTACTGCCAGTCACAATCCACCAGAATACAATGGCTTTAAAGTATATTGGGAGAATGGCGCACAGATTATTCCTCCGCACGACTCTGGAATCGCAGCGAAAATTGATGACGCAACAACGAAGCCATTACCTTTAATGTCTCTCGATGATGCAAAACAGCACGGTTTGTTAGTTTGGTTGGAAGACGACTACTACCAAACTTACCGTAAGACAATGAACGAAAACGCGCTGCTTACTCCTGACAACAATACCGATATATCTATTGCTTACACCGCAATGCATGGCGTTGGCGCGAATATGGCGGAAACGCTACTTGCCGACGCAGGCTTCCAAAAAGTGGCAAGTGTTAAGGAACAGCGCGAACCTGATGGAAGCTTCCCGACCGTCAACTTCCCAAACCCTGAAGAAGCCGGTGCAATGGATATGGTGATGGCATTAGGTAAGTCCGTAGATGCCGATATCGCTTGCGCGAACGATCCAGATGCAGACCGTTTTGCCGTGGCAGTTAAACGCCCAGATGGCGAGTATCAAATGCTAACAGGTGATCAGGTGGGCTCACTGTTTGGCGATTACTTGTTGGAACAGCAACCTAACGCTTTGGTTGGCAACACCATCGTATCCTCAAGAATGCTGAGCAGCATCGCTAAGGCGCATGGCGCACAATACTATCAAACATTAACTGGCTTTAAATGGCTTACTAACGTTGCCATGGAACAAGAGACAGAAACCAACCCATTCTTGTTTGCTTATGAGGAAGCGCTCGGTTATACCGTGGGTAACAAGGTGTGGGATAAAGATGGTTTATCTGCAATCGTCGCGTTTTCACAGCTAACAGGCAAGCTTAAAGCGCAAGGCAAAACACTGTGGGATAAACTGGAAGAGCTGTACCGCGAGCACGGTTTCTACTTCAACGCACAACGCAGCATCGCTCTCGACCCGAACTCTCCACCAATCGGCGACAAACTCCGAGCCAATCCACCAACAGAGATTGCTGGTAAAAAAGTTGCAGTAACCGAAGATCTAAAAACATCGGTTCGCATGTTTGACGACGGCTCTGAAGAATCCATTGACTTACCAGCAAGTGACGTATTGATTTATCACCTAGAAGATCAATCACGCGTGATTGTTCGTCCTTCTGGTACTGAGCCAAAACTAAAATGTTACTACGAAGTCATCAACCTCTTCCCTGCGGATATGAGCTATGAACAAGCACAGCAAGCAGCAGAAGCGAAGATGAACGAACTTATCGACGCGCACCAGCAAAGTTTGTAAGTCAAAGAGAAACATAGATATTTTATACAACAAGAGGCGCAAATTCGCGCCTCTTTTTTTGATTTTGACTAGAACAAGTCAAGCTAACCCGTGCTTTTCCCTAGCCTACAATTTCCTTTTGTAGAAAGTACTTCTGGATGCCTTCTGCAGGATAGCCTGAGTACTGCCCCACTTTCTCAAAACCTAATTTGAGATAGAACTCAAGAGCTTGAAAGCTGTAGGTATCCAAATAAACATGGGTAACCCCGTGAGGCTTTACTCTTTGCTCTAGCATCGACATTAATTGGCTACCGAGACCAGAGGTTCGACTTTCAGCGTCTACCCACAAAAACTCAACAAATACCGTATTTTTAAACATTTCGCCAGTCAAGCCACCCATGATCTTGCCATTCTCATCTTTTGCGAAACAGCCTACAGCATGCACTTCCCCTTCAGGTAAATGCAGTCGGTTATAAGATCGAATACCTTCACGAACAAAATCAAGGTCTGTTTGATCTGGATTTAAACAAAATTCAAGCTTCATATATCCTCTCCTTAGGAAACACCAATATCCTAAAACAAAAAGCCAGCAATTGCTGGCTTTCTGATGGAATATGATAACTTTACAAGGCGAAACTACTCAGCATCCACAACGCCAGAATAACAAACACTAACCCCATTAGTTTATGTTGATACGTGCGGAATTTTTCGTTCTCGAGCAGCCCTTTGCCCAATGTGCCTGCTAACCCAACAAGTAATAAATTGAATGACAAGCCAAGAACGTTCAACAATAACCCTAGCGCTAGCATCTGCTCACCAGAAGATGCCGTGATATTGCTTGAGACAAACTGCGGCAAAAACATCACAAAAAAGACTAAGGCTTTAGGGTTGAGCAAATTACTCATCAAAGCACGTTGATAATAAGTTGATGCCATTTTGTTTTGACCATCAAGCTCTGGAGCCGAAGATGTCTCAGCTCGTAAGCAGCCCCAACCCATTTTTAACAAGTAAGCGCCACCTAGTAGATGAAGGACTTTAAGGGCTATTGGGCTCATGGCAATCAGGGTAGATACTCCCATCGCAGCAAGCAAAGTAAGAATAACACCAGACGTCGCATTGCCTAAGCTAGCAAACAGACCGACCTTCTTACCGTAACTCATACTTGAGCTCGCTATCAGCAACATATCAGGCCCTGGTAAGAGCAATAAGGCGACAACTGCGGTGAGATAAACAGGAAGTACAGATAAATCAATCATGATGGAACCGCTTTTCTACAACAAGGCGGCGAATGTTATACCAACAAAATGACATCATCCAGCCCAAAATAGCCAAGATAAATCAAAAAATAAAAATCATAGTTTGCCCAGCTGAAAAATAGCAATCAATTCGCCTGTTTATCAAAATCGAATAGCAATTTTGTACAAAAATAAGCACGATGGATCCGTTACACTTCTAAAATGATTTTCTTGAGCAGACCGGATAAAGATGAAAGAAAAGAATAAGGAAATCGCTACCTTCAAGATAGCTCAAGAGCTCGGCGGTTTAGAACTTCTCGATGCAAAGTATGAGAAGCAGAATTTTTCACGCCATAGCCACGAAGGTTACACTATTGGTGTCATCGAAAAAGGGGCACAACAATTTTTTAGGACGGGCGGGAATCATATCGCGCCACAGGACAGCATCATCCTTGTTAATGCAGATGAAGTACACAACGGGCATTCAGCCTCGGAAGGCGGCTGGGAATACAAAGCAATGTACCCCGTACCTCAGCAGTTTCAAACTTTAGGACAAGAGCTTGGCTCACCAAATGTAGCTCTGCCCTATTTCCCTCAGCCTGTGGTTTACGATCCTGAGCTGGCTAGTCAGTTACGATTGGTATTTGAAACACTAGAAAAATCAGACAACCGTTTATTGAGAGAAACTTTGGTTTACGGCACGTTGATCAAGCTAGCCAGTAAACACAGCACTCATCGGGCACCACTGAAAGAATCAACCAGAGCTCAGCGACAAGTGCAGCTAGTCAGAGAATTTTTGGAAGACTTTCCACAAACGGACGTCTCACTAGAAGAACTCGCCAAACTGTCTGGATTAAGCCCTTTTCATCTGCTGAGAGAGTTTCAAAAGCAATTTGGCTTTCCGCCTCATGCCTATCAAATTCAGCAACGTTTACGTATGGCGAAGAAGCTACTAAAAATGGGACAAAAAATTTCAGACGTGGCACAAGAATGCGGCTTCCATGATCAAAGCCATCTGCATCGACACTTTAAAAAAGCCATGGGCGTCACTCCCGGCCAATACGTCCGTCACAGCTAAAGCAGCAATATTGTACAAGGCGTTATGCGACTACCGAGCTATCTTGGTAATCTGATTTAGGAATAAATAAGAAGAAACTATGGACCACACTTTGCCGTTACAAAAAGAATCAAAAGCCACGCTATTTTGGCAAGGTACACTTGCGATGATGCCTCTGAGTATCGCAGTGCTCCCTTGGGGCTTACTCGCAGGCTCATTCGCAATTGATACTGGGCTTCACCCTTTGGAAGGACAAGCACTATCCGCCATTTTGTTCGCAGGTTCTGCACAGCTCGTCGCGATGGGAATGATTAAAACGGGAGCAGGTCTAGTGACCATGTTACTGACAACGTTTTTTATCACCTCTCGACACTTCCTCTACAGTGTATCGATGCGCAGTAAAATTTCACCGCTCCCTCTAAAATGGCGATTATCACTCGGCTTCTTACTTACTGACGAGCTGTTTGCGATTGTAGGCCACCATTCCGATAAACAATTTAATCGCTGGTATGCACTTGGGGCTGGTCTGAGTTTTTACCTGTTTTGGAATGTCGCGACATTGACGGGCATTATTGCGGGAAGTCTAATCCCTGAACTGAACGAAATGGGTTTGGAATTTGCTGTGGCCGCAACTTTTATCGCAATTGTGGTTCCGACTATTAAAAATGCAGCGGTGCTCGCGAGTGTTCTTGTGGCTTTGGTGAGCTCGGTTGCCCTAACCTATTATCAAATTGAGGGAAGTTTGATGATTTCAAGCATTTTAGCCATGCTTACTGGTTACTTTGTGGAACAAGTAAAGGAGAAACGCTAATGATCATGTTGGCTATTTTACTGATGACGGTACTTGTTTTCACCAGCCGCTACTTGTTTTTAGAACCCAAGCTGCCATTGCGATTAGGGACGCGCACTCAAAAAGTACTCAATTACGCTAGCCCAGCAGTACTGACTGCGATCTGGGCACCTATCGTTTTCATTCCCGATGGGGAGCTCAGCGTCAATGTGCAAAACCCATTTTTACTGGCTGCCGTACTGGCTGCTTTAATCGCGTATTTTACTAAAAATGTTCTTTTAACGACGGTTATCAGTATGGTGGTATTTCTCGTTCTACGAATTTGGCTTTAATCCGCCAACCACTCAATCTCCAACAAGGTGACATCGCCACACTTTAATCGACCAAGGAAGATGTCACCTTCATGTACCTCACCAACGCCCTTTGGTGTACCAGTCATCACTACATCGCCATCTTGAAGTGTTGTGTAACTGGTTAATTCATCCAGGATAGTTAGCGGCGGGTAGAGCATTTGGTTAACGTGACCTTTTTGTACACGAACACAGTTAATTAAGAGCTCAAGGTTAAGATCGTTGATATCAATGTTATCCAAAGAGACAAACCGACTAAACACAGCAGAGCCATCAAATGCCTTAGCACGCTCCCACGGCAACCCCTGATTTTTAAGCGAGGATTGCAAACCACGCTTGGTCAGATCCAATCCCAAACCAACCGCTGAATAACGTCCATCCTTGATCAAAAAGCAGATTTCAGCCTCATAATGAAGGGGCTCTTGATGGAATGAACGCAGAGTTGTTGATACGGAAGTTGCGGGTTTATTAAATACCACCATTTGCTCAGGCATTGCATTATTAAGCTCATGAATGTGTTCAACGTAATTTCGTCCAACACAAAGCACTTTACCCACTTCTACTTTCTTTTCTTCAACTTGAATAACACTCATCATTCTTCCCTGCAAAACAAAAATCCCATCATAATCTAACCTATTGACTTAACGACACTAAATAGCAACCTCTAGTGTAAAAAATAAGACATTCACCCCGTTTTGAGTTTTGTATCATCTAATTGAAACAGCAAAGTATTTGTAAAACAAATAGACAAAAAAGCCAGCACGAGGCTGGCTTTAGATCAATGAGCTTGAATAATAGTTCTCGCTAAACCCTATTATAGGTAGTAACGAGCACCTAACGCCCATTTGTCATCAGTTTCACGACCATTGTCGTCATTTAGGTCAAACTGGTAACCCGCGTAACCAACAAATTTAGGCGTGAAGTTATATTCTGCTTGTAGTGCCATTTCTTCACGAGCAGTTTCTGTTTTAGAGCTCTTAAACTCTTTACCTTCCACCATCTCATAGTTAACACTCAAGTTTAGGCTGTTCGCCAGAGCGTATGCGATGATCGCCTCGTACGCATCACTTTCTTCTAAACGGTCGCCTTTTGCACTGAAGTTCATGTTTTCGTTTGAACCATAAACCGCAGCAAGGAATAGGCCTTGTCCGTACGCACCGTAAGATGCTGATACAACGTGTGATTCCGCCGTGTGCTTACCTGCATATGCAGGGTGCTGGAAATCACCGCCATTGTAAGAGTAACCGATTTTAGCGCCCATGATTGAGTAAGAAAGCGCAGCTTGCACACGGTCATCGTATTTGGCACCGCCAGTTATAACTCCAGCATCGTTGCGTGTGTAATCATCGTTTGCACCCTGCCAACCAAGACCAAAGTTGATCACCCCCGCTTCACCCAACTCGATGGCATTACGGTAAGAAAGCATTTTATCCGCACGGCCTGTGCCAAGGTTTCCATGATCGTCATAGATGAAGTCGTTGGCAAACGCGATTGGCATATCTGCAATACCTGCGACATCGTAGTAAGGTGACCATTGCGTACCACCTACTGCACGACCATAAACCTCATGCGTTACACCTAAGTAACCTAGACGAGTTTTAAACGACTCTTCACCACCGTCTAAGTAGTTTAGCGCCCATTCACCACGTGCGTCTGCGGTGAAGCCATTACCCAAATCCTGTGTCGCAGAGATATTGATACGAGGAGAGTTAGTACCCACATCCGTGTCACCTTGCTCTGATCCATTTAAATTAACAGAAACGTGGCCGCCCATCGAAAATGTTGTGCCATCGTTATTATATAGTTCCACTGCAACTGCTTGAGTACCGAAGGTTGCTGCCGCGATTGCCGCTGCTAATAATTTTTTATTCATTTCTAAATCCATTACTTATTAGTTGGTTAGTCAGTTTTAGACCCGGCTTTGGTTCACTTTCGTAAAAACGAAATGATGAACAAAGAGAGGAATACAAAGGCTATCCGAGGCATCGTTTCCACCAGATTAGTTTTACCTTTGTGTAACAACTGCCGACACTTTATTTGATTAGTTCCTGACAACCGAGTGAAAAGATCTCAGACAAAACCTAAAAAGCAATCGTTTACTTAGCCTTCAAGAAATCGAGAAATAAAAACCTTACAATAAGAAATGCTTTAGAGAGAGTTAGCTCACAAATAGCTGATGATTCGCTATTTTTAGGCCAAACTTCCCTGCCAAATTGAAATGTTTACTTACATTTAGGGTCAAGAAACAATTCAGGAACTTTTTGAAAAAAACACAGTCTTCAACGGAGAGGAAAAAACCTCAAAAAAGATAAACCTTTCTTTTTATAAGTGGTATGAGAAGGGGCACTTATTCTTTCCAGCAATAAAAGTGCAATCAAATCATAACTTAACAGAAATCTATCTTTCATTTTCAGCCTTTACCTTAGCGTCATCAACACATCGGGCAAGAAAGCCCATCGATTACAACTAGGGTAATAAGAAAATGAAAAAGGCAGCACTAACTACTGCAATTCTTACAGCATTGGTATCAGCACCATCATTCGCAGCAACTGTATACAAAAACGACGGTACTGAATTAAAAGTTGGCGGCCGCGTTGAGTTTCGTGGTGACTTCATCGGTTCAGACGGTGCTGAAATTGAAGGTTCCATGGAAGATAAAAGCCGTGCTCGTCTTAACCTAAAAGGTAAAACAGACATCGGCAACGGCCTTTCTGCTTTCGGTGTTTACGAAGCCGAACAAAAAACGGGCAAGAGTGAATTCAAAAACCGCTACATGTATGCAGGCGTCGACTCTGATATCGGTGCTTTCTCTGTAGGTCGTCAAGACATGGCTGCAGTCATCATCTCTGACATGACGGATATCACAGAATTCTCTGGTGTTCAGCAAGTTATTGATTCGTCGTCTGATAAGCAAGACAGCGTTTTCGCATACCGTGGTGCGTTTGATGCACTACAACTTCAAGCAACCTACCAAGCAAACTCTAGCGATAACGAAGATAAATACGGCATCTCTGGAATGTACTCACTACCAATGGGCCTCGACTTTGGTCTTGCATACTCTGGTGGCGATGTAGATAAAGATAACTCTGAAGATCAAATTCTAGGTGGTATCGCTTACTCGATGGACAACCTTTACCTAGCAGGTACTTATTCTCAAGGTTCCCTGACTGACTCTGAAGACTTTACGGCTTACGAGCTAGTCGCAAGCTACAAAGTAGCAAGCAAAGTGACACTTGCAGCTCTATACACAGCTCAAGAAAATGATCCAGACAACGGTTCAAAGTACGACACAGTTGAAGGTATCGAGCTTGTTGGTTACTACAAACTAAACAGCAACTTCCGTACTTACCTGTCTTACTACATCAACCAACTTGATGAAGCAAAAGATGCAACAACAGGTCTAGTAACAGAAGGCGAAGATACACTGCGCCTAGGCGTACGTTACGATTTCTAATTCACTCTTGTCCTAAGAGCGAGTCCACTTGGCCAGCACCTTTGCTGGCCATTTTTTATTTAACCCAACACAACTCGATAAGTTTTCACACTATCGAAGCATCGCTCAGCAATGAAAAACGAGCGTAACGACGCCTACTTCTGCCCTCTTTTAATGCGATTGATCACTAAGTTAGTGCATTTCATCTAATCGATAACATAGAAAAACCAAAAAACCATTTAAAATCAAACACATAAAAGTTGGCACGTGTTCTGCAATATTATTTATGCAAATGCATGGCAGCGTTTGTGCTTCTCGTTCTTTGTACCTGTTATAACAGGCACGTCCTTTGAATTGGTAATGTCGCCTCCCTCTGGGAGGCATTTTTTTATTGGCGCGAAAAACAATAGGACGTATGATCCCGCCACCTCTATCAAACTGGAATTTTTCAATTGAATCATCATCCTGTTCAAGGTGCGTCCTGGATGCTAACAGCTGGCTTGGCATTCGCCATAGTGAACAGCTTCGCCCAAATTGCTAGCATCAACTTTGGTGTCTCCTCCACCACATTTGCGTTATTCCAATATGCAATCGCCTTATTTGTTATTCTGCCCTACCTACGTACACTTGGGATTAGACGTTCTTTAAGAACCCAACACTTTGGCTGGCATGCATTCCGCATTTTTCTCTCTGTTATCGGGATTCAACTTTGGTTATGGGCTCTCGCTTACCCAGTTCCAATTTGGCAAGGTATTGCACTTCTCATGACCTCCCCGTTATTTGCCACAGTTGGTTCTGGCTTGTTACTCAAAGAGAAAGTAGGTACTGCACGCTCGTTAGCGACATTGACGGGGTTTGTTGGTGCCATGATCATTCTTGAGCCTTGGGCAGACTCATTTACATGGGCGACCCTGCTCCCTGTTGGCGCCGCATTTTTCTGGGCAGCGTATTCATTAATGGTAAAAAAAATGTCGGTAAACGATCCGCCTTCAACCATGGTTGTCTATTTATTGCTGCTGATAACACCATTTAATATCTTGTTAGCGATACCGACGTTTACTATGCCAGATACGTGGACGATATGGGGTGTGCTTTTAGCCGCAGGTGCACTTACAGCACTCGCTCAATGGGCTATCGTTAAAGCATATGCAGTAGCAGACGCCTCATTTGTGCAACCATTTGATCACGCCAAACTGCCTTTGAATGTTGTTGCTGGTTGGTTGGTGTTTGGTTGGGTGCCACCTGGTCGTTTATGGTTAGGTGCTGCGATTATTATTGCATCTATTGCGTTTATTACGCATTGGGAAGCGAAAAAGACAAAGTTAGTTGAAAGAAAAATCTAATTTAAAAGTTCTATATTTTCAGGAAAGGAAATGAGGAACCCATATGAGTCAACCAATCAAAATTACACTGTATCGCTGGGCTGGTAGTTGGGGCCCATTCAAAGTCAATATTCCTTGTGGTGAATGTACATTAACCAAAGATATTTTAAAGGATACTTTTGAAAACGAACTAGCCGATGTGCCCGTTGAACTTGAAGTAAAAGATTGGTTATCGCACTGGTGGGAACCATTAAAAGCTGGTGCTTGGCATGCACCCATTCTTCTTGTCGAAGGGAAAGTTATCAGTCAAGGAGAAGCATTGAATCGGGGTGTGCTTGTACAGTCTGTTATTGCTGAGTGGGTAAAACGCGATGAGCTAAAAGGTAACATTGTTTATGGTAAAGTAACTTGCCCTTACTGTGTCAAAGCCAAACAATTACTTGACGAGGCTGGCGTTCAGTATGAGTACCATGATGTAGTTAAAGACAGCGCCGCCTTATACCGCATGATTCCTGAAGTAAAAGCCATCATTGGCGAAAAAACACCGGTAACAGTGCCGCAAATCTGGTTAGATGGAACATATATTGGAGGCGCTGACGATTTAGAAAAGTGGTTATCAGCAAAGGGGCTAGATAAAGTGCCTAACAATGTTGTGGAGATACCAAGCCAATCCGCGTAATTCTAGATTTAAATGTCATCAGTCTTTGAGTAGCGTTTTGCCAATGTTGTGCAATATGTTGGCTACTTACTAACAACAAAACAGAGAAAAGCAAAAAGCCCTGATTTTTCAATCAGGGCTTTTTAAATTATATCGCCAGTTTTTTAATAACACGAGCAAAAACAGAAGCTTTTTTCTTCTTCGCTTTACCGTAAAGCGCTTTGTGCATCGCGTCTTTTGCAATCATCTGGCCAATATAAGCACCACCAAGTTCGTTACCCATGACCTTCTCCTGAATGTATTGACTTAACTATGTTGTAATTTTACACCACAACTAGATAAAAACAAGACCAGGGTCACATTTATTTTGTAAATAACTTTCAGATTGGTTCTGATTACTTTTTCTAAACGGGCGCCTATCGCTTAGGTTGCTGGTATGTTTTACCCGCTGCGACGTACGTATCTTTCTGTTTGATTTCAAAGAATGTTTCAAAGAACCACGCAGCAAATTTGATCAAGTGATCGCCTTCATTCATGACGTGCTCCACGTATTCTTGCTCTTCTCCGGACTCGTCTTCTTGAGTGGTAATATGGTAAATACGTTTCTCGCCATCAACTTCTGCAAGACCAAACTGACCCGTTAGGGATTGTGCCGCTTGTGCAACTTCTTCTTCCTCACACGCCTTCAAGACTTCGAGTGCCTTTGGCATGCTTTCTTGCTGAGTAATTTCTTTTACCAGTGTTTCAAATTCGTTTTGTTGCATTCTTTCACCTAACGATTAGAGATCGGATAGTCATTTGGGCAGAAATGTATCCCCAAGCTTGAGAGGAGCATCAGGCATTGCCCTCTTCCTCTCAAACTGAGTCATTCAATATGCACAATGATCCTGACTTAATTTAACAGCGCATTTTAGAAAGCCGACCTTCTGGTTGCAAGTATATTCAGATGGAAGTTTCTGCTTGAACCGTCCCTTCTGGCACTTTACGAAATTGGCTTAGTACAAGAACAAAGCAAGAAAGTAACGCAATAAACAAATAAAACACCCCAAGCTGCTGCTGATTCGTAACCCATGAGTCTACTAAGTACCCACCAAACAAACCTGCTAAACACATTTGAATAGAACCAGATAGCGCAGAAACCGCGCCTGCCTGTTGCTTATGTGGTGAAAGTAGCAAACTGATCGAGACCGGGAATGACATTCCTTGAGCAAAACTTAAACACGTGAATGCCGTCAGCAATGAAAATACACTGAAGGGGGTAACCAACAACATGAAGCCAGCAACAGCAACAATCGCGAAACTCATCAGCAAGATTTGCTGAGCTTTGTAACGAGCGTTAATCAAATTAAGCACCAAGCTACCCGTCAGCAAACCAACTGACGGTATGATCATCAACGAGCCATAATCCGCCGCCGTTAATCCTAACTCTTGTTGCATTAAAAATGGATACAAGGAGAGCGTAACCAGAGCCGATAAATAACTAAGCCAGTTGTAGCTCGCACTACCAATCACTTGTGTATTCGTTAACAGACGCAAATAGTTCGCGCTTACTTCGCCTACTTTAAATTTTCGCTTCGGGTAAGGCAGCGTTTCTGGCAGCACCAATAAACCAAGCGTAAAAATTGCCATTAAGTAAATCAGCACAAACACAAAGACAGCATGCCAGCTCAGGTGAAAAGCAATCCAACCACCAAACAGCGGAGCAATGATTGGCATCACAGATGCCGTGACTGAAATATAAGATAGCGCTTTGGTTAATTGCATACCGTCATAACTGTCACGCAGTACTGACCGACCAAGTACCGAAGCGCTGCCCGCTCCTAGACCTTGCAGTAACCGTCCCGCTTCAAGGGCAACAATGTTGTCCGAAAACGCGATGCAAATAACCGTACCAACTAGATATACACTTTGCCCCAGAATAAACACCGGCCGACGACCAATCGCATCAGACAATGGGCCGTAAAAAAGCTGAGAGATACCGAAGCCAACGAGAAATAGCGTGACGAGATTCTGAATCGAATGTTGCGGCAAATTCAAGTCATGACCAATCAATGGCAAAGAAGGAAGATAAATACTAACGCCAACTTGGCCTGTGGCAATGATCATCATCGCTAATAACAATGGTGTTTTACGCAAACGTTCCTCCTACTTTGTGACAGATTGATGGCAAACAGTGTATATTTGATACTCAAAGATGATAATCAGCTAAGTTGGAAAGGAATTAATTCCCAAGGAGATACAATGGACTGGATTCAAAGCGTGAAGAGTTATATTCGTGTGGTCGAAGAAGGTAGCTTTAATGCAGCAGCGCGGAAACTCAATACCACCAGCTCAGCTATCAGTAAGCGAGTTCAATGGCTAGAAGATAAAATTGGCGTTCAACTACTCAAACGTACAACCCGCTCAATTAGCCAAACTGAAGCTGGTGCTCTGTTTTATCAACGAGCAAAAAGTCAGCTTGATTCATGGCAATCGGTATTAGATGAGACTCGCTCAGTCAACCAATCACCAGCAGGGCTATTAAAAATTGGGGCAACGCTGGCCGTTGGTTCCAAGTTTCTAGTTCATTATCTTGATGATTTTCTTGAGAAATATCCAGACATCACACTTCAATTAACAACAACGCTACCAGGCCAATTGCCAGAGCTAAGCTTAGACCTGTTTATTAGCCGGGAATTAGAGCAACTGAACTCTCTAAGTTTCAAAGCCACTGCGCTTTTCGAACATAAAGCCCAGTTTTACGCCGCACCTAGTTACCTAAAGAAATATGGCACTCCACAATGCGTTGAGGATCTGACAGAGCATAATGTCCTGATTTGGGGTGAAAAGCCCTCACGAGAAATCAAAACAAATCGAGGTAAGCGTATCAGCTTGTCCGGTAACTTTGCCACGACCAACCCAGAAGCGCTGTTTCATGGTGCCAAAAGAGGCATGGGTATTTTGATGACGAACAACGTCATGATCAAAGATGATCTCAAATCCGGCGCGTTAGTCCCTATCCTGCCCGATATCACAGCGGATAAAGCCACTGTATATGCCTACTATCCAAAGCTGGATTATCAGCATACCCGAACTAAGCTATTCCTCGATTATCTCAAATCACGATTAGAAGAGGAGAAGCGAGCCTAGCTTAGCGTTTTTATCGCTCTAGCTTTAAAAGGTTCAAGCATAAAAACATGAAAATAATGATTTGTTCGTTCACAAAATTTGAAAAATCTGCCTTAGTAACCGATAGTTTATTTGATGCATATCAAATAATAATTCGTCGTGTCTTACACGATATGTTAATAACAACGCTAGGTGAAATGCTCAATGGGTCAGGTACAAATCAGTTTCCACAAAATTGATGAGATATTGAAGCTAAACGGCACGGCTCAGCTAAACCGAGTCACGCTAGATATTCATCAACACTTGCAGAGCCATTGCACTTGCGTTGTAGAAGTTGCGCATCTTCAGCATTCGGCTCATACCATTTCCTTCGCCAGCAATGGAAAAATTACAGACAACCTAAGCTACCACCTTTCAGGCACCCCCTGTGAAAAAGTGGCGAAAGACATTGGCGAACATATTTTCTATCAAGACCAGGTATACAAGCGTTTTCCTGAAGATAAGATGTTTCAAGAAGATGGCATTCAAGCTTACATTGGCCTGCCATTGAAGACACAAAATGGCGAAGTTCTGGGAATTTTACTGTCTACCTTTACCCGAAGCATCCACGCGAAAGAAGCGCAAGATATCCTCGACTGCCACCGATTTTATGCCAATGTCATTATTCATAGCTTACGTGAAAAGTGGGTCAGTGAACGTTCAGATAAGCTTCTTAATCAGCTTAGCTATGAGGTATCGCATGATAACCTAACTGGACTGCTCAACCGTAGCTGTTTAGCTGATACCTTGGAGACATTAACGCAGCAGGCGACTCGCCCATTCAGTTTGGCGTATCTTGATATCGATAATTTCAAATCGATCAATGATATCAACGGAAACTATATCGGCGACCAAATCATTAAGTTCACAGCTAACGCCATTCAACAGAGCTTGTCGTCGCCAAACAATGCGTTCCGTGTTGCAGGAGATGAATTCGCCTTCATCACGTACGACGAAGATCCTGTCGCCGTGTGTCAGGAAGTACTCGACAAAATTGAAAGCGGCTACAGCGACAAATCTAACCGGATTTCTTTCACCGTTAGTATTGGTATTGCACGTGCCCCAGTACATATGTTGAACAGCGATGAGCTGATTTTGAATGCCAGTCTCGCTCTCAAAGATTGTAAAAAACACCGCGATACACGGATTCAGCATTACGACACACACCTTAGTGCTTTATACCACCGTAGGACGCAGCTTATTGAGGCAATGCGAATCCAGCTAAGTACTGATATACAAGACAGCGATGAGTTGTATGTAGTGGTTCAACCGATCGTCGATATCACGAGCGACCGCTGGAATTACTTTGAAATTTTGACTCGTTGGAATAGCAATATCTATGGAAATATCTCTCCAGCGGAGTTCATTGAAGCTGCCGAACAATCAGGCCTGATTATCGAGTTAGGTGAACGGATTATTGAACTCGCGTGTATCGCAAAGCAAGAACTCGAAGCGAACCTAGGCTATAAAGTCAAACTCTCCATCAATTGCTCAGCGTATGAGCTGGTTGATTCCAACCGTTATATTAATCACTTAACCAACATGGTTGAAAAGTATCAGCACGAAGCAAAAGACTTTGTTATAGAGCTCACCGAGACCGTCTTACTCTCACAAAGTGGCCGTGAACAGATGGTACTTAACTCGTTGCGATACTTGGGTTTTAAAGTCGCACTGGATGATTTTGGTACGGGATACTCAAGCTTGAACTATATACACAATTATCCGATTGATAGCATCAAAATCGATGCTACCTTTGTGCAGAACATGCTCTCAAATACAACCTCTGAACAAGTAGTGTTTTTGATAGCGCAATTGGCAGAGCTGCTTGATGTGGATTTGATTGCCGAAGGCGTAGAAGACGATAGAGCACTACAAAAGTTAATTGAAATGGGCTGCCACTACATCCAAGGTTATTTTTACTCTCGTCCACACAGTGTCGAAGAGATCGTACACCTGATAAATGAACGTGAAGTGCGGAGTGCCTAACGTACTGAACAGACTGCTGTCATAGAATTCAAATCTAGTTAATGCACAAAGTAAAAGAGACCAAGCTATGCTTAGTCTCTTTTTGTTTTTTTAAGCGAAGTACTTTATTACAGCACTGCTTTCTCTTTATCGCGTAATAGTCTATCCATTTCATCTCTGTTCGCGACAAAAGTAGCCATCTCTTTCTTAGGAACAGAACTCGCCATTGGGATATTTGCTCGCATAGCGTTAACTGGACGGCCGTATTCAATCAACTCATAGTGAAGGTGTGGCCCAGTCACTCGACCTGTTTTACCAGAAAGACCGATACGCTGGCCTCGAGAAACCTTTTGCCCTTTCTTCACCAAAATCTTACTTAGGTGTAAGTAACGGGTTTTGTATTTGCTGCCGTGCTCAACAACCACGTAGTTACCCGCATAGGGGTGTTTACGAGTCATGATCACTGTACCATCACCAGTAGAAACGACTGGTGTACCGGTTGGTACAGCAAAGTCAGTGCCGTTGTGCGGCGCAACACGCCCCGTTACTGGATGTAAACGATTAGGGTTGAAGCCAGAACTGATACGCCAACGGCTACTTACAGGGTAACGCTGGAATGCGCGCTGTAAGCTTTCACCTTTGGCATTGTAGAATTGACCATCAGTATGAAGGTAAGCGGTGATCTCGCGGCCGCGATTATAAATCTTAATCGCCTCAATTTCGTTCTTACCTGTTGGTACACCATTGATGCTTTGTGAGCGACGAACAACTTCAAATCGATCACCTGCACGAAGGTCACGTCCAAAGTTAAGTTGTTCTTTGAGTAAGCTTACGACTTGACTCACTTCCGCCGACGTTAAACCTAAACGACTCGCAGAAGAAGAAAAACTGCCTTGAATAACGCCAACTAAAGGCTCTTGGCTCCACACGCCAGGAATGGAAATATCAGTAAAGTCATAGCTACCATCACTATTCAGCTTGTAGACCACTTTATCTGCAATAGAAAATTGCAGTTCCATTTTCGCTAACTCGCCTGTCGCATCATCACGCCAGAAACGGAGCGTATTGCCCGGCTTAAGTGTATCAAGTGCCAAGTAGTTCAAATCCGTTTCCATTACTTTCATTAACGAGCTGTAACCGAAACCGAGCTGACTAAAAATAGTGCTTAGGTTGTCACCTGCTTGGATTTGATATTCGAAGTTCGGGGGAGTGACAACTTCGGCAGTTGTCGCATCAAGAATTTTTTCAACGACCTGAGATTCAGGTAGGTTCAATGCGATGGTTTTGGTTAAAGATGACTCTTTGAGAGAGTGAGAAACACCAATCGCAACTAAAACTGGCAAGGAGTATAACAGCAGCGCTCTACGACTTGTCAGATTCGGCAACCGTCTTGTAATTTCATTTGTAGACACGGGAATTACTATCTCCTTTCAAACAAGGCTCATAGCTTATGCATTCCCGAATAAGAAATCACTAGGAAATTTCGAGATCTAGCGCAGAAAATACTGAATTTTTACAGAACTCAAAAAAAATTCATCACTGTTGCATATGTAAGTTATTCCCTACACGCTGTAATGTGGATGAATTGAATTGATTTGGCGTGTCTGCCATTGCTTGATCGTCACCGTGCGCTAAATATGAAAGCGTGATAGTTGTATCACTTTTCCATTCGAGCTGAGTAAATTTCACGCGGTCACCAACAAAAATACTGTCTAAAAGTACAACTCGGCTCGGCACGGGGTCAAACTTGAACAAGCCAACATAGTTAAACGAACCGCTACCTTGTGTCGTTACAATCATCGGTGCAACAACCCATGAAACACCTTCAATCTCACGCTGACTAATCGACGCAGTTGGGACAAGTACCTGACCTTTCGTCGCACCTGCATCATAGTCACCTATCAAATAGCCGTTTTCTTTATCCCACTCATCAAGAAAAGTGACCGCACCCTGCTCGGGGACTTGGATCGTCCAAGGATTACGTGCAGTGATACCAAGCGTCTCTTGCACAATAACGTTAGTTTCTACTTCTGTTTGAGGAAACTTAGCCATGATCTCGTCATCAGACAAACTAAAACGATAAACACCCGCGATCACAACCACAACTAATAAAACGATTGGAATAAGTAGAATAAGTGGTATCGGCAGGATTTTTTTGTGAGTCATGAAAGCTTCCTTGTTTCAAGGTATAAACGAAAAGCGAGTATACCATTGTATACCCAAATGATTTCACCTCTTCAAGTGTTTCAAAATTAAACTAAACTGATTATATCCAAATAGTTTCAAGTCCAGAGCTCATAACGAGCTAGTGACACAAGCTCTGTGCTCTAGGTCTATTGGTGTATTGGGACAAATAGGTAATCACGATGACAAAAACCATTCATACATGCGAGTGCGCCTGCGGTTTAGTTGAGATCCGTTGTAAAGGAGAGCCCACCCACACGTCTGTCTGCCATTGCTTCGAATGCCAAAAACGAACTGGCAGTGTTTTTGGGGTACAAGCTCGCTTTGAAAAAGAGCACGTCACTTTAAACGGTGAAGTCACTAGCTATACCCGAATTGGCGATGATGGCAGTGAGGTTCAGTATGACTTTTGTCCATCCTGCGGCACGACAATGAGGTTGTTCGTTGCTGCATACCCAGAAATCATGATCATTCCCGTCGGTCTATTTACCGATAAAGAGTTCCACCAACCTACCGTTTCAGTCTATGAACAAATGAAACACGGGTGGGTGAGTTTCGAATGCACAACGGAACACATCTGCTAGCGGGCAATCCACGTTCACATATTTACTTTGGCTCGGACAAACACCCTATAAGTGAGATTTTTTTGAGAATGATCAATCGAGTTTTACTGTAAAGGGTTTCGTAACTCGGTGTGAGCGTTATAATCGGCTCCTAATATTTGGTGGGGGTTTATTGTGATTTCCAGACTTCCTCGTTGGGTGGAATATGGCGCGTTTCTACTAGCTCTTCTCGCGGGCTGCGTCAACGCCGTTGGTCTTCTCGGCTTTCAACACCAAGCGATAACTCATCTTTCGGGAACCGTAACTCAGCTAGGGAACAGCTTGCTAACAGGTGTGGATAGCTCCATTCACCTGCTCTTCATCGTATTTAGCTTTTTGATTGGCGCTGCCTTTAGCGGCTTTTTTATTGAAAGCAGTGCGTTAAAGCTAGGACGAAGATATGGTGTTGCACTGTGCATAGAAGGAAGCTTGCTCTTACTCAGCTTGGGCTTTTTGGTGCAAGGGGATTTGTACGGCCAATATCTAGCATCAGCAGCATGTGGATTACAAAACGCAATGATCACCACGTTTAGCGGCGCAGTAGTCAGAACCACACATATGACCGGAATCATCACCGATCTAGGGATTATGATTGGAGAGAGCTTGAGAGGTCGTCAATTTGACCGACGTAAAGCAAAATTATTCCTATTCATTTTCTTTGGCTTTTTGTTTGGCGGCGTCGCGGGAGCGGCTCTATTTACGGTATATGGTTTATATACGCTGGTTTTCCCAGCAATATTGGCTTTTTCTACAGCTCTGATTTACTGGAGTTACCTATACATACTTAGCCGTCAACAAAAAGCATAAAATTTCGATCCGATTGAAGCGACATGCTTCAATCGGATTTGGCTCAATAGGTTCACACTGCAACGGTACAAGAAACGCTGAACGGTATTTTGACACCACTAAAAACCTTAAAATAGATAAGGCTAACTGAATTTCTGGCAAAGAAGTTAGTTAGATCAAAATCACATTTGTTTACCATTTTATTATTCCAGTCACAATGCGCCCCATAATTCACTGCGCAATTCGCCTCTCGTGCTACAATTTTCTAACACAAGCAACATATTCGCATACACTTAGACGTTATTTGACCAATTACCCGACAAATCGGCTGAATAACTAGATGTATTTAATGAATAGTATTGCAATGGATGCAGTTTGCGGGTACCCTCCGCAAAACTGTGATTAAATACGGATGTTTAGTGAATATTTATGTCATGGAAATGGCAAGTATTGACTAGTAGTAACACGAGACAACTATGCATAACACCACTAATGCTACTGAAGCTCCTAAGGGCAACTTTTGGATGTTTTTCATCCCTTCCCTAATTGGTCTTCTACTCTTTATGGCTCCGATCTCTTACGATGGCGGCCTAACCATTCCCGTTGCCGTGATGGCAAAAGTCATCCCAGCGGTGTTAGGCGATACCTTGATTGCTATCGTCACCAGTATCATCGCTTTCATGGCCGTTGCTTCTGTTCTTTGCAAAATTTTTAAGCCAGCTGCAATTTTACGTAATGGTTTTTTAAACGGTCTCTTCAACCCATCTCCACTTTGGCTCGTTGTTCGTTTAATCGGCGGCGCTGCCGTGTTAATGACGTTCTTCCAAGTGGGTCCAAAAGCAATTTGGGAAGAGAACACTGGCGGGCTTGTTCTTACTGGTCTCCTACCTACTCTGTTTGCCGTTTTCATTTTCGCGGGTTTACTGCTTCCGCTTCTTTTGAACTTCGGTCTTCTGGAGCTATTTGGTGCGTTACTCAGTAAAATAATGCGTCCGGTATTCAACCTACCTGGCCGCAGTGCAATTGACTGTATGGCATCTTGGTTAGGCGACGGAAGTGTTGGTATCTTGCTAACCAGCAAGCAATACGAAAATAAGTTCTATACTCAGCGTGAAGCGGCTGTTGTCGGGACCACTTTCTCAGCAGTATCGATCACGTTTAGCCTAGTTGTTATCGCTCAGGTAAAACTAGAGCACTTATTTTTGCCTTTCTACGGCGCTATCTGTCTAGCTGGAATCGTAGCTGCGATTATCATTCCTCGCCTGCCTCCGCTTAGTCTGAAGAAAGATCGCTACATTGACGGCAGCAACCCTGATAAAGACGCAGATGCAGTACCAGAAGGCCACACCACATTCTCTTGGGGTATGGATCTAGCTCTTAAGCGAGCTGGTCAAGTCACATCGGTTCAGTCTGTATTTAAAGAAGGCGTACACAACGCAGTCGACATGGTATTTGGCGTACTACCTGTAGTGATGGGTCTTGGTACCGTTGCATTGGTGATTGCAGAATACACGCCTGTATTTGCAATTCTGGGTCAACCGTTTATCCCATACCTAGAGCTACTGCAAGTCCCTGAAGCTGTTGCAGCATCACAGACAATCGTTGTTGGCTTTGCGGATATGTTTATCCCAGCAATTTTAGCGGCCTCAATCGATAACGAAATGACACGTTTTGTTATTGCGGCAATGTCAGTAACTCAGCTTATCTACATGTCGGAAGTAGGTGCCCTACTGTTAGGCAGCAAAATTCCAGTAAACATTGTAGAGCTCTTCGTAATCTTCATTTTACGTACGTTAATCACGTTACCTGTGATTGCTGGCGTTGCTCATCTTATTTTCTAAAATCGAGACGTCAATAAACAAAGGCTCCGCATCGTCGGGGCCTTTTTTATACCCAAAACTCCGTTCACATTAGGCTTTTAGTAAAAAGCTCATAATTTACAAAGACAAAACTTCAACAAAACACCTGCCAGCACCAACAAAATTTTCATCACCTCACCTGCAAAGCCAGTTGATGCCACTATTTGTTAAGCAATTCTTTTCATTATGACGATTTCATTAATCGAGCTCGCAAACATGATCACACTCACAAGTTTTAACGTAAACTACCGTTTTGTTTAAATTTAGTTAAAAAAGACGACAAATGAGTTCATGTTTTTGACAAAGATGTCGATAAAAATATAACCAAACACAATAGGTTTCTCTTTATGCCCAATTCGCTCGGTTTAAAAGAGGCGAAAGCAAAGTGGAACCAACCGGGAGAATCAGAGGAAAGCTCATGAAATTCAGACATAAGGTTGTCACAGCCTCTTCATTTTTGCTGCTAATTACCGTGTCGTTATTGTCGACACAACAAGTTATGACCATCCGCTCCCAAACTCAGGAGCAAATCGACTCAAGTGTAAACGAGATATTGACCAGTGTTGGTAACACTGTGCAATCAGAAATGAATGCAAAGAAGGATCTCGCTCGCTCCATTACTGAAGTGATTGAGCTTGACCCCAGTTCACATAGCTATGTTCAAAACATACTTGAAAGACCCACGCCAAAAAGCAGCTTCCTTGCCATCGGTTTTGGTTATGAAAGTAATGGCTTTGTGATTGAAAATGACGACGGCTGGGATGCGGGCCCAGACTACGACCCACGTCAGCGTCCTTGGTTTATTGCAGCTAAGAGCAAAGGCGATTTGGTCGTAACCGATCCGTACGTCGATGCGTCTTCGAAAAACGTTATCATCTCTGTTGGTACGCCAGTAAAAGAAAATGGCCAGTTTTTAGCCGGTATGTTTTATGACCTCGAATTAACTACCCTTTCTGATCTCGTCAACCAAGTGAATCTGTTTGATGCTGGTTACTTATTTTTGGTCACCGCTGATGGCACAACCATTGCTCACCCTCAAAGTAAATACAACGGTGAGAAAGTCGGTAGCTACCTCCCACAAATCGAACTTACGCAATCAGCACAACATGTTGAGATTGATGGCAACCGCTACATGGTTAACCTGACTCACATTCCTGGCGAGAACTGGTACGTAGGTTCGGTGATCGATGAAGCTGTTGCCTATTCTGCCGTAGGAGAGCTTCGTAACAACGCTATTATTTATTCAATCATTGCCGTGATTGCATCTATTATCGCCCTAACTCTGTTGATTCGCACTCTCATGCGTCCTTTGGACACGCTAAACAATGCGATTAAAGATGTAGCATCAGGGAAAGGCGACCTTACACAACGCCTCGAAACAGATACTGACCAAGAGTTTTCTGAGCTTGCCACAAACTTCAATACGTTCATGGAGAACTTACAACAGCAAATCATTGAGTCGAAACGTATTTCTGATCAAATTTTAAATGGAACTCAAATCACCGCTGAGGGCGCAAAAGACTCGGCAGGCGCAATTCACACTCAGCTGCAAGAGCTAGAACAACTTGCTACCGCGATGCATGAGATGTCTGTCACCGCGACAGAGGTTGCTAATAATGCGCAAGGTGCGGCAAGTGCAGCCAAAGAAGCCGACCAAGCAACGGTTGAGGGGTCTTCTATCGTTGGTGAATCGACACAAACGATAAACATGCTTTCCGATAGCATTGACCTTGCAGTCGAAGAAGTACAAGTGTTGGAATCTGCTACCGCCAATATCGAAACGATTCTAAAAGTCATCAACGATATTGCGGACCAAACGAACTTACTCGCGTTGAATGCCGCAATCGAGGCTGCACGTGCGGGAGAATCTGGCCGAGGCTTCGCCGTTGTTGCAGATGAAGTACGTACACTGGCACAACGAACTCAAGAGTCGACAACAGAGATTCGTACTATGATTGAGCAACTACAATCTGGCGCTTCATCTGTGGCAAATGCCATGCATCAAAGCAAAGGTAGTGCTATAGAGGCCGTTGAAAAAGCGGGTTTAGCAAATAGTGCGTTACAACGCATTCGTGATGCGATTCAGCGTATTTCCGATATGAACTTGCAAATTGCCTCAGCAGCGGAAGAGCAAAGCCTCGTCGCTGAAGAGATCAACAACAATACGGTGAATATTAAAGACCTATCGACTCAAGTCGCCGAATCGGCAAATCGAACCAACGACGCGATGCAGGCGCAACAAGAAGATGTACATAAACAAGATCAAATCTTAAATAGATTTACTGTCTAACACTCATCTAAGCAAAAACAGCGAGCATCGGCTCGCTGTTTTTGTTTTTAACCCTCAACCCTAGTATTGGTCGATGTTACGTGTGCCATGTTGGTGCTTTTAAGCTCAACATTACAAGAACGCCGACTATGTGTCCTTTCAAGTTTAATTGAACTCGACATGGATATAGCGATCATTAGAACGACGATAATAGCGGTCGTCCACTTTTAGATAAGTGAAATCTCCAATCTTTATGTAGGTACTATTCCGAGGAATTCGGTCATGGTAATAGTAACTGCGCCTTGGTCGTCGGGTCTCCACATAAATAACGTCACGATGTTTGTGTTTATGCTTGTGCTTGCGCTTGTGTTTATGATGGTGGTGATGCGCATGATGGTGATCGTACCGATGTCGATGCTTATGCTTCGGGTCAGCCACCGCTTCTGTACTCAACACACCTAAAGACAACATAACGCCAACCATGGCAAAAGATAATTGCTTTGACACAACAGAGCCTCTTATTCATATCAACATCGATATAATAGAAGGGTGAATCACTATACATGTCAGCCTTTCGCTAAGGAGTTTTACTAAAAAGTCAGCGCTAACCGTGATTATCAGAGAAACGTCAAACATCACAAATGCTGATGACTTTGAGTGGCCTGGGTTCGGCTATGAATACAAAAAAGCCGCCCGTTTGACTACGAGCGGCTCAGTTTTTAAATAAGCTAGCGTGATTTTATACTGCTTGGGCAAACAGCAAGAAACAGCCGAATAGGAAGATCATGCTCATTCCCATTGCGCCGCCACCAGCTTCATAAATATTGTCATCTTTTACCGGCACTCGGCGCACTTTCATGGTCATTGATAATGGGACAAAGACCGCGAGAAACACAAGAATAATCCCCGCGTAGCTGAGAATAGCTAGGAAGTGTTCTGGCGCAAATACAGCACCTAATAGTGGTAGCACAAAAGTAGTAACAAAAATCACTGGCTTACTTGCTTTCAGTAGGTCTGCATTTTGATCGTATAGCGCCATTGCAACACCTAAGAACGACGTTAGTAGTGCCAAACCAGTAAACATGGATAGGATGAACTCTAAGCCCTCGTATTGCTGACCTAGTACCGATATCAACTCTGTTACGTTGGAGTATTGAACAAGCTCATGAGGTGGTAGGTTGCCGACAACCGCTAACAACCATAATAGGTAACAAACAAGCGGAATAGTTGAGCCCACGATAATCATATTACGCAGCTGTGTTTTACTCGCTTCTTTGTTGTAAGTTACAAGCGATGGGATCACGACCATAAAACCGAAACTGGTGAAAAGCACCGAACTGGTTTTGATAAGTGCCATTTTATCGTCGCTCACAACCTCATCAAGTCCTTCAAACGAGACGCTTGGTGCAAGCGCAAAAAGTGTCAGGATCAGCGCTACGATCATGCCTAGGAACAAACCGCGATTCAGCTTATCTACTACCCCTGTACCTGCCGAAACAATGATACCAACTAAAAGAGTAAAACCGACTTGGCTTGAGATCGTAGATGTTGGAAGCCCAATTGAGGCTGTTACTTTTTGTACGAGATCACCCGCACCAATGATGTAAGCCATTAATAGACAAACTAACAGGGCGTAAAGCAAGCTGTTGGTTACCAACTGGCCTCCTTTACCAAGCGTTTCGCGAGCAATTGCATTCATGCTCACACCACCACCTACTTTACAACTGGCTTCAAGAAGGAGCAGCGCAGCATAAGTCGTTCCAGCCCAGATGAACAACATAAGAAGAGTGCCCCAAAGGAGGCCAAATTGAGCAAGCACCATTGGTATAGCAAGCATACCAGCGCCAAGAGCAGTACCTGCAACGATCAGGGAGCTGCCGACAAGTTTTAGGTTCACGGTTAATACCTCTAAATTCAATCCGTTAATTTCTCACCAGTTGTGCTTTATCTAAAGCACACAACAAAACGCTCCGACTTAGTCAAAATTTGGTTACAAGAGCACTATGTTACAAGAGCCCTGTATGGCTAAGAAAACATGCAACAAAAGGTGGTTAATCATTTGCACATGAACACTTGAGAGTCATTTTTGGCGATGTCATCGCTGATGAAATGTGCGCAACTTTGGGTTCGAAGCAAAATTGTTCATCTTAATTCATCAACCCCATTCGTTATGAATGGATTTGGTTCGAAAAGATTGTAAGGCATAAGCAGGACGATTGAAAAGCAAAAGGTCAATCTTATAGCGATATATTTTAACAACTCTTATCTTTTACCTAAGATGTGTTGTTTTTTTCGTCACTAATTAGTCTTTTATCGCTTAAAGAAAAGGAAGAACGTGCTCAATGGCTCAATTTGGCTGGGTGTACAGATTAATTTACAGGTTAAGTGAAGGTGTTAGATTCCAAGGACGTAGCCTAGATCGGACAATATCGCTATTATTCGCTGCGTACCGACACTGTTCGGTTCACATACCTCTAAACACTGATTTACGGTTCGAAAATATAGGTAAATGAGTGTCCGAATGCTGGGTGTGGTTCCCCAGCATTTGCATCCTTTCTTTTAGATGGCATCAATTGATCGAAATTCCATAAATCTTGTATCGCCCGACTTTACGGCTGTGTTAATACGCTTTATCTAGCGCGCCAATGATATAAGTTAACACTGGAATACCCATATCGGCGACCTGCTTCTCAGTCTCACTCATATTTTCATGCGCCATCCGCAACTCTACTTCACTTATCGATTCTTTGTGAAGGTAAAGCTCTTTGTAGTTCATCAATCGCTGTTGTGACTGTTGAATCAGTGTCACAACATTCTCTTTAGTCTCACGATGTTGCTGATCAATTTCACTAAATAAATGATCTAAAATGCGTTGCATTTTGCGAATAGAAGCTTTCGTTTCTATTGATTTGTATGATTGATACTTTTCCATTGAGTTAATAACTGACTAAAATATTTACGTTTTTATAAGACAGTTATTTTTATACTGATTGCAAAGCAGGTAAATATGTGGTGGTTAAACTGGTCCACTTCTTGCTCCGTTTAGGTCAAAACTGTCCTTTCAGGAGAGCACATGCAGGTAGACCCTATAATTCAAGCACTGATCGCAAGACGAAAATCGAATGGCCTCTCCCGTGAGCAAATGGCAAACATCGCTGGAATGAGCGTAAAAACATATCAAAGGATCGAGCGCGGAGAGTCCGATCTTAAACTCTCACAATATCGTGCCATATTGCGTTCGCTTCATTTGACTGACCTAGATATTGCCTTAGATGTACGTGATGTTCAGCATGTCACAGCAAATGACTTAACGGCCGTGGCGCGATTGCTCTCACCGGAAGCTCAGTCCCTGCTCGTTCGCCTGTTATCGTTAATCCTTGAACAAAAGAACAAGAAAGGTGATTAACCACATTACTCATACTCAAACGATGAATGCCCTGTTGAGCGTTGAAACATGAATCGTTTAGACAAGAATAAAACTCGTCAAATGACGAGTTTTATTCTTTATATCAGTCCGTTACTCTAGGCTTTTTAATTCCGATGTATCAACGCCTTTTATTGCATCTTTCGCCACTTTATCAGGATCAAAGACATCACGTTCTTCATACGAATTATCAATCATGCCTTGTCCTATCGCGGTCGCCTGCTTTTGTAACTTGTTACCCTCTACCTCACCAGCATCCCAGCCTTGTCGATAATCGGAGTCGGTTTGATACCTTGTTTCGTCCTTAATATAGTGTTCAAAATCATTCCCTGCCTCTTGCATACCACTATGCCGACCGTCATGAAAGCCTTGAATATAAGCTTCATCATAACCGCTCTCTTTTAACGCGCTGTCACTCGTACCACAGCCTGAGAGGAGAACAAAAAATAGCGAAACGAATACCTTATGAAACATATTTAGGCCTCAAAGCTTTCAAATAAATTAATCATAGTTCGCGATTTCAACTTCTGCTTACTTCAGGCTATTAGATAGCATTGTGACTCGACGAAGCCTGTGAACTTGAGTCCCTACAGTGAGTACAAAGCTGGACAAAGCATCACACCTACTGATAAACATTATACTCAACGCGCGTTTAATACTTCCATCGCAAGTGCTTCATCATCTTGCTCAGCCAAACCACTGATACCAATTGCACCGACGATTTTCCCCTCTTGTTCTATAGGCACACCACCCATAAAGCCTGTGATCTTCGGGTCAGTCCAATAACTCAACTGCTTACCCGTCTCACGAGCCCAAGCACCCAGATTGCCGCTAGGCTGACGGTCTCTAGCCGAGGTGTAAGCTTTGTTCTGTGCCAACAAACCTGCTTGCACACTCACATCATCCATTCGGGCAAAACCGAGCAATTCTCCATGTGTATCAACCACGCCAACCGCAATGTTTTGCTTGCGAGCAGTCGCAATTTCCAATGCCGTTTGAATTAGAGTTTGAACTTGTACGTATTTCATTTTTCTCTCCTAAGGGATCTCATGACCAAGGGTTTTCTCGAACAATCCATACCAATGGCTGCGTGATAGCGTGACGTTCTCTACTTGAGCACAAGCGCGAATACGCTGTGGGTTTGCAGTCCCAATAACAGGCTGAATTTGGTTTGGATGACGCGTCAAGAAGGCTAAAACAATCGCCTCTGACGGCACGCCATATTCAGCTGCTAGCGCCATCACCATCTCCGCCGTTTGTCTGGTGTTGTGATCATCAGAATGTAAACCACGCTCTGAGAATCTTCCCTGCGCCATACTGCCCCACGCTTGCAGTTGGATATTGTGCTTACGGGCATGCTCCAGTGTTCCCGCAACGTAGTCAGATGCAGACGAAGGAAGCCCCATACCTTGCTTGATGAAGTCAGACTTAGCCAGACTCATTTCCAACTGGTTCGCCACAATAACTTCGCCCGTTGCCTGTTTTAGAAGATCAATTTGAGCACTGTTCATGTTAGAGACACCGAAGTGGTTAACTTTGCCAGCTTGTTTCAGGGCTTGTAGCGCTGTGCCCAGTTCTTCAAATTCAACCAAAGGATCAGGACGATGCAGCATCAAAACGTCAAGATTCTCCACGCCAAGGCGCTCAAGAATGCCCTCAACAGAAGCCGTCACCCATTTAGCAGAGAAGTCATACTGCTTAACACCTTGCTCATCTCCTAGACGGATGCCGCACTTGGATTGTAGGTAAATTCGTTCTCGTAAGGTTGAATCATTGGCTAAGATGCGCCCAAACACTTCTTCTGCCTTACCGAATTTGTAGATATCCGCATGATCAAAGAGATTAATGCCTACCTCTAATGCTGCCTCTACAGCGGCATAAGCTTGGTTTTCATCTTGGGCGGTTAATGGGTTGCGATTCCATTCGCCTCCAAGCCCCATGCAGCCGAAGACCAAGCGGCTAACGTTAGGTAAGGTTTTGGCGAGCGGTAGTGTTGGATTGTTCATCGTTATTCTCACTTTTCCGATTTCTGTATTTTCAATTTCTGAAATTAACTCAAACCATCTTACCGTTCGTAAAAATTAGTTTAATACCGTAAAATCGAATTCATTATCCTCACTACCGAACAATTAAAGCGAACAATAAAGACGAGCAATCAAAATGGCAGATTACAAAAGAATCGAAAAACTGATGCTGTTTGCCGAAGTGGCTCAAACACTCAACTTTTCTAGAGCAGCAGAGCAACTTGGGATCTCTAAAAGTTACCTGTCGGAACAAATCAAGCGACTGGAATCGGAACTCGCCACGCCTTTGATTGTTCGAACCACACGCAGCGTGAGACTAACGGCAGAAGGTGAATCGATCTTTGCACAAGCGGAAGATCTCAAACGCCGCGTAATGGAAATGGAAAAGAGTTTAAGTCAGCAATCTGAGCAAGTAGACGGTCTGATTCGGCTTACCGCTCCCAAGATGTTTGCTGAAGCGGTGCTGCATGATTTGTGTGTGGCGTTTCGCGCTCTACATCCAAACGTAGAATTCGAAATACTTTCTAGCTATCAAGCATTTAATCTGACAGAAACCAGCGTCGACTTTGCGTTTCGAGCGACAAGAACGCCGCCAGAGAATATGATTGCGCATCACCTTTTGGACTACTACCACTGGCTGGTTGCTTCTCCTCAGTATCTGCAAGAAGAAGGCACGCCGGAGATGTTAGCGGATTTAAAACAGCATCAATGCTTAACCACATTGCATCAAAAAGAGTGGCCGTTAAAAACAGGAACAGTTCAAACCCAAGGTTGGCTTTCTAGCAATGAAAACCGCTTACTCAAAGAATCAGCCCTGTCTGGCAATGGCATTGCACGATTAGCAAGTTACTTTGTCGAGCAAGACGTTGAAAATGGCCGACTAGTGCAGGTTCTATCGGAAGAAACTGACCACCAGCACAACGCGGTTTACTTAGTGTATCCGCAACTCATCTATCAATCGGCGAAAACCAAAGCCTTCATTGAATTCGTGAAGCAGCACTTTGCTATATAACTAAGGCAGTTAATCCGCAGACCACACCGAGCGAATATCTGGCCAACCCCAGTTAGTAAGAGCGACGTCTTCTAAAACGCCTTGGAAACGCAAAGTTTGTGTATGGTGGAACATGGGTGCAATCCAGTATTCGCTGATCAACGTCGATGCAATTGGCTCCAATGCATTAAGGTAGTCCTCAAGTGGAACGAAAGATCTGACTCTCTGTAGTTGTTCATCTAACCATTTTGCGTTCTTCTCTCCCAAAGTGTGGAATAGCACAGCGTTGCTGAAGAAGTTCGTGAACGCTGAGGCATGACGATTATCATCTAGGTTTATGTTCGTTACGACCATTGTCTCATTTAGCTCACCGTTCTTAGCCTTCTCGTTCAGCTCACGGTAGGAATACATAACAATTTCTACTTTACTGCCAACACTCGCCAAACGATTAGAAATAGCCCGCGCACAGCGACGCAACGCGGTATAGTTATATCCTGCTATCGTAATGTGTTTAGGTAACTTAAGCGGCTCACTGAACGGACGGAGCACTGGCTTCCAACCTGGTAGCAGGTTATAAGCGGGTATACTCCCAAATACAATATTCTCGCGGCGCATCACTTCGGCCAAGTGCTCAGGTTGAATTAGCTCACTAATATAACGGCGCTGCGCTAAAGAGAGTTTGTGCTTAGCGTGCTGATTAAATAAGGCGAATAAGCAACCATCTTCTATTCGACTCCGCTTGCTCGCCGATGAGTTTTCTCGGTTTTGCGTCGACATATAGTGTCCACACAAATCCTCCTCGGGCGAAGTATCCCTTTGCAACGTATTTGCTGCCAATGACGGGTTCTCCATCTGCTCGTCATTAACAATCCAAATAGTCACCAAATCCGTTAGAACTCTACATGCATAGTAACCATTAAATGCTTGCAGTTTTAAACGACTTTCATTGTGCTCGACAACAGAGAATGGGCCACTTCCGACCACCAGCTTGTTATTCGCTACGTTAACTTGGCTTACTGGTTGAATGCCGTATTTCACACCAGAAATAAGTCCAGCAAAGCCCAAGTCAGCTCGATTAAGCTTAAAAACAACCTTCAATGGCGTTGGCGCAGTAATGTTAGCAACATGTGCCAATTCTTTTTCGTAATACTGTAGTGAACTCAATTTTGCAAACAAGCTAACCACTGTTTCTGCATCAATGGAATTACCATTATGAAAAGTCAGACCTGGACGAAGGTAGAAAGTCCATTCGTAGGTGTCTTCGTCATAACGCCAGTGATGTGCGAGTTCTGGTTGCACTTTCCCATTGTGATCACTCGAAACTAAGCAACAATAGATTTGCCTTAATAAGAAACGTTCGCTGCTACGCTGAAGTTGATGTGGAACGACGCGCTCAAACATTCGCTTATAGGTTAATTGAATATTGAGCTGTCCTTCTTGAACAGAAGCACCAGACGTTGTTTTTAACAAACGGCCAAATGCCATTTCGTCTTCATCTAATATCGCCAGTGCTTTTTCATACTTGCCTAACTTGATACGTTCAAGAGCCAAGCTCTCTTTTAAAACGTCTAACTCCATATTCAGAATAAGAGTCGATCGTTGGTTCCGCCCAGCTTTCGGGTGCCAGCTCAACCACGCCTTCTGCTGCATCTGCGTTAGCAGGCTACGAGCATGCCGAGAAGAAGTGAACATGATGTCGGCAATGTCCTGTAACGTGGTTTTTGTTTCATCACCAACACTAAACGAGAGTAATCGTTGGTAATAGCGAAACAAATTGAGATCAGACACTGAATCAACCTTAGATCTGTGAAGTTTGTGGATAGGAATAGTTTACTTAAGTTGGCGGTAATAAAATAAGAAAACTTCCTAATTATCTGTTCCCCTTTTCCACAATTAACCTCCAAATTCGGCTTTAAAGCCCCATATATTTACGTTATTAGGAAAAAAGCCAACAAAAGCACTCTCTTTTTTATATCCCCTTTTATACACATAATTTACTCGTCAGCTAAAGGAGGAAAAATGAAGAAGCCAATGATGGCGTACTTTTTTCAGCAACGCCTAGCTCAATCGAGTAATAAAATAGAAGTGATGACTCTGGTTTATCTTAACGATATGTTCCAGTGGTCATAGCCTAACCTCAAGCAGAACTTAGCTCCTGATACTACACCCCCACTTCGTTGTATCTTAAGTTCTGCTTTTTCATCTTTTGCACTCTACGACCTTATTGCAGGTTACTAAAAGTTAACTAGTTGAAACACCGCAAAACAGAGTCTACATTGAAGTCTCATCCCCCAATCGCTTTGTTGAGAAAGGGGCATTCATGGATATACACCACCAATTCGGGAGTCAATATGGCAACTTCAGTGAAACTTAAAGCGGGCGACAGCTTCCCTCATCTTCAAGCCACTTTGCTAGATGGTTCAAGCGTAACGTTGGGTCAGCCGCAAGGTGATGCGACTTGGCAAGCAGTATTCGTTTATCGTGGTAAACACTGCCCTCTTTGTACTAAGTACCTCAACGAGCTTGAGAGTTACAAACAGGCTTTCGCTGATGCTGGCGTCGATATTCTTGCCGTTTCTGGCGACTCAAAAGCACAGCTAGAGGGGCATCTAGAGAAACTCGAAATCAGCTTCCCTATCGCTTACGGCTTGACCGAAGAACAAATGAAAACGCTAGGCTTGTATGTATCTATTCCTCGATCTGAACAGGAAACCGATCATAATTTCGCAGAACCAGGTCTGTTTGTGGTGAATGAACACGGCGACTTACACGTGGTGGATATTTCAAACAACCCGTTTGTTCGCCCTGAGCTTGGCGCGCTATCACGCGGATTGGCATGGATTCGCGATCCAAACAATAACTACCCTATCCGTGGCACATTGGATTACTAATATCTTCTGCACCCAAGTAAACTTTCTATCCTTAAATAAGCTAGGATTCTTGCCTTAGTGAGAATAACTTGGAATGCATATCAGATCCGTGAGATCTGATATGTATCAACAAGTTGGAAATAGAGTCCTTGTTCATTATACAACGCCTTGATGAAAAACAAGATCAGTGAAGCCCAGGCTCCCCTCAAACAACGTTAGTTATTTACTTCTAAGTCACTTTCACGATAAATACATGAAATTAAGACTAAAAACTTAGACTTAACGGATATATAAATCATAACGGTACCTACACAAGTAGTTGGCTAGCGATTATTATCCTATTGCAACTCACAATTGTGCAAATCTAATAATTCATACCATAAATGAAAACATAGATACCGTAAGAGACAAAATAAAAGCAAACGATTAAATTACCAATAAAACACCGTTCAATTAAAATAAAAAACATTTCACTTTATAAAAATGTAATTAATCGTTATTTGCAATCACACATCTTAATTGAGAAATACAGTATGAATAAAATCTCTTTGCTTTATATGGCCGTTTGTATCGGATTAGTTGGATGCGGTTCAGGAGGAAGCGACAACGATCCAGCAAAAGATATACATCCCACCATTTCAAATCCGGAACAAGTCAACGCAATGACGGTGGACAAAGGTCATTTCTATTGTTCTGTAAACCAACAAAAACTGGAACACGGAGGGACATCTGCAACTATGTCCTACCTGATTGAAAAGAAAAGAAATTCTACGGTTGTCGACGATTATGAATGTACCGAATACGGTTTAAAGAAAGGTGAGTCAATTATCGTCACTAAAAGTGCAATTGAAAACTTTTCATACTCAAAACATTATAAAAGCACGAAGAAGAATGACATTAATGGGTTTAAAATCATCTACCCTACAGGGCTTACGACTCCGATTAATAAAGATTATGAAAAAATTACGATCACGTATAATACGGAGAGACCTGACGTTAACATTAAGATAATTCAATATTTTGACGAAAAGTCTAAATTATATACCATCAAAAAATATGAAAGCCATGTTAACGACAACTCACCAATAGGTTTAGTTGAGAAAGAGGAATTCGATAAATATTCCGATTTTGAAAAGAAACTGGAATTAAATAGTGTTTTTTTAAATTCAACTGAAGTGAGTGATTTATTCTACAACTTACTAATTATGACAAATAATAACTAAAAAATCAAAAAATTAAAAAGTACGATTATGCTCAAGTAGCCTCGATATGCCTGACTAGAAAGAGTACGTTGTTTTACGAAACAAATTACGATTTGAATGAAGCACATCTAAGTTACTTGGGTATAAACGGCGATGTATTGTTAATCAGCTTTCAAAAGAGAGTAACGTTTGCGATTAACTACTTTGGTCTTAACGAAGCTCAATTTGATGCTTTTCAGACCAAATTCGCAAATCATCAAGAATCTTAAGTGCGGTACGGCCGAACTCTGTTAGTTCATAGCTTACGGCAATTGGGCGGTCGCTGATCACTTTGCGCACCACCATACCTTCCGCTTCTAGCTCTTTCAGGCGTTGGTCGATCATCTTTTTACTTGCACCGCCTAGCATGCGTGCTAAGTCATTGAAACGAACTGGGCCGTCTTTCAAATGATAAATCAGAGAACCTTTCCATTTACCACCAATTAGACGCATCCCTTTCTCGATAGCACATGGCTCCGCACATACGTTCGCCACTGACTTACGACCTTTGCTATCTACACTGATTCTGCTTTCCACAATACACCTCAAGATACGCACCTAATCTAGGTAACGAAAAGTAAGCTAGATACATTTAGTGCTTTAGAGTAATAAAAACGTCACCTCGCCGCAAACAAATAAAAATGGACCGCATGCAGCAGTCCATCTCAATTCATCATTCAGTTCGCACTATCTTTCTAAAAGGATTAGAAGTTTTCGTTAATGTGCGCTTCGAAACGAACAAAATCGTTTTCGATATCTGCGTTCTTCATCACGTCGTAACAAGCGAATGTAGGCAGTGCTGACATACCAAAGAAGCGGAAGTTAGCGTGCATGTGGAACATCAAATCGTCCACGCCTTTACCTTGGAATAGGTATTCGCTCTCATCATCAAACGATTCTTCTGGCGCGTTGAATGTCAGTGACAGCATGTATTTGCTGTTGGTTTGAGTGCCGCCTGTACCATAGTTTTTCTTTGGTTCTTCTGCGCTACGGCCATCGAATGCACATAGTGCGCCGCCCATACCCGCAGTAAACACGTCGTCCATGTATTTTTTGAATGACCAAGGCACAGACATCCAGTTGATTGGGCTTTGGATGATCACGCGATCAGCCCACTCAAAGTGTGCGAGTTGCTCATCTACGTTGATCTCATCTTGCATTGTCACAACGCGAACCTCATGGCCTTTTGCTTGCAGAAGCGTCTGTGCTTTGTCGACAAGAGAAGCATTTAGACGACCTTCTGAATATGGTGATGGTTCGTGTGCATTGATGATCAGTACGTTGCTCATGGGATTACCTTTAAATAAGTTCACAAGATGACGCAGTAACCATTGTGCGTCGGATGTGGTTTATTATGGTAACCTAGAAATATAGTGCAATTAGTTAACTTTTAGTAACCTACTTAATTTTTTATTATATCACTGTTTTTAAAACATATATTTTTTCAATTTTTTATTCATCGTTATTTTACGATTAATTTTTTCATCGAGTTGTTGCATCTTCCACAGAGCAGGCGTACACTTTATCGCAATTCGACGATTAACTATTAAGGCCAGCGAATGAGTGATAAGTGCAAGGACACGTGCGAAGTTGTTTTTCAGACAACGCAACAACAGCTCGAGAAAGAACAAACTCTCGCAGCGCAAGCAAAAGCTTTGTCGCATCCAGCACGTTTGCGCATTCTGCATATCCTGCACACGCTCGATACCATGGGCGGTTGTTTGAACAGTGATTTGGTTTCTGAACTGGGTCTTGCGCAATCTACTGTTTCCGAGCACTTGCGTATTCTCAAGCAAGCAGGCTTTATCAGCGCCGAGCCAAACCCACCTAAGGTGTGTTACCGCATTCAACGCGACGCGTTTGATCAGTTCAATCTAGGATTTTCCAAGTTATTTGATTAATTCCCTTTGCACGCTGGTCAGGCGTGCAGAGATAAACTATACCTTTAACTATCGCCTTTCGACGATAAACGAATAAGAGAACACTATGACTACTCAAGTTTTAAATAGTGCCAGCGACAAAATGAGCTTCTTGGACCGTTACTTAACGGTGTGGATTTTTGTTGCAATGGCAATCGGTGTAGGTATTGGCGCAGCATTCCCTCAAGTTGCTGAGTGGAACGAGTCAATGTCAGTTGGTAGCACAAACGTACCGCTAGCGATTGGTTTGATTTTGATGATGTACCCGCCACTCGCAAAGGTGAACTACAACCTGCTAGGCACAGTGACGAAAGATAAAAAAGCAATCACGCTGTCTTTGGTCATGAACTGGATTGTCGGCCCTATTTTGATGTTCATCCTTGCATTGACTTTCCTAGGTGATCATCCGGGTTACATGGTTGGTATCATTCTGATCGGTCTTGCTCGTTGTATTGCGATGGTATTGGTATGGAACGATATCGGTGGTGGTAACAAAGAATACGGCGCAGCCCTAGTTGCATTAAACAGCGCTTTCCAAATCGTGACTTACAGTGTGATGGCATGGTTGTTTATCACTGTGTTGCCACCAGTCTTTGGTTACGAAGGTTTCGTAGTTGATATCTCGATGATGGACATCGCGGAAAGCGTTCTTATTTACCTTGGTATCCCATTCCTAGCGGGCTTCCTAAGCCGCAAATGGCTGGTCGCTGCGAAAGGTGAACAATGGTACAACGACGTATTCATCCCACGCATTTCACCAATTACGCTTATCGCCCTGCTTGCGACCATCGTACTGATGTTCAGCTTGAAAGGTGAAATGATTCTTGAACTGCCAATGGATGTATTCCGTGTAGCAATTCCACTGGCTATCTACTTTGTGTTGATGTTCTTTGTCAGCTTCTTCGTTGGTAAGAAAATGGGCATCGACTACGACAAAAACGCGTCAATTGCTTTCACGGCAACAGGCAACAACTTTGAATTGGCTATTGCGGTTTCTATCGCGGTGTTTGGCCTAAACTCAGACCAAGCTTTTGCTGGTGTCATTGGTCCGCTGATCGAAGTGCCTGTGTTGATTGCTTTGGTGAATGTAGCATTGCGAATGAAAGCCAAATATTATGGCTAACTTAAAAAGCACAAAAAATACAAAAGCGGTAAAACATTAACTCACTACCGTTTTAATATACTCGCTGGGCGTTAGGCCGAACTTACTTTTAAAGCGTTGGCTAAAACGCCCCTCTGACTGATAACCACACAACTGTGCGAGCATAGCAACGTTATACGAGCCATTTTGCATCAAGTAAAGTGCGTGATTTAAGCGCACTTCTGCCAATACTTCACGATACTGGGTACCTTCTTGTTTCAGTTTTCGTATCAATGTTGCTCGGCTCATAGCAAAGTGCCCCGCGACCATATCTAATGGATGCTCCTCCCCTGGAGAGCGCGATAAGTAACGACTAAGTTTCTGACTAAAAGAGATATGTGAACTCGAGAACAACCGATGCAATAACCCTCTCTCAGCTAGCTGCTGATATAGGCCCATAATCCAATAGCGTTGTGTCGCTTCACTTAAGCTTTCCCGCTCAAACGAAAACAAAGCATTTAACGTCGCTTGCAATGCTTTATCTGTCTCAACAACGGGTACATAGTTTCCTAATGCGTTGCTCATGCTTAGCTCCAACATTTCATCGCTAGGCACACAGTGAAAACTGAACATTCGAGAAAGAAATCGCCCTTGTAGAGGAAGATTTTCAAAATTTAGGGATGCATTTGCTTCACAAAGCATGATATTTGGATGATGGATGTCGAGTACTTCATCTTTCCAGAAAAGATGTTTACTCCCCTTAACAATCTGAATAAGGCTTGGGGAGTGAATCCTGACATTACGAAGCTTCTGCTGCTGCTCCGCACGAAACAGCGTAACCTGATATTGGTGACCCATTCTCTCCCCTTATATTCAATTATCGCGTGTAAGTCGTGGTTAATGTCGCTTTACCCAAAGCAACACTATTCAAAGTAAACCCTACAATGGCTGGTGGCGTGTTTTCATCCAAGTTCAGTTCTTCAGTTGGCAATGCCCACACCGTAAACTGGTAACGATGCATCCCATCATTCTTTGGAGGACACGCGCCGCCGAACCCCGTTGTGCCGTAGTCAATACGAGATTCTTTGCCGCCTAACTTGTTCATATCAATGCCTCGAGGTAGCTCGCTAACGGTGGATGGAATATTAAACGCTATCCAATGCCAAAAACCACTGCCTGTTGGTGCATCGGGGTCATACACGGTGATCGCAAAACTTTTTGTGCCCTTTGGAGCTTCTTTCCACATCAATTGTGGTGATTGATTCCCGCCATCACATCCCCAACCAGAGTATTCAAATGTCTTCGCCATCGGGTGGCCTTCTTGAATATCTCTACTCACGAGTTCAAATGCATGGGCAGAACCGACCGCAAAAACACTCAATACCAAAACTGACTTGTATATCGCTTTCATGTTTTTCTTCCTTTCAATGAATTCAACACTAGTCTAAATACCCAGCAGTCCGAATCCTTGTCAGTAAGTATCAAAAACCACAAAATAATCTATAATTTTGACACTTTAAGATTCTAACACAAACTTCTTACTCTCTTAATTGCACTTGGTTTATGCTAATTAATCGCTCACGGAATAAGGAAGGAAAATGGAATTGGATATCTACGTGGTGGACGCCTTCACCGATACGCAATTCAAAGGCAACTCAGCAGCGGTGATACCTTTAGAGGAATGGCTAGCCCCAGAATTGATGCAAAATATCGCGACAGAAAACAACTTGTCGGAAACGGCTTTTCTAAAATCCATTGGCGCAAACCGATATGAGATTCGTTGGTTCTCTCCGATTACTGAAATCGATTTCTGTGGACACGCGACACTGGCCTCGTCGTTAGTTCTGTTTGATGAGTTTGGCATTAATGGCACGATTGAATTTCATACTCTGGAAGTAGGAACCCTCACCGTAGAGAAGAATGCGCAAGGTAAGATCGAGATGACGTTCCCTGCTCGTCCTCCAAAAGCCGTTTCTGATATTCCCTCGGCATTGATTGAAGGCCTAAGTTGCGATGTGGAACGCGTACTGCTTAGCCCTCAAGCGTATTTTGTGGTGGTCGGCAACCAGCAGGAGGTACTTGAGGTTCAATACCGTTCAGAGCACCTCAAGACACTCGCTCCTTACGATGTGGTCGTTACCGCAAAAGGCGATCAACAAGACTTTGTATCTCGTTACTTTTGGCCTGCAAATGGTGGTGACGAAGACCCCGTAACTGGCTCGATTCACGCTGGATTAGCACCGTTCTGGACAGAAGAATTAGGCAAGACGTCACTGGTCGCTTACCAAGCTTCTCAGCGCGGAGGTATTTTGCACTGTGAAGTTACTGGCGAACAAGTAAGAGTATCTGGCGACGGCGTGCTCTACATGAAAGGCAAGATTTTTGTTTAAATGATATTCATGTAATCAACTTAAAAGAGCCAAGTAAAGCACGGCTTCCGCAGGATCAAGCCAGCTTCAATAATTAATCAATTGATGAATATTGAAGGAATTAACTTCCTAGCCGGACAAAACTGACTCACGTTACACTGAATGCAGTCCCACACTCTTCTATAGCTTGATACGATTTCGAGCTCACCTTCTTAGAGGAAGCGTCGCATGATGAAGCGAATCATTCTTTGCACCCTAGCCCTGACTCTTTTAACTGCCTGTTCCAAAGATGACGGACAGCAAGCCCTTGGTACGCTTGAGCGTGACCGCGTAACTTTTACTGCAACCTCTAGCGAGATAATTCGTGCCCTACCCATTAAGGAAGGCAGCCAAGTCACCGAAGGAGAAGTGCTGGTTCAGCTCGATACAAAGAACCAAGAAGCCGTTTTAGCTCACGCCGTTGCCGAACAAGCCAAGGCTGACGCCTATCTTTTGAAATTGACCAATGGTGAGCGACCAGAAGACATTGCCGCAGCGCAAGCTCGCGTTGCCAGAGCGGAAGCTCAATTGATTGAAGCGCAAAAGAACTACCAACGTAAAGCGGAATTAGTTCGTAAAAAGCTCATCAGCCAATCAGAAAAAGACACCGCTTTAGCAGCCAGAGATTCTGCCCGTGCAGAGCTAGACTCCTCACAAGAAGAGTTCAGCAAACTGACCGCTGGCTCTCGTCCTGAAGATATTGAACAAGCGAAAGCCGCACTCATGGCAGCAAAAGCCGATGTGGCACTGCAAGAACAGAAACTGGCAGAACTCACCATCACGGCCACGCGAGATGGCTTGTTAGATAACCTACCGTTTAACCTTGGCGAACGCGTTCCTGTGAATGGTGTGGTTGCTGTAATACAAGCCAGCCGCGTCCCATACGCTCGCGTTTATGTTCCTGCTAACTATCGAGTCGACTTTGTGCCTGGTAAAACGGTTAACGTGCATGTAGATGGCGTTGAGCAACCATATAGCGGCACCGTTCGTTGGGTAGCGACTGAGCCTTCATTTACGCCTTATTTCGCGCTTACCGAGGAAGAACGCTCGCGTTTGATGTACTTAGCAGAAGTCGACCTTCAAGACTCAGCACAACCCTTGCCTTCGGGCATTCCAGCGCAAGTGGATTTGGTGGAGTAAGCCAATGACCGAATACGCGATTCAAGCTGAAAATGTAGTGAAGAAGTTTGGTGACTTCACCGCCATCAACAACATCACGCTTAATGTGCCCAAAGGCAGTATTTATGGTTTTCTTGGCCCTAACGGTTGCGGTAAATCGACAACCATTCGTGTGTTGACTGGCTTGCTTAGCCCAAGTGAGGGCAATGTCGATGTACTCGGGCTAGAGATCCCAAAACAATCTGAGCTTCTGCGCCTCAAGATTGGCTACATGACACAAAAGTTCTCGCTTTATGATGACCTGACGGTTCAAGAGAATCTTGAGTTTATTGGACAAATCTTTGGTATGGAAACCAAGGCCCTGAAAGCTCGCATCGAAGAACAACTAGCCACCTACGGTCTCGACCAGTTGCGTAAACAGCGCGTCGGCGGAATGAGTGGCGGCCAGAAACAACGCTTGTCTCTCGCCGCAGCCACTATGCACAAGCCAGAACTGTTGTTTCTCGATGAGCCCACATCTGCGGTTGACCCAGAGAACCGACGCGATTTCTGGGAGCAGTTGTTTGATCTCTCTGACCAAGGCACGACGATTTTAGTCACAACGCACTACATGGATGAAGCAGAGCGCTGTCATCGTCTGGCTATTATGGAAGCGGGCGAAATTCGCGCCGATGGTGAGCCAGAAGAACTCATGGCGCAAATGGGCGTTAACATCGTCGAAGTCAAAGCGGATAACTTGCGCGAGCTCAAAGAGAAAGTCATTCAGCGCGAAGAAGTCCGTTCTGCCGCACAGCTCGGCATTCGCTTACGCATTTTGATCCACCAGCACATCGAACAACCGATCGAATGGTTAACCCAAACCTTTCCTGAGCTTGAGGGCTGCGAGATGAACATTGCTCGTCCTAGCTTGGAAGATGTGTTTGTCAGTGTTACGGGAGAAGGTCGCCAATGATGAAATCTATTGCCCGTATGAAAGCGGTAATGATCAAAGAGATCCGTCAGCTTTCACGTGACCGCATTACCTTTGGCATGGTCGTGATGATCCCGCTAATTCAGCTTCTGCTGTTCGGCTTCGCTATTAATACCGATATTCGCAATATTCCCGTTGGTGTCGTTGATCAAAGTGGCAGTACCGCCGGGCGCGTGATTACCGAGTCCGTTAAAGTAACGCAAGTGGTCGATGTGGTTGAAACCTTTGCTACCGCTTCAGAAGCCGAACAAGCCATTCAAGACGGTTTGGTGCGAGCGGCTTTAATTCTACCTAGCGACTTAACCCAACGTATGGTGAAAGGTCGAGAACTTGGCCAGTGGATTGTGGATGGTTCAGACACCATGATCAGTTCTGCGATTCTCTCGCTACAAACCATGCCGTTAACGGATTTTGATTTTGAGATACGTCCTGCTCCAACCAAAACCTTTGAAGTTGCGCTGTATTACAACCCGAGTCGGCGCTCAGCGGTGAACATTGTCCCTGGTTTGTTGGGCGTGATTCTAACCATGACGATGATCTTGTTCACCAGTGCAGCCATTGTTCGAGAACGGGAGCGTGGCAATTTAGAGTTACTGATTACTACGCCAATCCACTCCATAGAACTCATGGTGGCGAAGATCATTCCCTACATCTTTGTTGGTCTGATACAGGTGTTTATCATTTTAGGCTTGGGTCATTGGATATTTGGTGTACCGATAAACGGCGCCATTAGTCAGATACTGTTTGGCACGCTGTTGTTTATCGCCGCGAGTTTAACCTTAGGTTTGGTGATATCCACCATTGCGACGACGCAGCTTCAAGCAATGCAGATGACGGTGTTTATTCTTTTGCCATCGATTCTTCTTTCCGGATTTATGTTCCCTTATGAAGGAATGCCCATCGCGGCACAATGGATATCCGAAGCGCTGCCTGCCACCCACTTTATGCGAATTATTCGTGGTGTGGTGCTGCGTGGTGCAGACCTAATAGAGCTATGGCGAGATACAGTTTGGTTACTTGGATTCACCGTTATCGGCCTTATTGTCGCTTCATTTCGCTTCAAAAAATCACTCGACTAATCCCACGATATTGCGTTCATTCCTTAAAAACAAAAATAGCCCCAACGAAGGGCTATTTTTTGTTTGTGTATTCATACACTGTGCTATCGAGCTCAACTCTCAGACAATATTAATAGTACTCACCGTAGGAACAATCTCGTAAATCGGAAATATCGTAGTTTTTCAAAGAGTTTATTTTAAAGTTGAACACTACCTGTTTACAGACAACGCCTTCGCGATCCGTGTACGTGATAATACCTTCACTGTACGCTCGCTGACCATCAGAGGATGTCACGTCAGCAACAAGTTCCAAATGGCCCTTATGCGCGTCTACGCGATTCATCATCTCAAACACATCTACCCACTCTTCGCGATTTGCCATTTGTATTAGCATCGACTTCGCCTGTGTTTCCAACTGCTGGGGGTATACATAATAACGGTTGTAACCAAAGTATGCGCACATAAGTAATAAAACGAGTGCAAATGAGGTTGTTCTTGTCATACAAGCTTCCTCTTGTTGTTATAAAAATCTTGCTTCGTTAATTCAGTATAGGAAGCGAGCAAAGTTTAGGTTATAGAACTTGCCCAAATAACAGGGGACAGTCAGAGACAGTCAATTCTATGACAAGCTCAACAACAAACTTTATTGCACTCTCATCATGGGCTTGAACAAAAATACGCCACAGAGACAGTAAGAAGTAAGAAGTAAGAAGTAAGAAGTAAGAAGTAAGAAAGGAAAACTAACCGGAGCGCGGTGATAACAGAAAAGTAAAAGGAGTTTGAAGAAAAAGACAATCGAGTGAATGTAGTGAGAGCGGAAATCAAGAGTAGATTATCCGCCCATCAACTAGGCTCAAATTGTCAGTGCCCACAACAACGTGACTCGCCGAATTTAAACGTGTTGGTAACTATCTTCGAGAGACTCTGTCTGCGTTGTCTTTTCGCTCACTTCCACTTTAACCGCAGCGACCTTGAACTCAGGGATCTTCGCATGCGGGTCAGTTGCCGTTGTCGTTAGGCGGTTGACTGGCGATTCAACAAAGTGGAATGGAATGAACACCACTCCTTTTTGAATACGCTTAGTCACAAAAGCATCAATCTCAATGCTGCCGCGACGTGTAGACACCGTCAGACGCTGACCATTACTGATGCCAAGCGCTTCTGCGTCTTCCACGCTCACCATCGCACGAGGGCCAGCAAGATTATCCAACCCTTTGGTTTTGCGCGTCATGGTGCCGGTGTGGAACTGCTCAAGCACACGACCAGTCGTTAACACAAGCGGATACTCCTCATCTGGCAGTTCAGCCGCATAACGGAACGGTACGCCCACCATTTGCCCTTTACCACGAGTAAACTGGGTTTGGTGCATGATGCGAGTACCCGCAGGGTTGTTCTTATTGCTCGGCCATTGCACACCGTTTGGCGTAATGGCGTCCCAACGAAGACCCGCGTATTGAGGTGTCACACGTGCGATTTCATTTGTGATATCAGACACGCAGTGGTAATCCCAATCACTGCCCATGGCATTGGCGATTTCTTGAATAATCCACCAATCTTCTTTCGCTTCACCCGGTGCGGTTACGACCGGATTCACACGCTGAACACGGCGCTCCGTATTGGTGAAGTGACCCGCTTTCTCCGCAAACGAGCAAGAAGGCAGAACCACATGCGCGTATTGTGCAGTCTCCGTTAGGAAGATGTCTTGAACCACCAAGAAATCGAGCGCTTCTAAACCTTCAATCACATGCGCTTGGTTCGGGTCACTCAACACTGGGTTCTCACCCATGATGTACATACCACGAACATCACGATGGCAAGCCGCATCAATGATTTCTGTCAGGGTTAAACCTTGCTCAGAAGGCAGATTTGGTGCGTTCCATTCAATCGCAAACTTCTGACGCACAATTGGGTTGTATACCTTTTGATAGCCCGGGAAGCTGTTTGGCAAAGCGCCCATATCACACGCGCCTTGCACGTTTGATTGACCACGCAATGGGTTAATACCACCACCTTCAATACCGATGTTGCCACACAGTAATTGCAAGTTAGCGATAGAACGCACGTTGTCATGACCTGTCGTATGCTGAGTAATCCCCATCGAGTAGTAAACAGCCGTACGATCTGCCGTACCGATCATGCGCGCCATTGCTTGAATGTCTTCGGCTTTTACGCCCGTAACCAACTCCACTTTATCGAGGTTGTAAGCTGGCGACATCACTTCTTGCAGTAAGGTATCAAAGCCGTCGACACGTTCTTCGATGTACTCTTGATCGTACCAACCGTTCTTGATGATCTGCTGCATGACGCCGTTAAGGAGCATCACATCCGTACCCGGACGGTGCGCCATATACAGCTCAGCATGCTCTGCCATATCGACACGTTTCGGGTCAGCCACAATCAAACGTGCGCCATGGTGACGAATTGCTTGCTTGATGTGTGAAGCGATGATCGGGTGCGCCGATGTAGTATCCGAGCCAATAATAAAGATCACATCCGAGTGCTTAATACTTGGGATGTCATTGGTCATTGCACCACTACCGAGTGATGCTTCAAGACCGGTTACACTCGATGCGTGACACAAACGCGCACAGTGATCGACGTTATTGGTGCCCAGTTCACGACGGACAAATTTTTGGAACGCGTAGTTGTCTTCATTGGTGGTTTTTGCTGAAGAGAAACCCGCTAATGCGTTGCTGCCAAAATCTTGCTTGATGCCAGAGAACTTGTTCGCAATCAGTTGAATCGCCTCTTCCCAGCTTGCAGGCTGCAACCAACCATCTTTACGGATCAATGGCGTGGTAAGACGCTCTTCACTGCCAATGAAATCAAAACCAAAGCGCCCTTTCACACACAGCATGCCTTGGTTCACCGGCGAGTCACCGCCTTTCACGTAGCGAATCGTGTTGGTTGTCTCGTCCACGAACATAGTCAACTTACAGCCCACACCACAGTATGTACAAATGGTGTCGACCGCTTTCAGATCTTCAGTACGACCTTGTGAACGGTCACGACTATCGACCATCGCGCCCGTTGGACACACTTGAACACACGCGCCACATTGTACGCAGTTCGAATCGCCCATTAGGGTTAAGCCATTCTTATTACTTCCAAAGTGTGGACGATCATCAGGACGTAATGCCGGACGACCTTGTTTATCGCACACGAAGTTCAGTACACCGTGTACGGCTTTGTCGCGGCACGCTTGGATGCACTGACCACAGCTAATACAGCGGTTAGCATCAAACTCAATAAACTCAGAACTGCGGTCAACTTCGTACTTATGACGCAAGTCTTTCGCACGAAGATCTAACCAATCTTGGTGTGATTTAATCTGCAAGGAGAAGTCAAAGCTTTGCTCGGCTTCATATTCGGTGGAGTAATCACGCAGCGCACAATCGGTATTTGCCTGACAGCCACATTCAAGGCAGCGTGCAGCTTCCTTCATCGCTTCTTCGTTATCAAAGCCCAACTCGACTTCAGCGAAGCTTTGCTCGCGTTGTGCTGGAGTCAGTTCAGGCATGATAGAGCGAGCGACTTTCTGGATGTTCTCGAAGTGAAGCGGGTCGACTTGAGAGAGCTTCTTCTCTTTACGCGAGTTAAACGCCGCCTTTGGCATATCTGCCATATCGCCATTCAAAAACAGATCAATGGCTTTTGCCGCAACGCGGCCATCTCCCACGGCTTCAACTGCCGTTGCAGGACCACGGCGGAAATCACCAATACTGAAGATGTTGCCCGTGCCGGTGTGCATGGTCTTTTCATCTGCATCAGAGGTGTTCCAGCGTGTAAGCGGAATCGACAAATCTTCACCTTCGAGGAAGCTCAGGTCTGGCTTTTGCGATACTGCTGCAATCACGGTGTCGAACTCTTCGGTGAAGAACTCGCCGGTTGGTTTAGGGCTGCGACGACCAGATGCATCCGGCTCACCCAATGCCATGCGCTCTAGGCGAATCGCACTCACGCGTCCAGTTTCATCGGCAAGGTTTTCTGCAGGGTTGGTCAAGAAGTGGAATTTCACCCCTTCGTGTTCCGCTTCGACAATCTCGTAGTCTTCTGCCGGCATTTCGTCACGTGTACGACGATAAATCAACGTGGTGTCTGCACCAGCACGACGCGCAGTACGAGCACAGTCAATTGCCGTATTACCACCGCCGATCACCGCGACTTTCTGACCCGTTACATAGTTTTGCTCAGTGACGTAATCTTTAAGGTAATCAACGCCTAAGTAGCAACCTTCAAGGTCACTGCCTGTGTAATGCATTTCAACCGCTTGAGACGCGCCGACAGCTAAACACACCGCATCGTATTCTTCGCTCAATTGAGAAAGCGTGAAATCCACACCCAGCTTTTGATTAGTGTGAACTTGCATGCCATTACGGCACATCAGTTCGATTTCTTTATCGAGAATGTCTTTTGGCAAACGGTATTCAGGAATACCGTAACGCAACCAACCGCCCGCTTTTGGCATGGATTCAAAGACCGTAACGTCATAGCCTTCGTTCGATAGGTAGTAGCCAGCCGTTAGACCACCAGGACCACTGCCGACGACGGCAATGTTCAACCCTTTACTTGGTTTCTTTTCTGGTACATAGGCTTCATGCGCAGACAAATCCGCATCCGCGGCATGACGTTTTAGCTGACGAATTGCGATTGGTTCATCGACTAACGAGCGGCGACATTCGCTCTCACAAAATGCCGGGCACACACGACCAATCGATAGCGGCATAGGAAGCGTACGCTTAATCACTTCAATCGCTTTTTGATGATCGTTCTGTGCGATGTGATAAAGGTACGACTGGATATCCACGCCCGCTGGACACGCGGTTTTACATGGCGCTTCACAATCGGCGTAATGGTCCGTCATGATGCGGTTGAGTGCTTTTCTGCGGTGCTCGCTTAATTGTTCTGATTGCGTGACCACATTAAGGCCGCGGTAAACTTCGAGTTCACACGCACGCTTAGTACCGCCACTTTCGACTTCAACTACACACAAGTCACACGGTACTTTTTCATTACTTTTGTTCATTCCGCATAGCGATGGGATCTCGACCCCACACACTTTTGCTGCTTCTAAAAGGGTTAGACCCTCTTCTACAATTCTATATTTTCCATCGATGACAATTTCTATCATGCAACCCCCGCAGCAAAGCAAATCCAAATCTGCACAAGTAAAACCATGCATTCTATAAGGATAATCATTTGTAAGACAAGTTAGTGTGATGTAAAACTTATAAACCACATTTTTCACGTGTCATAAAAAGCGAGGGTTTCTTTCGCTAACTTTCAACACTCGGTGTTTAACAAACGTTTTGCTCCCTCGAAAGTGCGAAAACTGAAGGGGTGGACTATTTTGATAATAAGAGTAATAAATGATTGACCTTACCCTTAGGTTAACCTTTAGAATCGAAGGGTTTTCATCATTTTCATCAAACACATGGGAAAGGGTATGCACTTAAAATCGCTGCATACAATCTGGTTAACTCTCTTCACGACGCTAGTACTATTGGTATCTAGTGTGGTGAACAGTGAACCGTTGATGAATATTCAAATGATGTCTACTGGCATGGCTCACCATCCTTCTATGATGAGTGACAGCGAACACTGCGGTATGCCTGGCATGATGGACGTCTCCATGACTGACGGTTCTATGTCCGAAGATGGTGATGCAAGAGAAACCAGCATGAACTGTGGTGGAGGCTCCGGCATGGTTCATACCTGCTGTACTGCCGCGTGTACGATAGTTTTCGTCCCCCTACCGAATCCTGTCAATAGCCCGATGCCCGTCGTCTATCGCGCAACTATTACTCCTGAAGTTGCTTCCCCAGTCGTACACGTCAGCCGCGACCTGTACCGACCTCCTATAGCCTAAATCCGTCCTAGCATTCGACCCTGCACGTGTATCGCAGGTTGTTTTAATGCGCCTGAGCGATGAGGTAACAAGGCTTTACTGTTCCCGCAATAAAATCCGCACCTCCATCGATCCGGCGAACACTGGATTTAGATTATGGATATCAAACCATACCGCTTAGCTGCACCTATTTTTATGGTGGCTCTGGTCGCTGCGCCAACCTTGGTTAACGCCGCTGGTAAAGAGACGCACGCAGCACAAAATTCCGCATCAAGTGAGCGAGCTTCAACGACCAAACTTGCCCAACTGATCAACGTCGCTTTGAGTAACGATGGCAATCGTATGCAATACTCAGCGCAATCTGCTGCCATGCGTGAAACGGGCGTCGCGAGCGCGACCTTGATGGACCCAAAACTGAAAGTGGGTTTTGGTGGCTTGCCTGTCGACAGCTTCAAATTCGATGAAGACCCAATGACCAACATCTCCGTTGGTTTAATGCAACAGTTTGAGCGTGGCTCGACGCTTGATTTACAGCAGAAGAAAGCCAATCAACAAGCCGACGGCCTTGGGCTTCAAGTCCATGCTCGTGAGCTTGAAGTAGCCAACAGCATGACTCAACTTTGGTTAGAACTTGGTTACCAGCAACGCGCTGAACAAATCATGCTTGAGAATCGCAAGTTGATGAAGGAGATGGAAAGCTTTATTCAAACCAACTATTCGATTGGTAAGAGTGAAGCGCAAGATCTGCTCAATGCCCAGCTTCAAGTCAGCAAGTTGGATGAGAAACTGCAAGCCAACGCACAAATGCAACGTCGTCTTATCTCTCAACTCTCCGAATGGTTGGGGTCAGATTGGTTGGCAAACGAAGAGGCTCTGCACGCGAGCAATCAATTGAACTGGGACACACTGAACAGCAAACTTGCTGCCAGTCAGGGTTCCACCAAGCATTATCAGCAACTCAGCCAACACCCGATGGTTAAGATGGCCGACGTCAGCATTTCTGCCAATAAAACGCAGGTGGAAATTGCTGAGCAAGCCTACACCCCACAATTTGGCGTCGAAGTAATGTACGCCTACCGCCAAGCCGACAACATGATGGGTGAACCCGCCTCTGATTTGGTTAGCGCTTACCTCACCATGGACATTCCACTGTTCACAGGTGACCGCCAAGATCGCAATCTTGCTGCCGCTCAATACCAAGTTGGCGCGGCACAATCGCAAAAAGACACCTTACTAACGCAGATGAATGCCAAGGTGAACACTTTGCTGGTTGATCGCGGCAACTTAACCCAGCGTTTAGAACGTTATCAATCCACCTTATTGCCCCAAGCGAAAGCGCGCATTCAAGCCGTTGAGCGGGGTTATCAAAACAACACAGCGCAGTTTAACGATGTGATTTCTGCCACGACTGACGAGTTGGCTCTGCAATTAGAGCAACAACGTCTGCTGACCGATCTCAACATCGCAAACAGCAATTTAGCTACCCTACTCGGTGGTTTCGACTATCAAGTGGCCTCACCGGAAGCTCGCTCTATTTCGACATATTAATTTGTGATTCCCCAAGACAGTTGGGGCTACAGCTAGGCGGCAAACGAGAGAATCCCATGAGCACTTTCCCTAACAAACTAAGGGATCTGCTATGTGATTTGGGTGAACGAGAGCAGGCAACAACGCCGTAGCGTCAAATGTGAAGGGGAAAATAAGGTAAAACAATGAAAACATTACAAGTTGCAACCATCGCGCTGATTGTTGGTGGTGCTTTAGGGTTTGGTGCTAATCATTTTCTTACGGGCTCGGCTCACGACATGAGTGCGATGGGTGGCGAATCTGCTGCAAGCTCTAATGATCCGCTTTACTGGGTTGCCCCAATGGATCCGAATTACAAACGCGACAAGCCGGGTAAATCCCCAATGGGCATGGATTTGATTCCGGTTTACGCAGAAGACCTATCCGGTGAACAAGACGCACCGGGTACAGTGACTATTGACCCTTCAGTAGAAAACAACCTCGGGGTTAAAACCGCAAACGCGACACTACAACAGCTATCACCACGCATCGAAACGGTTGGCTATATTGCCTTTGATGAAAGTCTGTTATGGCAAACCAACGTTCGCGTGGCGGGTTGGGTAGAAAAACTCTACATCAATGCTGTGGGTGAGAAAGTGAAGAAAGGCGATGTGCTTTTCACGCTCTACTCTCCTGAACTGGTTAAAGCACAAGAAGAATTGCTGAATGCGTACCGTACTGGCCGCAAAGGTCTTGTAAAAGGGGCGACCGAACGCTTGGTAACGCTTGGGGTTGACCGTGCTCAAATCAAATCCATTACTCGTAGTGGTAAAGCATCGCAAACCATTGAAATCAAAGCGCCTGCTGATGGCGTTATCGCGAGCTTAAATGTGCGTGAAGGTGGCTATTTGTCCCCTGCTCAAGCGGTGATCAGTGCAGGTCCTTTGGACAATGTTTGGGTTGATGCAGAAGTCTTTGAGCGTCAAGCGCACTGGATGAAAGCGGGTTCTCAAGCCACGATGACCCTTGACGCGATTCCTGGCAATGAATGGCAAGGTGTCGTAGATTACGTGTACCCAATCCTTGATCCGAAAACACGTACGTTGCGTGTGCGCCTTAAATTCCCTAACCCAGATGGCGCATTGAAGCCAAACATGTTCGCCAACATTGCCCTTCAGCCTGTCACTGACGACGCAGTATTAACGATTCCTAAATCATCTGTTATCCGATCTGGCGGTATGACTCGCGTTGTTCTGGCGGAAGGTGATGGCAAATACCGTTCTGCTCGAATTGAAGTTGGCCGCGAAGCTGGTGAACAAATCGAAGTATTACAAGGACTTAAACAAGGCGATAAGATCGTTACTTCATCTCACTTCATGCTCGACTCTGAATCAAGCCAGTCGGCGGATCTGTCTCGCATCAATGGTGTAGAAGTAGCGGCAGAAACGGCATGGGCCAAAGGTGAGATCACGGATGTGATGAAAGATCACCGCATGCTGACCATCAACCACCAACCTGTACCAGAATGGGATTGGCCGGGCATGGTAATGAACTTCACTTTCGCAGATGGCGTTGAAATGGGTGACTTGAAAAAAGGTCAGGCTATCGAATTTGAAATGCAAAAGACGGAGTCCGGTCAGTACCAAATCGTTGACTATAAGGCAGACAACAGCGTCATTGCAGCAGAAGTTTGGCTAACTGGTGACATTAGCATGCTGATGGCTGATTTTGGCATGATCACCTTAAACCACCTACCGGTTGCAGAATGGAACTGGGATGCAGGTGAGATGAACTTCTCTGTGGGAGAAGACGTTGATCTATCGGGTTTTGAAGAAGGACAGAAAGTTCGGTTTCTAGTTGAAAAACAAGGATCTGACTACGTTCTTAAACAGCTAGTTCCTGCAACAACAGCCGTCGAGGGTTAATTATGATCAATGCTATTATTCGTTGGTCACTGAGCAACCGATTCCTAGTGTTGGTCGCGACCTTAGCCCTTGTATTAGGCGGACTTTACAGTGTAAAGAATACGCCTGTTGATGCGATTCCGGATCTTTCTGATGTGCAAGTGATCATCAAGACAAGCTATCCGGGTCAAGCTCCTCAAGTCGTTGAGGATCAAGTTACTTACCCACTCACCACCGCCATGCTTGCCGTGCCGGGTGCTGAGACAGTTCGTGGCTACTCCTTCTTTGGTGACTCTTACGTTTATATCATTTTCAACGATGATACCGACATGTACTGGGCACGTTCACGCGTGTTGGAGTACTTAAGCCAAGTAGCACCAAAGCTGCCACCGAACGCAAAACCAACCCTAGGTCCTGATGCAACGGGCGTGGGCTGGGTTTACAGCTACGTATTACAAGACAAAACTGGCAAGCATGATTTGGCGGATCTTCGCAGCCTGCAAGACTGGTTCTTGAAATACGAATTGCAAACCGTTGATGGCGTTTCTGAAGTCGCTACCGTGGGCGGTATGGTGAAGCAGTATCAAGTGCAGATTGATCCTGCCAAACTGCGTGCGTACAACCTCACTTTGAAACAAGTGAACATGGCAATCCAAAACGGTAACCAAGAAACCGGCGCGTCCGTTATCGAAGTGGCCGAAGCCGAGCACATGGTTCGTACCACGGGTTACCTAACCAGCATTGAAGACATAAAATCACTGCCGCTAAAAGTCACCGAGAAAGGCACGCCGTTGCTATTAGGAGACATCGCAGACATTAACCTTGGTCCACAAATGCGCCGTGGTATCTCAGAGCTGAATGGCGAAGGTGAAGCGGTCGGTGGCGTTATCGTGATGCGCTTTGGTGAAAACGCCAGTGAAGTGATTGCGAAGGTCAAAAACAAACTCGCAGACCTACAACGCAGCCTGCCAGAAGGCGTGGAAATTGTTGCAACCTACGACCGCTCTACCCTTATCGATTCAGCGGTAGAAAACCTATGGAAGAAGCTTGCAGAAGAGTTCATCGTCGTTGCGATTGTGTGTGCGTTGTTCCTGTTCCACATTCGTTCTTCGTTGGTTATCGCTCTGAGCCTACCGGTCGGCATTCTCACTGCGTTTATCGTAATGCATTGGCAAGGCATCAACGCCAACATCATGTCCCTTGGTGGTATCGCGATTGCCATCGGTGCCATGGTAGATGGTGCAATCGTGATGATTGAAAACGTTCACAAGCACATTGAACGAACGCCACTGACCGAAAAAAACCGCTGGCAAGTAATTGGCAAAGCCGCAGAAGAGGTCGGCGCACCGCTGTTCTTCTCGTTGCTTATCATCACTCTTAGCTTCGTACCGGTGTTCGCCTTAGAAGGCCAAGAAGGCAAGATGTTCTCGCCGCTTGCGTTCACTAAGACTTACGCCATGGCAGCGGCAGCAGGTTTGGCAATAACACTCGTCCCTGTTCTTATGGGCTACTTCATTCGCGGTAAGGTGTTACCGGAGCACAAAAACCCGGTTAACCGTGGCTTGGTCGCATTGTACCGTCCGCTGTTGAACACCAGCTTAAAATACCCTAAGACCATGATTGTTATCGCATTAAGTCTGATGGCGTCGGCTTACTACCCAACCAGTAAACTGGGTAGCGAGTTCATCCCGCCGCTGGATGAGGGCGACTTGATGTACATGCCAACGACCTATCCGGGTATCTCGATTGGTAAGGCGCGTGAGCTTCTACAACAAACCAACAAGCTGATCAAAACCGTTCCAGAGGTGAAAACCGTATGGGGCAAGATTGGCCGAGCTGAGACCGCAACCGATCCAGCACCACTCACCATGATTGAAACCGTGATTCAGTTGAAGCCACGCGACCAATGGCATGAAGGGGTAACAACCGAGTCACTGCGCAAAGAGTTCGACAAGCTGGTTCAGTTCCCTGGTCTTACTAACGCTTGGGTAATGCCAATTAAAACGCGTATCGACATGCTGGCAACGGGCATCAAAACCCCTATCGGCATTAAGATCGCCGGACCCGATCTGAAAGTGATCGAGAAGATCGGTTCTCAGTTGGAGCCAATTCTTAATGGTGTACAAGGCACGGCATCGGTTTATGCGGAACGTGTAGCAGGTGGTCGTTATGTCACGATCGACATTAAACGTCGTGCCGCAGCGCGTTACGGCTTGAGCATCAAAGACGTTCAGCAAGTGATCTCCACTGCGGTGGGCGGTATGAATGTGGGTGAAACCATTGAAGGCTTAGAGCGTTACCCAATCAACGTTCGTTACCCACAAGACTACCGCGATTCAGTGGTTAAACTGCAAAACTTACCATTGGTGACACCAAATGGCGCTCGTATTGCGCTGGCTGACGTAGCGGACATTCGTTACGAAGACGGCCCTCCGATGATCAAGACGGAAAACGCGCGTCCGAATGGCTGGGTATTTGTCGACATCGATGGGCGTGACCTTGGCTCTTACGTCGTGGAAGCACAGCAAGTCGTGGCCGATCAGTTGGAGCTTCCTGCGGGTTACTCGTTGGCTTGGTCTGGTCAATACGAATACATGGAACGTGCGAAAGACCGCTTGAGTGTCGTGGTACCAATTACCATCGCCATCATTATGCTGCTGCTTTACTTCAGTTTCCGTCGTGTCGGCGAAGTGATGATCATCATGCTTACCCTACCACTCGCTATGGTTGGTGGTTTGTGGCTCATGCATATCCTCAACTACAACTTCTCGATTGCCGTTGGGGTCGGCTTTATTGCCCTAGCAGGTGTCGCGGTTGAGATTGGGGTCATCATGCTCGTCTACCTTAACCAAGCATGGCACTACAAAAAGCTGGATGCGGAAGAGAGCCAACAGAAGCTTGAGGCGAAAGACCTAACCGATGCCATTCGTGAAGGTGCAGGCCTGCGTGTCCGCCCAGTAATGATGACGGTACTGACGGTCATTATTGGTCTGATTCCGATCATGTACGGCGAAGGTACAGGATCAGAAGTAATGCAACGTATCGCCGCACCAATGATTGGTGGTATGGCATCAGCACTGCTGCTGACGCTGTTGGTACTTCCAGCCATCTTCAAGCTGTGGAAACAACGTGAGTTACGCCCAAGCAACTCAACTCCGAGCCAAACAAGCACGCAAACTGGCAACCAAATCGAAAACGCCGCCAGCACAGATCGCACTGGCAACAAGGCTTAATCCCTACCTTCCCCTCAATCAATTCGTTTGGGGGGAAGCAACCAAGTTATTAATGAATTAAAACAAGGATATAAAAATGAAAAAGACACTAATCACTCTTGCTCTAGCCCTAACAACAACGACTGCGTTTGCCCAAATGAATCATTCAAACATGGACCACGCGAACATGGACCATGGCAACATGAAGCATGAAAACATGGACCACGGCAGCATGAAGATGGACCACAGTAAAATGGACCATTCAAACATGATGGATATGCCGGGCATGTCGGCAGTAGGTATGCCAGCGAAAGGGGCAAAGCCAGACAAGGTGGTACACGTTATCTTGGATGATGACATGACCATCAAGTTCAAGAAAGACGTCAAGATTGAGCCAAACGATGTGGTGCAATTTGTGGTGATGAACACAGGTAAGATCAACCACGAGTTTACGATTGGTTCGGCTAAAGAGCAGCTAGAACATCGCGAAATGATGAAGACAATGAGTGGCGATCACATGCACGACTCGGGCAACTCTGTGACGGTCGAACCGGGCAAAGCGAAGCAGTTGTTGTGGCATTTCCACGGTGACAACAAGATTGAGTTCGCGTGCAACATTCCGGGCCATGCAGAAGCAGGCATGGTTAAAAAGATTGAACTGTAAGTAATTATCCAACTAGACAAAGGAGCTGATGATTCAGCTCCTTTTATTTCTCTGGATCAAACTATTCGTTAGCTCATGATAAGAAATTCTGAGCCAGTGTCTCACGCTAAGATATTTTTATGACCGAATCACCGACGTAATATATAAGCCAAACTACGGGCCTTGATAGCAACACTCTTCTCCTCATATTGAGACCGTATTAGCGTATTGCAAAGAATCCTACATAAAATAGACATAGATTTAACAGTGTTTAGAGTATTGGCTCGTTATAGTTTACGTGACATCGCTACGGTGCGAACTAAAACTAAAATTGAAGAACACGATCCATGAAAAAGTTATTTTTGTTGGCTGGGCTAATGGTTTGCTCAACCCTAAGTTACGCGTCCCAACTGAATGAGGACATTTCTCTCCTCGAGCAACAAACCTCAAGCAGAATTGGGGTGTCAGTTTGGGATACCCAAGCAGACGAGCGTTGGGACTACCGTGGCGATGAACGCTTCCCACTCATGAGCACATTCAAAACCCTAGCTTGTGCCAAAATGCTAAGTGATATGGACAGCGGTAAGCTAAGTAAGAATGCGACCGCAAAAGTCGATGAGCGCAGTATCGTTGTATGGTCTCCAGTGATGGATAAGCTCGCAGGCCAAAACACACGCATAGAGCACGCGTGTGAAGCCGCTATGTTAATGAGTGATAATACTGCAGCCAACTTGGTATTAAATGAAATTGGCGGCCCTAAAGCCGTAACAATGTTTCTGCGAGCAATTGGAGATAAAGCAACGCGCCTAGACAGAATAGAACCTCGCTTGAACGAAGCCACACCAGGCGACAGCCGCGACACAACCACACCTAACGCCATACTAAACACTCTTCGAACTTTGGTCGAAGGCGAAACGTTGTCTTATGAGTCTCGTGTACAATTAAAAATCTGGATGCAGGACAACAAAGTTTCAGACTCGTTAATGCGTTCTGTATTACCAACAGGTTGGTCTATTGCAGACCGTTCTGGTGCGGGAGGTCATGGTTCGCGTGGCATTAACGCGATTATATGGAAGGAAAATCATCGACCTGTTTACATTAGTATTTATGTCACAGAAACCGAGCTCTCACTTCAAGCTAGGGACCAACTCGTTGCGCAGATAAGTCAGTTGATTTTACAAAAGTACAAAGACAATTAAGTCACCACTCACCTGACCCTATTTGTATCCTTTTCTAGCCCTTCTCTTCCAGAAGGGCTCATTCTGTACTTCCATCTTAAAAACACCACTTATTGAGTAATGACTTACTTATAAATAGGTATAAGATTTACTTATTTAGGGTGAGTTAACGCCCACATTAAGCAACCAAATGCACACAAACGGCGATAATTGAACCATACTCTTACCAAGAAGCACATTTTCTACAAAATAGCTTCACGTAATTTATTGTTGGTATTTGCAACATTGCCAAGGAGATGTCTATTGAGACTTGAAAGAACTTTTAACCCTGATGACTTATCGATGCAAAACATGGAAAGTCCGATATGTATGCCGATAGGGTTTGTTCACTTTTTAGCTCAATCGGAAACACTACAGCAAGTACTTGATACGGTGGCAGAATGGATAAATCGTATATTTAATTCTGACCGTGCGAGTATCACACTTTATGAAAACAATGATCATTTAAAGGTCTACTCTTTCTCTGGTAGTAAAGCGATTCCCGCTGAATTTTTAGTGCCCATTCATCAAGCGTTTGTTGGCCGAGTGTTCAAAAAGCAACAACTGATGATCTGCGACGATGTTACGCAATCTGATGAGATCGATTGTGTGATGCTCGCATCCAATGGTATGGGTACGTGTATGGACGCGCCTTTAATGCACGGTAAAGTCTGCCTAGGAACGCTTAATGTTGCGCATCATCAAACGCACATTTACACAAACGAACAAGCGGCACAGCTTCAGTGCATCGCTAATTGGATTGCTTTAAACATTGCCCTTCATATACAGATTATGAAAATGGAACACCTCGCCACGACGGATGATCTAACAGGTATTCCAAACCGCAGAGAGTTCATGCGACAAATCGAAAGCCGCCTAAATGAATACCGAACCCAGGGCATTGACTTCCATGTTGCTATTTTAGATCTCGACAATTTTAAAAGCCTCAATGACCGATTTGGTCATGACGCAGGCGATAAATCACTGATCCATGCAGTTAATACTATTAAAAGTCATCTACTTGATTGTGACTTACTTGCCAGAGTTGGCGGTGAAGAGTTTGCCATCGTATTAAGAAGTCGCTCATCACAGCAAGCTCTAGACACATTAGAAACGATTCGTAATGCACTAGAAACGACGACCGTTCAACATTCAGGTTGTGATATGAGCTTCACCGCGAGTATTGGGGTAACTCAAGTCTGTCGTCTCGACGACTCATTTGAACCACTCGTTAAACGCGCCGACTTAGCACTTTACAAGGCAAAAGAAACCGGAAGAAATCGCGTTGAGTTTCATATTGGTGAAGAAAGGTAGAAAAAATAAAAAAAGGTAGCGACTCATTGCGCTACCTTTTATCGATTCTAACCCGCTTAAAATAACTAATACGAACTTTAAGCCAGTTAAAAATAAGAATGAGCAAATTTAGTTATGCTTTCTTAAGATCTTTAGCTGGGTAAGTTAGTGTTTTTTCGCCTGCTTTTACATGTGTGTAAAAACCGCCACTGCTTAAACCTGTAACAACCATTTCGCCAAGATCGATACCTTTAGTCGCTACTACTACGTCACCGATTGAAAACATATTGAATACCTTGTTTGTTTAGATTAAGACACTAAGTCGTTGCGCGGTATTTAATACGATATTAGGCAAAGCACCTAATCGAGTTTTTTATCGTAAAGATTAATTTATATTTGTCGTGAACTCTAAGTTTCCACATTGAAAATCACAGGATATTTTCCAAAAAAAGATGCGCTATTCTTGTGAAATACGGTAATATTTTCTAGCATCAAGTGCGGAGGTATTCTCCGCCCTCATTGGAGAAAAATGATGAAGAAAGGCCTAAAAATGCGTGCATTAGAGCGTTCTGATTTGCGCTTTATTCATGAACTGAATAACAACCGAAATATCATGGCCTACTGGTTCGAAGAACCTTACGAATCTTATGACGAGCTCGAAGAACTTTATCGAAAACATATACATGATGACGCTGAAAGACGTTTTGTCGTCGAAGATGAAGACGGCATCGTAATTGGCTTAGTTGAGCTGATCGAGATTAACTACATTCACCGAAGCGCGGAATTTCAGATAATCATAGCCCCAGAGCATCAAGGCCGAGGTTATGCGACAGAGATGATTAATCGTGCGTTAGATTACTCATTCTCAATTCTTAATCTACGTAAAATCTACTTATTAGTCGCAGTGGATAACGAAGTCGCTATTCACTTATACAAAAAATGCGGCTTTATCGAAGAAGGTCACCTTGTAGAAGAATACTTTATTAACGGCGCTTACAGCGATGTTAAGCGCATGTATATATTAAAACACCAATACCAGAAAAAGATCGAAGAAAACAACTCAATTCACTAGTTCATTCTATCAAAGTAAAAGCGCAGCTATTTGGGCTGCGTTTTTATTTATTCAAATTGATATTGATATGATAATACGATGCGCTTGTCTGCTTCATCCAAATAGGTGTTGTTGTCCATGACAAACGTCATTACGTTAAAAGAGTGGCGTTTGCTCACGAGGTAACCAAGACCAATACCACCAAAGAAGCCTTTGTAGTTCTCTCCTTCACTGTTTTCTGAGCCGTAAGTGCCTGCTGCGAAGCTGATTAACGTCAGCTCTTTGGTAAACGATTTCAGCGCGAATGCACCAACGTAACCGCTACTGCCTGAAGAGCTCATCATATTGAAGCCATTCTCTGCACTTGGCGTCCCCGTAAAGTTAGGCTCGCTACAGAGACTACTTTCTGCACCGTCACAAACAGGAACATCACCAGTGTTGTACGTATAGCCTGCCATTGGGAAAATTTGGAAGCCTGCTGGCTCAATCCCGAAATAACTTAGCGGCATAAAGGTACCAACGCTGTAGTTGGTTTGATCCGCGCCGTTTACGTATTCATTTTTACCGAAGTTGAAGTTCACGATACCGACCGGAAACAACCACGAGCCACCAATACGCCACTCGCTCGCATCATCATTGATACGCAGGTTAATTTTGCGCGCTTGGTCAAGCGCAAGTGAGCCCGAGAATGAGATGTTTTGATCATCAAAATCGTAGTTGTTTGCGTACGACGCGCCAAATTTCGTGATGACTTTTGTTGGGTCATCCGCCAACTTGTTTTTATTGTCTTTTACTCGATGCTCGGCACCATGAGCCAGCGTACTAACCAACAAAGTCGTACACACTAACGCTAGTTTATTTTTCATTTTTTAGTCCTTTGAGATGTTGAATACCCGCACTTAGCTGCGCAGATACTTTTTGAATCATCACTCACTGGATGTGACAGAAGCGCCCTAACTACCTTAGATGGTGTGACAGCATCCAGTGCAGGTAGTTAGGGTAGAATGGCCTGTAAGGAAGGCGTTTTAGCGATTAGGAATGATTAGTTTTTCCAGTTGTAGCTCATGCTCATGAAGTACAGCGCAGGCTCATCAAAACCAGCTTGTAAGCGCGGCGTTTTTGACGATTCCATCAAGATCGCTTCAAACGCGAAACCAATTGAGTTTTCTGAATCCAATTTGTAATCAATGCCTGTACCAATGCGGTACGCCTTGCCAGTAGGAACGGTAATGTCACCGTTTGATTGACTTTCATACATGCTGGTATCGAATGCAAAACCTGCATTCCACATCATTTTTTCATTCAGTTTGTACTGAGTACCCAATGCGATTTGGTAAGTGTCTTGTGTCTCTACGTTCAGCGTGGTTGTGTATTCGCTCCAGTCTTGCCAGTTCACGTTCCACATCACCGCTAGGTCATCATTCACTTCGTGGTAAGCACTGAAGATCAGTTGTTGCGGAGCAATGGAGTTGCTATTGTCGAATTCAAATTCGGTTTCAGAAGAGTAAGACAACCCAAGACGCGTGCCTGCTGTTGCTTCATAAAGCACACCTACTCGGCCGTTAACCTGTGTGTCTTGGTCTTCGTCATTGAAGTTCAAGACTCCCTTCGTTTCCACTTCATACATACCGTACTGAATACCAAGCGCCGCACCCACAGACCAGTGATCATTGATGCGGTAAGAAGCGGAAGGTTGAATGGTTAAGGCTTGCGTCGTTGCTGTAGGAATATCTAAATGATTATCCAAAAGACCTTCGTACTCGAGGCCAAGGCCGTAGTTGCCATACAGACCAATACCCAGCGTCCATTTGTCGTTTACTTGTTGGCTGTAAAATGCCGACGCCATAGGAACAAAACCAATCACGTTGCCCGCATCGCCAGTCATCGTGTCTAGTTGCGCGTCACCGTAAAGGCCAATCAGGTTACCAGAGAAAGATTTACCAGAAACATTCGCCAGACCAGCCGGGTTTGCTGCCATTACTGAGGCATCTTGCGCACGAGCCGCCATACCAGCGGATGCCAAACCAATATCCGATGCAGTTGTTTCGTAAAGGTATAACCCACCCGCTTGCGCAGCAGCACACGTCAGTAGAGAGCTCGCTACGACGATTTTTGAAAGATTTTTCATGCTAAAACCTATTATTGTTTGGGGAACCCACGCTGCGACGGTGGTTGTATATCAATGAAAGGCATTGGCCAATCGCACACAGCGTGGGGGTGTTGTGGAGTCAGTCAGTTGAAATCAGCGTTATTGCTCGCTCACCTCAAGTTCAGTGGGTTTCTTTCGCTTAAACTTCTCGCGCAGAGATTGCATCATCACGAAGAACACTGGCGTCAGTAACGTGCCTACAAACGTAGAGAGAATCATGCCGCCGAATACTGCAAAGCCCAGTGAGTGACGAGATGCCGCACCGGCACCCGATGCAATCACCAACGGGAATACCCCCCAGATGAAGGCAAATGCGGTCATCTGTACTGCACGGAAACGGATTCGAGCAGCTTCTTTGGCAGCATCAATGATGGATAAGCCCTTTTCTTCTCGCAGAACTTTGGCAAATTCCACGATAAGAATCGCCACTTTGGCGGACATACCGATCAAGATGACCACACCAATCTGCACGTACAAGTCGAACGGTTGTCCCACCAGCAGTAGCGTGCCCATTGCGCCGAGAATCGCGACTGGAACCGCCATCATTACCGCTGCAGGAATGGTCCAACTTTCGTACTGAGCCACCAAGAACAAGTAGGTGAACAGCAAAGACAATGCGAACGCGATCGGCGCCATGTTGTCTGCTTTCATCTCTTGGTAAGTCATGCCTGACCACTCGTATGAGTAACCACTTGGCAAAGATTCCGCAGCCAGTTTTTCAATGGCTTTTACAACATCACCCGAGCTGTAACCTGGCGCTGGCGCACCGTTCACGGTTGCAGAACTGAACATGTTGTAGTTCGACAAGGTATCTGGGCCGAAGATCGGCTTCACTTTCACTAGCGTTGCCAGTGACACCATTTTTCCAGAGCTTGAGCGAACAAACAGATGGTTGATGTCGTCGATATTGTCACGGTATTGCTCTTCTGCTTGCACTTTCACTTGGTACGAACGACCAAACAAGTTGAAGTCAGAAATGTAGGCGCCGCCCAACTGTGCTTGCAGTGTGCTGAAGATTTCATTCAACGGTACGCCCATCGAAATCGCTTTATCGCGATCAATATCGATGTAACGTTGCGGAATATTCGCACGGAAAATCGAGAACGCACGTGCCACTTCAGGCAGTTGGTTGATTTGGGCAACAAAATCAGCGGTTGTTTTTGCCAACTCTTGTGGAGAACGGCCCAAGTTGTCCTGCAGCACAAGGTTGAAACCATCCACCGCACCCATACCTTTGATTGCCGGTGTCGCGAAAACGAACGAAGCGGCATCTGGCGTTGAGTTCAGCATTTGGTTAACTTTATTCATCAATGCGCGTTGGTGTAGCTCAGGGTCTTTACGTTTGCTCCAGTTATCCAGTTTGATGATCAACATGCCCGAGTTTGGAATCGACGCCATGTTAATTACCGAGAAGCCCGCAACCGAAACCACGTTCTCCACACCTTCCATCTGTTTTAGCTCATCAACGTACTGCTTCATTAATGGTGCAGTACGCTGCAATGCTGCTGCGTCTGGCAAACGCATTTCGACCATGAACACGCCTTTATCTTCGTTCGGTACGAAAGAGGAAGGTACGGTCATGAACGCAAATGCCAGCACCGCAATAAGCGCGCCATAAACACCGATACTCAGCACAATGCGACGGCTCAAGAAGCCAACTACACCTTGGTATTTGCGCGTTATTGCTTCAAAACCTCGATTAAACGCACGCAAAGGCACAATAGGTTGCGAGTGAGTAGATTTCAACATCAACGCACAAAGCGCTGGCGTTAACGTTAATGCGTTGATCGCAGAGATCAGCACCGACACACAGATGGTGACTGCGAACTGGTTGAACATTCGACCGGAAATACCCGGCAATAGCGCAACCGGTACGAATACTGCCAACAAAATAAGCGTTGTTGCCAATACTGGCCCCGTCACTTCTTTCATAGCTTGGATCGTGGCCGGAATCGGGTCTAAATGCTCTTCATGGATAACCCGCTCCACGTTCTCTACCACGATGATCGCATCGTCCACCACGATACCGATGGCGAGGATCAAGCCAAACAACGAGATGGTGTTAATGGTCATGCCCATCACGCCCATGATTGCGAAAGTCGCAATGATGGAAACCGGAATCGCTAAGGTTGGAATGATGGTCGCTCGCCAGTTCTGCAAGAAAACGTACACAACGAAGGTGACAAGAAGTACCGCAATCACCAGCGTCTCGTACACTTCATCAATCGATGTCTCTACGTATTCGGTAGAGTCATACGCGATGTCATAGACCAAATCATCTGGGAACGATTTCTCGTACTCTTTCATGGCCTCTTTCACCCGCTCCATCACGTCTAGCGCATTCGCTGTCGGCAACTGGTACAAGGCCAGAACGGCGGCTGGTTCGTTATTCATACGACCATCAGCTTCGTAACCTTGTGCGCCAACTTCGACACGAGCCACATCTTTCAAGCGAATCATAGAACCTTTCTTGCTCGCACGGATGATGATGTTCTCGAACTCTTCCGCAGAAGTAAGGCGGCCTTTGGTTTGCAAAACATATTGATATTGCTGATCACCCGGAGCTGGCATACCACCGATCTTACCCGCCGCCACTTGGATGTTTTGCGTTTTAATTGCGCCAATAACATCGCTAGCAGAAAGCTTCAAGGTAGCCAGTTTATTTGGGTTCAACCAAATACGCATTGAGTAGTCTTTCTTACCCAGCAGCGTAATGTCACTCATACCTTCGATACGTTTTAGACGCTCGACAATATTGAGATCCGCGTAGTTAGAAAGGTAGATACTGTCGTGAGACTGTTTCGGAGAACGCAGTGTGATAACGCCCAGCATGTCGGAAGATTTCTTCTTAACCGTCACACCGATTTGGTTTACTTCTTGTGGTAGAGACGACGTCGCCTGTGCCACCAAGTTGTTCACACGAACCTGCGCCATATCGCCATCTGCGCCCACTCGGAAGTAAATACGCAATGTGTATGAGCCATCGTTACCAATCACAGAAGACATGTAAATCATGTCTTCAACGCCGTTGACTTTGGCTTCTATCGGTTGTGCTACGGTCTTTTTAACCACGTCCGCGTTTGCACCCGGATACATGGTGCTCACCGTAATTACCGTTGGAGAGATTTGAGGATACTCAGAAATTGGCAAGACTTTCAGGGCGATCATACCCATCAATGTCATCGCCAGTGAGATCACCAAAGCAAACTTCGGCCGGTGAATGAAAAATTTACTTAACATCAGTACTCACTCAGCCTTGTTCACTCTGTAGCTCAACGTCTTTCACCGTTGCACCCGGACGCACTTTTTGTAGACCATTGACGATGACTTTTTCGTTAGCCGCCAAACCAGTCAGCACAGCACGTTTCACACCGTAGGTCTGACCGAGTTCAACGTTACGACGAGACACCACGTGATCATCACCAACCACCATGACGTAGTCACCCGCTTGGTCTTGTTGAACAGCCGCCGATGGGATAAGCAAACCATCAATGGTTTTGTTGCGCAGCTTGATGGTCAAGTTGCCATATTCACCCGGCATAAGCGCGTAAGTTGGATTATCGAATTGTGCTTCTGCTCGAATTGAGCCTGTTTCTAAATCGATCTTATTGCCAACGGCGTAGATCTTGCCATCAAGCGGATACAATGAACCGTCTGAAAGCGTCAGTGTTAAATCAACATCCAGTTTGTCATCGTTACGATGAGCTACATCAATCGCACTTCTTACGCGGCGGTAGAGCTTCTCATCCACATCAAAGCCAAAGTGAATTGGGTCTACTTGAGTGATCGAAACAAGAGGAACGAGTTGAATTTTCGAAATACGGTCACCCACTCGGAAGTTGCTGAAACCCACGCGACCAGAGAAAGGAGCACGCACAGAGCTAAATTCAAGATCGAGCCTTGCTGAAACCAGCGTCGCCTTCGCCTCTTCTACCGAAGCAATCGCTGCGGCTTGCGCGGCAATGGCGTCATCGTATTGCTGCTCACTGATGCTTTTATCTTTGATGAGTTTCTTCACACGTTCTGCATCACGCGTAGTTTGAACGAGTTGCGCTTTTGCTTTTTGCAACGACGCTTTTGCATACGCCAGTGCCGCTTTGTAAGGACGGTCGTCGATTTCAAACAACAATTGGCCTTTTTCGACCATATCGCCATCTTTAAAATGAATCGCGGTTAATTCGCCACCGACTCGCGGCATAATATCAACGTCATTTACCGCTTCAGTTCGACCGATAAAATTATGATAAGGAGTGATTTTTGTTTCGGTTAGGGTAACGGTTTCAACATAGGGTGCTTGGGCTGTTTTCGTTACGATATCGCCAGTTTTGCATCCTGATAGTAATGCAGAAGATATAGCAATAGATACCAACGCAAATTTATATTTGGCTTTCATGATAAACCTACTTTATGTAGAAAGTGCTTTGGCCTAAATATTTAAATATATGGATAAACACACTTTCCATTCTGGAAATAAACGAGGGAGTTAGAATTGGTAGTTAAATTCGATACGGTGATCACCATCACCGAAATTAACATGCTCATTCCAGTTTGCAAAGTAACGAATATTAGCGCGAGGATTAATTTGATAAGACAACGCAAACTCATGAGTTAAGATATTATCTTCACCCGCGTAATAAGTATCTTTATATTGACTAGACCCAGACAACGTATGCATATACATTGGGTTGTAGTTAATCCAGATTTTATCGGTTAATTCAATTTTTGAGTACATACCCACAACAGTGAAAGTACCTGGAATTTCATAACCTTTGTCATCACCACTAAAATCATTAGCAATAGTGACACCCGCACCAGCTAAAGGAAATAGCTGCAACATACCAAACTTAGGTAGACCTTGAATAAAGCTATAAGATGCATCTAATTTATCGTTATCAACGTCGTAGTTTACATCTAATTGACGGCCTAGACCTTTTGCGACTTCTACTTGGAAATTACGTAGTCGGAAAGAGTCAATGCTGTCATCAACGTTGGCATATATTGGATCGTCATTGTCGCGAATGCCAAATAGCTCACCACCAATGCCTTTCATTTCAATGATGTTCATCGCCATGGTACCAGGCTGGCTAGATTGGTAAGTTTGACCGATTTTGATGTTCGCGCCTTTATCAGTAATACCAAAGCCAGCTTGGGTGTATACCGCAAGTGGGTCAGACATATCTTGTAGTTCTTCGCTATTGTTTGTTTGCGCATAGGCAGAAGACGCGAGTTGTAGGGCTGCAACCACAATGGCAACAGACGGTTTCACTAAATTCATAAAACTGTATCCATTTTAATGATTATAAAATTATTCACGTCATGAGGTCATCATAAATAGCAAGCAACACAACTCGCTTTGGATAACATAAATTATCAAAGCAAATTCAATAATGACGAAACATTCGACGTTTTAATTAAAATAAAATAAAGCATCGTAAAAGTTCAATCACCGCTACTTATATCTTATATAACTTGAAATTTGGTAATACCAATGAAGAAGGAAATATTAAAACTTATGAAAATTAAATTATCATTAGAACAAATGATTAATTAATTTTACCATATAAATAGAGAGTGCAATGGATTTAGGTGATCGCGATCAATGTTTCATTTCGATCGTACAACACTCTTCAGATTAATTAGAACATTATAATAATTTAAAAACCTTAGTTTGATTAGCCTAGCATCAGATTAGAATAGTAGGCCTATAATAAATAAAAAGGGAATCACTCTCTGTGATTCCCTTTTATTATCGAGCGATAAAGCGCCGATGCGTTTCGATAACTAAAACGCAAACAATTCGCACTATTGCAGTTTCTCTATTCCCATATTGAACAGTGCAAAACTATAAATATCTGCATTTGTCTCAATTATTTTACGCGTTGGTGTGCCTGCACCATGTCCTGCATTGGTTTCGATGCGAATTAAGGTCGGATTTGAACCCGCTTGCTTCGATTGCAACTCAGCAGCAAATTTGTATGAGTGAGCAGGAACAACACGGTCATCATGATCACCGGTTGTAATCAATGTTGCTGGGTATTCCACCCCTGCTTTTACATTGTGCACCGGCGAATAACTTTTCAGATATTGGAACATCTCTTTACTTTGCTCTGCCGTGCCGTAGTCATACGCCCAACCAGCACCTGCGGTAAAAGTATGGTAACGCAGCATATCCAGTACGCCGACTGCTGGCAGCGCCACTTTAAACAGCTCTGGACGTTGCGTCATAACGGCCCCTACTAACAAGCCACCATTCGATCCACCGTTAATGGCTAACTTGTTTGATGACGTTACCTTTTCATCAATTAGGAATTCAGCCGCAGCAATAAAGTCATCAAACACATTTTGCTTTTGCATTTGAATGCCAGCGTTGTGCCATTCTTTGCCATATTCCCCACCACCACGAATGTTCGCTACCGCGTAAACACCACCAAGCTCTAACCAAGCTGCACGTGTCGGGCTAAAAGATGGCGTGAGGCTAATGTTGAAACCGCCATAACCATATAGGATGGTTGGTGCACTGCCGTCCATCGGTGTCCCTTTTTTATAGGTGATGATCATCGGCACTTTTGTTCCGTCTTTTGAGGTGTAAAACACCTGGCGAGATTCATACAAAGCAGGATCAAATGGCGCTTTAGATTTGTAGTACACCTCGCTATCACCGTCTTTGATGTTCAGACGATAGGTCGTGCTTGGCATCTTGTAGTTGGTGAAAGAATAGTAGACTTCGGTTTCTTCTTTTTTCCCCGAGAAACCGTATGCGCTGCCAATATCAGGCAATTTGATTTCTCGGATGAGTTTGCCGTTCATGTCGTATTGCTTCACCATCGAGATCGCATCAACAATATAGCTCGCAAACAAATTGCCACCCGCGGTAGAAACACGTAACACGTTCTTTGTTTCAGGAATCACATCTTTCCAGTTTTTGGGCTGCGGCTGACTCGCATCCACCGTCACGACGCGTTTGTTCGGCGCATTAAGGTTCGTAACCAAGTACAGTTTCGTGCCTTGGTTGTCTATCACCCAAGTATCAGAACTGGTGTTATCTAAAATGGTTTTCAGCGGGCTATTTGGCTTACTCAGGTCTTTGAAGAACAGTTTGTTACCCGACGTCGATACGCTGGCTGAGATAAACAAGTAGCGTTCATCTTCCGACGTGTAACCCCCAACGTAGCGATACTTTTCGTCCTTTACACCACCGAAAATTAATTGGTCTTCACTTTGTTTCGTTCCAAGTTTATGAAAGTAGAGCTTGTGTTGGTCTGTCTTCGCGGAAAGTTCACTCCCTTTTGGCTTGTCATAACTTGAGTAATAGAAACCTTGATTGCCGAGCCAACTGATGCCACTGAACTTAATATCCACCAGCGTTTCGCCGACGGGCTTTTTGGTTTCTGTGTCTAACACAATGACTTTGCGCCAATCGCTACCGCCTTCCGAAATGCTGTATGCAACCAAAGAACCATCACGTGAAAAGCTCACTCCCGCTAACGATGTGGTGCCATCTTCACTAAAAGTATTTGGATCGAGGAAAATTTCTGCTTCGCCATCACCTAACTTCCGATAAAGCACATCTTGGTTTTGTAGCCCGTCATTTTTGTAGAAATAAGTGAACTTACCCTCTTTGAACGGTTGGCTTTGCTTTTCGTAATCCATGAGCTTAGTAATGCGCTCTTCAATCTGCTCGCGGTAAGGGATTTTCGACAGATAATCAAACGTCACTGCATTTTGTGCCTTAACCCATTCTGCGGTTTCTGGGCTGAGATCGTCTTCCAACCAGCGATAAGGATCACTCACTTTTGTACCAAAGTAGTCATCGACAACATCCACTTTTTGTGTGGTTGGATACGTGATGGTTTTCGGGGTTACCTGTTCAACCGACGATTGCGCCGCTTCATTTGCATACGCCACAGACAACACACTTCCGAGTGCGAGAGCCGTTGTGAGTGCTAGGGTGTTCTTTTTCATGAAATTCCTTTTTATTTTTCTGTTGTCTTTTTGTGCAATACATCAGAACTCTACTATATATCGACAAAATGAATCTAATTTCATTAAACGAGTTGTGAAAGCCATCCTAACTCCCTCATTTCCTTCCAGTTCTACAAACTAGTAAGTGGAAGTGTAGAACTTGGGAACAATACTGAAGAGCCACGATGGCGTTTACTCTCTTTCGTCTAAGTCAGCTCGATTTGGCGCAAAACCCCAGACTCGGAAGCGAAATCTTGGTCGTGACTAATCAGAACAAATCCACCTTTGTATACATTTAACGCCTGACTAAGCATTATTTTTGACTCGAGGTCGAGATGGTTATCTGGTTCATCAAGCAGCAGCAAAGGCTGAGAATTTTGGTGGCTGACTATCAGCATCGCGAGCTTCATCTTCTCGCCACCGCTCAGTAGGCGCCCCAATCGAAACACTGCATCTCGACGAAAACCGATCCCGGCCAATAAGGTCCTCGCTTCACTTTCCGTCATCTCTTGGCAGCTCTCCATTACGTTCTCAAGTAACGAAAGATTTGGATTCACTGCACCAAAATGTTGGTCGAGATAATACAAAGGCGTATTCACTTGCAACTCACCACTCTGCAACGATAACTCGCCAAGCAACGTCTTTAACAAGGTTGATTTTCCGCAGCCATTTCTCCCTTTGAGATGGACTTTGTCGTTCGCAAAAATCTGCAACGTGATAGGCGTAGAATTCCCAAAAGGTAATATACCTTCTTGTATCGACAACACTTTTCGCGAACGGTTCGGATTATCTGTAAGATAAAGCTTTTGCGCCTTGAGTTGCTCATGTCGCGATTGCAACGCCTGTTCTTTGGCTTGTAAATGCGCTTGTCTGAGTTGCTCATTCTTATTGCGATTTGAAGCGCTGGCGGTCGCGCTATCCTTTTTTCCATCAAGCAAAATTTTGGGCTGACTGCCGTCTTTGCGCAGTTTGTTCCCTTGCGCGGCGCGTTGGTCTGCTTTTTCGCGATTTTTCTGGGCTTGCTCGGCTAACCGTTTTTTCTGTTTATCGACTTGCGCTAACTGCCTCTCGACCGCTTGCAGTTCAGTGCGTTTTTTCTCGGCGTACACATCGTAATTTCCACCAAAAGCCTGTAAACCTAGGCCCGATAGCTCCCAAATTTCCTCCATCTCTCGCAGCAGCTCACGATCGTGACTGATGAGTAAAATCGCACCGCTGAAATGCGTCATAGACTCTATCAGCCATTGTTTCGCCTCGGTATCGAGGTGATTGGATGGCTCATCGAGAATCAAAAGATCCGTTTCGTTTTCAAATAACTGCCATAACTGCAAACGCGCCAACTGACCACCACTGAGCCGAGCACAAGAGAAATCAGGGTCTTGCGGCAAGCCCATCGCAGCAAGCTGCTGTTTGAGTTTCAGTTCAATATCCCACTGTTCGCCAACCAGTTCGAACCAATGTTCAGAAACATCACCTTGTTCAATCTGCTTCAAAGCATGTAAGGCCGAGTCTGTTCCCAGAAATTGGGCGATCGATTGCTGACCTGAAAGCAGATCAGACGGCTGCTGGCGATACATCATGAAAGAAGAGGGAGCAGTCACAACACCGCTGGCAGGCTGAATTTCTCCCGCTAAAATGGAAGCCAAAAGCGACTTGCCGATGCCATTGCGCCCAACCAAACCAACACGTCGTTTAGTCATGGAACAAGAAATAGACTGGAATAGCGTATCGCCATTATCAAACTGATGGCTAACATTAAAAGCTTGTAAAACTGGCATAATTTGCCTCCTGTATGACAGGGACAACAGCCGTAGCTATGATTTGAAATGGCAACAAAACGCGTGCACAAACGCATTAAGCTCTATGTAAAGCTCGACGATATACGTCAAATCAAAAAGTCGTCTTGTTGCAAAGAAATATCGGAAAGTGAGCTACGCCTACTAACCCTGCAGATCCAAAAAATAAGTAAAAATATGGATGACAGGTTTAGTTCTTCATGTTGGCGTAATCTCCTAGAGAAATGATGCACAGAGTGTAGCCGCTTTTTTGTTCAAAAAGCAAGCTTTCTAACCAAATGTGAACAAAAAGAAAGTTTCACAGTAAGTTGTTATATCACATTAACTTTTTAACAAGTCTTTGAACAATTTCGAGATCTTAGCAACACAATTTTTATCCAAGCCATACTATGCTTAGAGTAAAGATAATCCACATAAGGGCGTGGTTATGAAATACAAACATATCCTTGTTGCACTCGAACTGTCAGATGAAAGCACCGTGCTTATCGACAGAGCGGTATCAATGGCAAACTATCTCGACTCCGATATCTCCTTTATTCATATTGATGGTACGCACGGAGAAATCTATCGTGAGCTTGTAGACATCAAAGAAAACCCGGAGCAAAGGCCGTTGAATGAGCATTCAATGGAATGTTTAAAAACATTTAGTGATTACATGGATTACCCACTTAAACATTTCTTCGTAGGTACTGGCGACTTGGCTGATAAATTAGAGGTCACCATTAAAGAGCAAGAAGTGGATCTTCTGATTTGTGGTCACCACCAAGATTTCTGGAGCAAGATTATTTCTTACTCCAGACACTTAATTAACAAGTCACCGGTGGATATTCTAGTCGTCCCTATTCATGATTAGTAAAACGTAACGCTTCCCAAAACCACCAATTTATTTGGTGGTTTTTTATTGATATTGAAACAGCTTAAACCGTTTTCCAAACTAGCTTGGCGATCATTTATGAGTTACATTTTCTAACCAACCCGCGCTCCTACTGGGCATGGTTATTTAGATAGCAAGGATCCCTATGGCAAATAAAAAAGTACTCATTCTCTTTGCTCATCCTTCCCAGCATCGTTCAGAAGTGAATACTCCACTTTTCAAAGAAGCTCAAAAAATTGAAGGCGTGACATGTGTTGATCTCTATGGCGAATACCCTCGTTTCGATATTAATATCGACCGTGAGCAGCAACGCTTACGTGAGCATGACGTGGTGATTTTCCAATTCCCACTATATTGGTATTCAACGCCTGCGATTTTAAAAGAGTGGCAAGATCTGGTTTTGGAATATGGCTTTGCTTACGGTACAGATGGCACAGCACTGCAAGGTAAGACCATGCTTTGTGTGCTGTCTGCAGGGGGTAAAGAAGAAGCTTATAAGGCAGAAGGCTACAACCACTTTACGATTCGTCAACTGCTTGCGCCTATTGAACAAATGTCCGCACTGACCGGCATGAACTACATTGCCCCTCTCGCGATGTTTGGCGCACGTACAGCAGATGAAGAAGGGCGAATCCCTCGTCATGTTGAGCGGTACAAGAGCCTGCTAACAGCTTTAGTCGAAGATAGGTTGGATGTTGAAGCTGCGGCGTCATTAATCAAGCTTAACAGCGCATTGCCAGAGCTCATTAAGGAGGCTTCATGACAGGGATATTCTTACAAGCCTTCGTATATTTGATTGCTGCTGTAATTGCAGTCCCACTTGCTAAGCGTTTGGGACTTGGGTCCGTTTTAGGCTATCTCATCGCAGGTGTGGTCATTGGCCCAATTATCGGTTTAGTCGGTGAAGAAACAACAACAATCCAGCACTTTGCCGAGTTTGGCGTGGTGATGATGCTGTTTCTCGTTGGTTTAGAGCTCGAACCCAAAATGTTGTGGGCGATGCGCAATCGCTTAATGGGTTTAGGAGGTCTGCAAGTCGGTGGTACCGTCGCGGCGATTATGGGTATTGCCTTGTACTTTGACCAGCCTTGGACCATAGCCTTAGCCATAGGTTTGATCTTCGCCCTCTCTTCTACTGCGATTGTTTTGCAAACTTTTAGCGAAAAAGGATTAACGAAGACGGAAGGTGGACAAAACGCTTTCTCCGTGTTGCTTTTTCAAGATATTGCAGTGATACCAATGTTGGCGTTCATTCCTCTATTGGCCTTACCTGAATTAATTGAACAGGCACAGTCCGCGGCTCAAACAGCCGCAGCGCACCATGAAGAATTAAGCCTCGTTGCGGGATTGCCAGGCTGGGCATACGGCATCGTAATCACAGCATCGATTGCAATCGTCGTCGTTGGTGGACACTTTTTAAGTCGACCTCTGCTCAATTATGTGGCTAGCTCTGGTTTGCGAGAAATCTTTACCGCAACTGCACTCATGCTTGTCATTGGTATCGCTGCACTAATGAGTTTAGTGGGCTTATCTCCTGCCTTAGGAACCTTCTTGGCTGGCGTTGTATTGGCGAACAGTGAATTCCGCCACGAGTTAGAATCCAATATCGAACCATTTAAAGGTCTATTGTTAGGTCTGTTCTTTATTACCGTTGGCGCAGGGATCAACTTCTCGGTCCTTTTTGGTGATTTCTGGTTGGTCATGGCATTGACCATTGGCGTGATGGTTTTGAAAGCCTTGGTGCTGTTTATTCTTGCACTGATATTTAGGGTGAAAGGCAGCAACCGCTGGCTGTTTACCCTAAGCTTGGCTCAAGCAGGTGAATTCGGCTTTGTGCTTCTAAGCTTTTCAGTGCAAAACCACGTCATCCCATTTGAACTCTCACAAACTCTTGCGTTAGTGGTTGCGATTTCGATGTTCCTGACACCAGGTTTGTTTATTCTGTTTGATAGAGTGATTCTGCCGCGCTTTGAAAGCCAGTCAAATGAACGCGAAAGCGATACGATTGAGGAAACAGGCACGGTGATCATCGCCGGCATCGGCCGCTTTGGACAAATAGTGAATCGCCTATTGGTATCAAACGGCGTGACTACCGTGGTACTTGACCATCAATCTGACCAAGTCGATAACATGCGCCAGATTGGCACTCGCGCCTATTTTGGCGACGCGACTCGACCAGATATGCTACATACAGCCGGCATTGAGCACGCCGCTGCGTTGGTTGTGGCGATTGATAACCAAGAATCGAGTGTAGAACTGGTGAAGTACGTTAAGCACACGTACCCAAAAGTAACAGTGATTGCACGTGCCTTTGACCGTGGACATGGCTATCTTTTGCGTCAAGCGGGGGCTGATATTATTGAATCAGAGACCTACCATTCTGCATTGGAGATGGGCGGTCACACAATGAAAGCCCTTGGCATTCACCCCTTCTTTGTTGAACAACAGAAGGCGACATATAAGCGTGTTGAAGCACGTAAGTCAGAAATACTTTACAAAGCTTGGGAAGATGATTCTGAAGGTGAACGCTATGACAACAATTTCCGACAACTGTTTATTCAGTTAGAGGAGAAAATGGCGGAAGAGATGCAAAAAGATCGTCATCACAAACTATCGCGGTCAGAACGTGGTTGGACACCGCCACCTAAAGGTTACGCCGATGACTTTAATGAAGATAACGTCCAAGAGCTAACACCACCAAGAGAAGAGCCTATCCAACGATAACGCACTCCATATTAAAAACCTCCCGCTTGGGAGGTTTTTATTTTTTCAGTACAGAGCCACACGCCGTGCAGGATAAAATGATCTTCTCGATATTACATAAGATCATTCATTAAAATCTCATACTCTTCGTTTGCTTCTTCCACTAAATGAGAAAGCTCTAACGCATCAGTAACTGCAAGATTGAACTGCCACGGAGTTGTGTCTTCTTTACCACAGATTCGAGTTTCACACCCACGACTCTCAAAAGACAAATCATCAAACTCTGTGGTGTGGCGCTCTTGAAGTTCAACAATCTCAACTTCTAATTTACCGACAGGATTGACTTTAACGTGGGCATGTAACTCCGAACTGTTAGACAAACAATAATCTCTATGAACCGCAATCATGGCCGCCTCCTTGGTCTGCCAACTGACAACTCAACATTGAGTGTAGACGAGGGATTTTGAACGTGGCGTGAAATAATAATGAAGATTGATCTGTCTCATTAGAACAGACAATTGTTGCCATGAAGGCATGAGCCAGTATGAATCTCACCTGATTTAAATTGTTCTGAGATCGTAATAGTTGGCATTTACTGAGACTTTCCCTATTATCGAAACAAAATTACTGTGGTCATTCTTTAGAGGTCAGTATGGAGCTTGAAGCCGTTGCTAAAGCACTAAAAGAGTTAGGGCATCCGACTCGTTTAAGTATTTACAAAGAAGTCGTCAAAGCGGGATACAAAGGTATCGCGGTAGGCGGCGTACAAGAAAAGCTTGGCATTCCAGCATCCACTCTCTCTCATCATATCTCTAGCCTTGCTTCAGCCGGTCTTCTCACCCAGCGCCGTGAGGGTAGAACCCTTTTTTGTGTTGCAGAATATCAGTGCTTAGATGACGTAATTGGTTTTTTAAAAGCAGAATGTTGCGTTAACGAGTGCTCATAAATTTCTAGCAAAAACGAGAGAGTTGGAGTTTATATTGAATTTCAGCAGAACGTGAATGACGATGAAAAACATACACACCGAAATTGCTAACCTCGGTGTGTACATCTTCTAGTTCGCGACGAGTAACATTGACGACTTAGATGGTACGATTAACTTACCTTCAGTTGGAATGATTTGTTCTGTCATCAAATCAACCCAATCACCATCGATTTTTAATGTCAAAGACTGTTGACGCTGTGATTTATTAAGCACCACAATACCTTTGTCACCTCGCTTAAGTACGAGCATGTCATCGTTACCTTCAAGAACACTCATCGGCTCGCCATGCGTCATATTATGGAACTGGATCATTTTTGCCATTCTCGGATCGCTCCATGCACCCTGCCATCTTGGCTGACCATTTTTACCTTTAATACCGCTAGTGTTTAAGTCGGTATAAATCAACGGCACACCACCATCTCGGCCTAGAATATAGGCATAAGCTAACCATTCGTTTTCCTCGTCCATGATGAGCTCAAGAAAGACATCATTGTTAGGAATATCATGTGTGATAGCAAATGTAATCGCACGACCGGGGGACAGAGCCTGACCAAAACAATAGGGATCAATCAGAGACTTGAAGCTACCCTTTTTAGCAAACGCCTTAAACATGGTTGAGAACAAAGGGAAATCGTACGCACCTAGGCGAGTTTCCTGTAGATACGGCTCAAGAAACAGCTGATACTCTTCTTCCGTCGCACCGCCATCGGTAATAATTTCACCAAATATATGCACATCCCGCGTGATGTCGTCTGTCCAAACACGCTTAAGATGCTCTAACGTCATGTGTTTCGCAGCGTCAATACGAAAACCTTTCACACCAATAGCTTTCAGCGCCTTTAGGTACGCTCGCTGCTGCTCAACTACATGGTCACAAACACGAAGAGTTGGCAAGCCAGGATCGGTTGGCCCACCTGTGATACGTCCGTTTTGAACCTGCCACTTATCTTTCCAGTCTTTGATGCCGAATGCTTCAACAAAGTCCTCTTCATCAAAAAGTGGTTGAGATAGATCGCCAAACAACGCTAGCGACTGATATTTCTGTTTGTCGTTCTGGTATTCCTCCAAGACCTCTTGTCTTGGGTACTGAAGGTCTCTGCGAAGGTGGGCCTCATTTGCCATATGGTTAAACACTACGTCGGCATAAACCCACACACCAACTTGCTCCAGTTCACGAACCATATGAATAAAATCTTTGGTATCACCCAAGGCATTATCGATAACACGATAATCTTGTGGTTGATAACGCTGCCACCAGCGCTCATCGTGTGCGCTTTTCATTGGTGGCGAAACCAACACAGAGCCATAACCAAGCTCGCGGATTTCTTTTGCTCGTTGGGCAATGTCAGCATACTTCCAATCAAACGCATGTAAGATAACGTTTGCACCGAATGATTGTGTTTCCTGTGAGCCACTCATGTTGTTCTCCTGCTCGTTTCCACTCACGATTACTTGTTTGCATTTTTTGTGAGTGAATTCAATAATCGAAATTATAAAAGCTATTCATCAGAGGCACTCACCCTTTTAGCACTAACTCAAGGCTGAAATCGAAGGCGTAGCGACTCATCCATTGCACAGCGATAAATCGTTCTGAGTGAATAACGGGCACACAACATACAACCCAAATAGCCCAACACAAACCTAAAACATTGTTTTAATTAACAAAAACTTCAATTTAAAAAGATAAAACATAAGACCTATGTACGCCCTAAATAGGCCCAAAGGATAAAAATAGCCAAGCCAACCCGTTTAGTAATCAATTGTTAATAAAACGAAACTGGCAGGTGGATCACGTTTGGCGCGTTTCAAAAATCCAGTAAATCACCATACCTAGCGTTAAAAGACTAAAGATTTCTGTTTGTATCTGTCCCGAAATGACTTCAAAATGCGAAACTTAGCTTATCTCTATGGGGTATGCTCTACCTTGGAGGATAATAATGAATATCAAAGAATTTTCTGACCTCGTCGGGCTATCTGCTCATACTCTTCGATACTATAAAAAATCGGTTTACTTAAACATGTCCATAGAAACGCGAGTGGACATCGAATGTATAGTTCGAAAGATCTAAACTGGATAAGCTTTGTTAAGCGTTTAAAAGAAACTGCAATGCCACTTGAAGAGATTCTAGAGTATGCCAAATTAAGGGAAGTCGGCTCTCAATCTGTACCACAACGTCAAGCCCTGTTAGAACAACACCAAGAAAACCTCAAACGCCACATTGAGCAACAGAAAAAGCACTTATCGGCTCTAGAAGAAAAAATTGCCTTGTATAAAAGCGGAAAAGTTCGTTGACTTAGAGTTAACTCTAACGATTAAGGTGTGTTTACGTTTATTCACTAGGAACATACCGATGGAACAATCACGCTTTAACAAAGGATTAGAACTACTCTCTCAAATTGATGGCGACGCTGGTCATAATGTCATCGAAACCTTACAAGATATTTGTCCAGATTTAGCTCAGTACACCATTGAGTATCCGTTTGGCGATATTTATGCTCGCCCGGGCTTAGACCTAAAATCGAGAGAAATCGCAACCGTCGCCGCGCTAACGGCAATGGGGAATTGCGCGCCGCAACTAAAAGTGCACTTAAATGCAGCGCTGAATGTAGGCTGTAGCGAGGATGAGATTAAAGAGATCATTTTGCAGATGTCCGTCTACGCAGGTTTTCCCGCGGCATTAAACGGCATGTTTGCATTCAAAGAAGTGCTAGCGGAAAGAGCAGAGTAATAACGACGTTGAAATCAATTTAACCGCAATTAAAAACGGCCCTTGGGGTTCGGGCCGTGATTAAAACAACGAGTGAATTAGCGCTCAGGAGTTTCAAGCAGTTTAACCGCGCAATCTACCGCGTTGTTAATGCCTTGACTGCTCTCCAACTTGCCTGAACTTGCAGGACCAAGGGCACAAGAATACAAAGCCAGCTGCTTATCGAACGGCAGATCCAACTGTTCATAGAGATTTTGTCGGATTCTTGCATGTTGTTCTGGTTCTTGGTTAGCAAGGCTAATCAACGTTTCATAAATAAGCGTTTTCATGTCTTTCCCTTTTCACTTTATTGCACGGGGTGCATATATATTGTATCCATTTGGGAAGCACAAATCAGAAGCTAGGTCACAGAACGCGTCGCTAAAAAAGTTTATGTACTCGGTAAATTGCAATACAAACTTAAAGTCGTTTAGAAAAAGGGCAACTGATAACTCGATAGATCAGCCGATTAACTAGCATTCGCCGCTGTTTGTTTATAATCGTGTCCGATATAAACAAAAACGTCGCTGTATCAGCGACGTTTTATCTCGACTTTAGTTAATCGAATTTTTTAGTTGAAGTGCACTAGCATTTCAACGTCATCGCCTTGCTCTGGAGCCTGAAGAGCGAAGTGCACGTACCCTGCTTCAGTCATAGGAATCGCAAGGTATTCATTGCTGCCTGCATAGTTGGACGCATACTCGTGCTGCTCTACTGTAGGCCAATGCTCCCTACTCGCGTATAGATCGACATTACCAGTTTGAGAGTGAGCCGTTAGCCATACACGAACCTCTTCAACACCTTCAGGCACATAAACTGCTGCATAACGCTGCTTGTGAACGGTAAGCATTTTGGCTTCACCAGACTCTAATACCACAGGTGCTAAATCATCTTGCACTTGGGTTGGCGGTGTTTGCGCTTCCACTTCTAACGCAGCCACAAGATTCACTGAGTCATAGCTATCACGTCCAGTTAAGCTGATGTAGTAACGACCCGCTTTAACGTAACCATCTTGCTCTGGTTCAAACACAATCTCTTCATTGCTGCCATCAGCATATTGACTCATTTCGAAATCATAGTAATGCGCGACTTTGTTGTAGCTCATGTAAAGATCCGCATCACCCGCACCCTCAATAGATACATTGAAGTTAACGGTGTTGGCTGGAACATCAACGTAGAACAGTTTTTCGCTGTATGCTTCGCCACTAAGCTGAAGGCTTTGGTTCGCCGTCAATTCAGTCACTTGTGCTTCAGGGCTTGTTGGTTCTGTTGGCTCTTCTGGGTCTGTATCAGGTTGCTCAGGTTCCACTTTTAATGTGTCCAACCAACGTTCAAACTCAGCATCGTATTGTTGACCTAAAGACGTCACCTGCTGTGCCCATTGTTCGAACTGGCCAGAGCGCGACAATGCCAACAAGCTTTCGACGTCTTGTGGATGATTTTCTAACATGAATCGAACAGCTAGATAACCCCAACGATAGATACGATTGGTATCGTGAGAGTACGTGGTATCAAACACAGTGGAAAGGCTCAGTTTACCATCTGCAATCAGCTCAATCGCAGCTTGGTAACCTTGCTTGTAATGCATGTATTCAGCAAAACCTTCTAGCCACCAAACAATATGACCATAAGCCAAGTTATCGCTGAACGAACCGTATTGGTTAAATCGTGCATCTAAATAGTGCGTGTATTCATGTTCTAGGTTCAAGATAGAGAGATCTTCACCATTCGCGTAGCGATAAGCGACGAAACGCGCAGTATTGTCCGCTTTTGAAGGGTCACCTTCTAGGTACTGACCACCGTTGTCCGTTGTATTACCAAATAGGAATGAAGAGTAATCAACGTAACTAGTGTTACTCGCGAATACCGCCACTTCAACACGATCATTCAAATCATCAGCGACAGGTTGATTACCCGTATTCGCAACTCGATGGAAGTCGGCTTCTTTTGCCGCTAGCACTTCACACGCTTTCGCTGCTTGAGCATCGGTCAGATCCTCAGAGCGAATAATGGCAGGTCCCTGACATTCAAAACGATTTGGCATTACACGTGCAGCTAAATCTTGCTTGGCTTGCTCAATATTCAGACCATTTAGGCCTTCTGGTGCGTAGTAGCTCATCATTTCAACGGCAGCAAGCCATAGTTTGTCATGCTCACTACCCAGTGGATAACGCTGCATCACCTGTTGCATTACTGCCAATGCTTTGCGTTTGGTCTCCTGATCTGGGCTCGCGAGCAAACGACCAGTTTCACGTAATGCATTGAAAACGATAAAGCTTGCATCCGTATCTAATGCCCAAGCATTATCAGATGCGAATTTCACCAACGTATCAATATGGTGTGTATTGTTTGCCATGTATCGGTAGAACGCATCGTTCGCCGCATGGCCTGCCATAGAGCGGAACAAGTTGTTTAAACCATCGACCCATTGCGTGTCCTGCGCGGTTTCACGATTAAAGTGCATCAACGCGGCCATCATGCTATCCATGGTCAGCGGCAACTGCTTAACGTTATCAACCATCAAAGTCAGGCTCTTCATTGCACCAACTTGTTCACGACCTTGATCCAAAGCATGAGGGTTGTTTAGGAATAGGTTCGTCGACTGAGCAAAACGCTGACTCAACGCTTGCGAAAACTCAGGTGTACCAGTACCAGCGTTGTAGCGAACGTAGTAGGCCGCTCGAATAAATTCGCCTAGGTTCTCTAGAATACGAGCTTGATCTGCTTCACCACGATAGCGAGCGATTTCTTGATCCAGCGCGACTCGGATACGGCTTAGGCTCGCTTCACTATAGATATCATTCAGCGTTTCTGAAGGTGCTGAAAACCAAGCGTGGTAGCAATCATACTCAGCACCAGAAACGGCAGTAGCCAGATCTCGCGATTGTTGTAAATCAGCAACAGCACACTGATTTTGTGCAAAAGAGAAGCCAGACACACTCGCTAGCATACAAGCAAGCGCCAAACGATGGCGCGGGAAAAAACGGATATGAGACATAACAACACTCATTGATTATTAACATACATTGAGTGGGGGTTTATATTCTTTACAGCTCAAACAGTGAAATCAGTGTCATAAAATTTATGAAACCGCTCCCAAAAATAGGTCTTTTACTCTAATTAAATGGGAGCAATCCCACTCCCAAAATAACTCACAATTATCAATAAAAACATTAATTTACCTTTTTCTAAATTATCGCTTAATAAAGAAAATGGTTCTAAAACGTTCCTCTTTAACCTTTCCAGTGGAGTTCAAGGTAGTCAAAAAGTGTAACTGATAGCTTGACTCATGATGCCATCTGTTTGTGTTTACAACTCACCCCAAAAATACACAATCAAGTGCGCATTAAAAATTAACATTAATGCTAGATGTGCCACCGAATTAGAAGCATTCCTCTTAGAGTGGTCGATGAGTAAACAAAGCAAATATTTAGCCAGAGAGAATACATATTACTTTGTGGTTTAGTCTGCGGCCATTTTGATGTGGAACCATATTGAACGACACGGGATCTAAACTTAATGAATACAGAACCAAGGAGCGAACAAAATGAACGCTTTGTGAGGTTCGCCTCTGAACACGTGTAAGTTTCAAATCAAACATCCCCTATTCTGAAGTCACTCTTGCATTAGTTAACTTAGCCAGTAAGCGGCCAACGCGATCGCGCATTTCACGTCTATCGACAATCATATCTAACGCACCATGCGCTAGTAAAAATTCACTTCGCTGAAACTCGTCTGGTAACTTTTCACGTACCGTTTGCTCAATGACCCGTCTTCCCGCAAAGCCAATACTTGCTTTAGGTTCACCAATATTGATGTCTCCTAACATGGCTAAACTCGCCGAGACGCCACCATAAGTTTGGTCCGTCAATACTGAGATATAGGGTAATCTGTGCTCAGATAAGTGGTTTAACGCGGCGCTGGTTTTTGACATTTGCATGAGAGCCACCAAAGACTCTTGCATGCGCGCCCCTCCGCAAGCGGAAAAACATACTAACCCAGATTTTGTATTAATTGCGCTTTCAACTGCTCGGACAAACTTCTCGCCAACCACTGCGCCCATCGAGCCTGCCATGAAAGAGAATTCGAATGCACACGCAACAACAGGCAGCCCCAATAACTTGCCCTCCATCACCACCAACGCATCTTTTTCTCCAGTCGTTTTCTGTGCTAAAGCAATTCGCTCTTTATATCGCTTTAAGTCTTTAAAACCCAAAATATCTTGTGGCTCCAACTCACTTGCCAACTCTTGTTGTGTTCCATGGTCCAGAAAAGAGATCAACCTTTGACGCGCAGCCATTCTCATGTGATATGAGCATTTAGGGCATACTTCCAAATTTTCTTTTAACGCGGCACGATAAAGTATTTGTTCACACTCAGGACACTTTGTCCAAACGCCCTCAGGGATAGACGCTTTGCGCGAACCTATTATATTTTTATTCTCAAATAACCGTTCTAACCAGCTCATAAATTCACCACTATTGATTACGTTCTAGCGCGATATCTCGTTGTTTGTTCGCTTAAACTTGTAAATAAAATTGTATGTAACTTAGTACAGGGATAAAGTGCGATATGCTGGCTTGATAATCCAATAAAGTGGGATAATGAAATGTTTGATAACGTTGACCAAATCTGGTTAAAAAGTTTTCACTGTGTTTATGAGAACAACAGCTTTAAGCGAGCCGCTGAGTGTTTGAATATACCAACATCAAATATCAGCCGACACATTGCCCTGCTTGAAGAAAAGTTAAACATTAGGTTGTTCAATAGAACAACAAGGCGAATGACGCCTACCGAGGCTGGAGAAGAGCTCTATAGCAGCACTCGTCCGTTATTGGAGCAACTCAACGCCGCACTAGAAACGGTAACGCGCCACTCACACACGGTAACAGGGGAACTGCGAATTCTTATGCCAGACACACCTGTACTGGCCAAAGCGGTTGTCACCTTTTGCACGCAATACCCGTCAATCTCTTTGTCTTGCGATACAACGCTAAACCCTAAAGATGATGTTATTGATAGCTTTGATGTCATTTTGAGTTTTCATAGAGGGACTTTGTCAGACAGTAACTGGGTGGCGAGAGAGATAAAACGCTGGCCCAGTGCCATTTTAGCCGCGCCTCAACTAATTGAGAAATACGCCACCCCTTACAACATTACGGATCTAAGTCATGTTCCCTGCATCACGACGCTTACCGCAGTAAATGGTGCACCATGGGTATTCAGAAACCCTGTTGGGGGCCATATTACTCAAACTGTGCAATCTTCATTCAAAGTAAACAGCGGTCATCTCGCCAGATATGGCGCGTTATCAGGGCTTGGATACGCAATATTGCCAATTGAGTCATGCCAAAATGAGATCAAAAATGGTGAGCTAGAAATAGTCACTCTAGAGTACGAACCTGAGGATTTAGTGCTTTACGCCTTTTACTCGTCTAGAAAACATGTAGCTAAGAAAATATCTATGTTTGTTGAACATTTAAAGCAAAACGCAAAACTTAACGCCTAGCTAAGCTTTACTCAACTAATTTATCGTATTCTGTTTTATCGTCTAGAAAGGACAAACACCGCTAAGCGATTTGAGACTCGATTTCTCAAATAAAAAAGCCAGCAATTAACATTTACTGGCTTTTATTAAAGAGGGTCAGTTGGCGTTTAGATTCTAAACGCTCCTACGTGACGATCGAGTGTTCGCGATAGCTCCGCGAGTTGTTGACTTGATTCTTCTAGTTGCTCACTCGCTGTTAGCGCACTTTTCACTGAGTGGCTGACGGTATCCATGTTCATATTAATTTCGTTTGCTACCGTTGATTGCTGTTCTGTTGCGGTTGCTACTTGAGTATTGATATCTGAAATAGTCGTCACTTGTGCAGCTATTGCTTCTAAAGCCTGTCGAGCTAACTCAGTTTCTGCCGTTCCTTCTTCAATAAGAGTCTTACTATTACTCATTGAATTCACCGCACTTTGAGCTTCAGTTTGTAGCTGGTGAATCATATTGTCAATTTCATCGGTAGAATGAGCCGTTTTAGTCGCTAGGTTGCGAACTTCATCAGCAACTACTGCAAAACCTCGGCCGGCATCACCAGCGCGTGCCGCTTCGATAGCCGCATTGAGAGCCAATAGATTGGTTTGCTCCGAAATACCTCTAATCACCTCTAGAATACTACCAATCGACTGAGTATTTTCAGCAAGACTCACGATAATGTTGGAAGTGCTGTTCATCTCGTTTTCAAGATTAGTCATCGCCGTTTTGGTTCTTTCTAGCGTCGTGTAGCCATCTTGCGCTTCATTACTTGCTGCACTCGCAGCATTTGCCGCTCCGGCAGCATTGGAGGCAATTTCATTGACCGTCGCAATCATTTCGTTCATGGATGTGACAACCAGCATGGTTTGCTCGTTCTGCTCTTGCCCTCTTGTGAGCGCTTGTTGAGATTGCCCACGCAAAGCGACAGCTGAACTATTAAGCTCCACACCAGTATTTACAACTTGTGTAATAATCTCATGTACTTTCCCAACAAAAACGTTGAAAGCAGAAGAAATTTGCGCGACTTCGTCATTACCTTTCGCTGGCAAACGAACGGTTAAGTCTCCGTCTCCTTTTGAGATGTCTTGTAGAGCGTCTTTAAGCGTAGAAAGCGGTCTCATCAGTTTATTTAGCAGAAGTGACAGAATCAAAACACACATAACGAAGATCGCCACCATAGAGATCAACTGGTAAGTAATAATTCCATTCGTCGCTTGGCTCACTTCGGTAATAGGAATACCAATATCAAAAGTACCGTATAACTGACCATCCACATAAATTGGTGCCATGATGTCAAACACCCATACTTTCTGGACATCGGCATACCACTTTGAGTACTGTTGAACACCTCTCGTCGCGCCTTCAACAGTATATTCATCGTTATAGGTTTTGTTCAGCTTGTGCTTATCACTGTGGGCTACTGCCGTTACGTTACGGTCAATTACAACGGCATAACTCACGTCTGAACGTTGTTTCAGCCCCTCAACAAGCGATTGTAAATCTTGCATTGGATTGGCTGAGTTCTCCAAAATATAACTCGCATTTCCCGCTAGAAACTCAGCTTGAACTTGGGATTTGTTTAAGATGATGTCATCGATTTTCTGACTCGAAATTAGGTACGTTGATGCCATACTCGCCACGACAGCAATACCAAACATGGCGCAGACTGCTAATAAGATGATTCTTTTCATTATAATTGTCTCAATACAATTCAATTGATGCTCATTAATCGAGCGCTAAGCCTTTCTTCTCCAAAACCAACCAAACTGCATTTTGGGTCTGTTTGGCAGAGCAAGACATAACTTTATAACTATGTATCTGCTTGGTTCCCGATTACTTTAGACAGAAGGAAAAAAAGTCTTCAAAACGTCACATTTCTACGAGGTTTGGCGAAGGGACGAGTACGCAAAAGGAAACGTTTGCATAGTTAAATTTAACTATGCGACCAAATTGGTATCGAACATTAAAGAAAAGAGTTCTAATTAGCGTTTTGCCGTCGGGAGCGCTGTGGTCAGTGCTCCCGTTTTATCATTTAGTATCTCAGGTTCAGATATTAGAGCCACAATTGCAGCGGTTGTAATCCGAGATGCTTGATGAAGCGAGAATGACTTGGTTTGTAGATATGGCAGCGATGTCAGATCGAGTGATTATCAATCAAAAATCGGCAGAAAAATAGGCAAACCAAGGCATTAAGCCATTACCAATGCAAAAAGAAAGAAAAAGAATCTTTACCACAGAGTTTAACTTGTCAGCGATATGTATCCATGCATACCCATGTACAAACCAACTGCACTGATCAAGACGCCCGATAAGTAAGGAGCTCGACGTGCAACATCATTCAAACCGCTCCATTTAGATGTCGCTTTTTGCACGCCCACTGCTGCCACAACGCCAACAGCAACCAGAGTCAAGGCTAAGCCAATACTGAATGACACAACTAATGTCGCACCAAGAGTCATTGCCTTAAGCTGCAAACAGATAAGCAAAACCGTTACCGCAGCAGGGCATGGAATCAAACCGCCCGTTAATCCAAACAGCAGAATTTGCCCATTCGTCACGTCTCGATTCTCAAAGCGTTTTTGAATGTCTAAAGCGTGAGCGCGTTCGTGAGCATCTTGATATTCCTTATCTTCGCTTTCTAAATGAGAACCAGGACGAAAATGTACATCAAAGTCATGGGTATGATCATGGTGCCCGATGATCAAAGTGACAGAAAGTCCATTAGAGACTTCAATGCAAGACGCCGATTCCAAGTATCCATCACGCTCTATAAAGTGATAAATATCAGAAGGTTGATAACCATCACTCGATACCGAAACCTTGATACCTTCAGCAGTTAAAGGTTTACCGCTGAGTGTTCGCAACTGGAAACGGTGATGCTCCCCTTCCTGTGTAATCGAAAGCGAAACATGCCCATGTCCTGTATCCACAACTTGCGTCGTCCAGTCGCGAGCATGATCCTGAGCTTTGTTCCAAGCTCGCTCATCGCTCCATGTCCGCCAAAACATCCATACGCCGGTTGTCACGATAATGACCCCAGAGATAAGTTGCATCCATGGTTCAGCCGCTTCAGCGGTGAATTTCTGGCTAATATACATCCCGCCAACAGCGATTAACCATACAATTATAGTGTGAGAAAGTGTGGCAGCTAAACCCAGCATCACGGCTTGTTTGACCGTTCCTTTCACCGCGACAATGAACGCCGCCATCATCGTTTTAGAGTGCCCAGGTTCTAAACCATGCAAGGCGCCAAGCAAAATGGCACTGGGAATAAAGAACCACCCATTACCTTGTTGTAGTAACGCGACAAAATCCATTGTTGTTCTCTGTTGTTGATTCTAATTTATCGCAAACTATACTCCCCCCCAGTATTAAATACTACCCCCCAGTATAAATTGAGTGCTACATTATCAGTTAGAATAACTCGGCCCGTAACTTAAAGAAGATAAGACATGTCGCATACAACCAGAGATCAAAAGAAGCTCAACACTCGAGTCAGTAAAATACAGGGTCAGGTGAATGGACTTAAAAAAATGCTGGAAGAAGAGCATGAATGCCAAGATGTGTTGCAGCAGATTGCCGCTATTCGGGGAGCAGTAAATGGTTTGATGCGAGAAGTAATTAAAGGTCACTTACTTGAACACGTCGTACTTGAGGAAGACAAAACTCAACGTGAAAAAGATATGGAAGTCGTATTAAAAGTACTGGACTCTTATATAAAGTAACCCTACTTCGCTAGAGTAAAATCACTAGAGTTAAACTCGAATAGAACCTTTATAGGTAATCTCTTACTAAGCGGGAAATAACAATTCCATTTCATATTGATTAAGTTGAAAACGGAACCTATATCGGTTCAATTTAAATAGTTTATTTATAAGAACTAAAACGGCCCAAACATAGGGCCGTTCATATTATTAAAAAACTCTAAACTATCTGATAAAAATACATATTGTGATAGGTTTTTACTTTATGGAAGAGTACAAGTAAACCTTTATACCTCTTGTAATTCGACGTGCTTAGCGCTGTAAGATTTTGTAAATGCAACACACCCCAAAAGTACAGCAAGTGGTAACACAGGATCAAAGATTGAACCATGAGATCCGAAGAATAAGTTAAGAATCATGACTAATGAACCACCAATAGCCCAAGCAATTGTTGTTGGAATAGTCCAAATAATGAGTTGTTTCTTAACCTCAGTCACCCCCATTAATCGATTAACAATATGGAATAGCGAGTCATTAAAGTAGCCAGCAAATAGAGATCCCATCGTAGCTGCCGTCGCTGCGAATAAAAGGTTAACGTCAGGAATATTCACTAAAACTGGGGCAGATATAGAAGCAGCGGTTATCATGGAGACTGTACCAGAGCCCTGAATAATACGAACTAACGTCGCAATAATAAATGGAATCATAACCGCAGAAATAGGAAGCCCTGCAACTTGGTTGGCAATCTCTGCGCCCGCACCCGTTTCACGCAATACGGCACCTAACGCGCCACCAGCTCCTGTTACTAACAAAATGATGCCACAAGTGGAGATTCCTTGTTCCATCTTTTCATTCGCTTCTTCTTTGGTAAGGTTATTACCCAATGTGTAAACCGCTAGTAACGTCGCTATTGATAGTGCAATAGTAGGGCTGCCGATAAAAGCGATAAATTGACCAAATGTTGTTGCAGTCAGCCCTTCGAAACCGAAAGTCCCCTCTAATAAACCCATAACTGATTTCGCAAGTATAAGTAAAATAGGGATAATAATTGGAGCGATAGATTTACTTAAAGATGGTAGGTCTTTCGCTTCTTTACTTGCAATGTACTCTTTGTGATCATTAATCAGTTGCTCACTAGACTTCGAGAAATGTTCGGTTGGAATGAATTCAGGAAACTGCTTTTCTAACCATCTTGCATACCAAACAATACCCATGACACAAGGCGCTGCGATCATCAAACCAAAACCTAACATGCTGGCAAGATCGACACCAAAGATACCAGCAACGCCCAAAGGTCCTGGAGTCGGCGGAATAGCGTGATGTGCTACGACCAAGCCGCCCGCCAGAGCAACCGTAAGCGTTAAAATCGAGCGATTGGACGTTTTTGACAAAGACTTCGCAATTGGATAAAGAATGATAAGCGCGCTATCCACAAAGATTGGGATGCTAACAATATAGCCAGTTACAGCAAGAGCGGCCTCTTCTTTCTTTTTTCCTAACCACTTTATAAAATTATAGGCAATACTTTCTCCTGCTCCAGAAGCCTCTAAAATAGCCCCCATCATAACGCCGAGACCGATGACAATCCCTATACCGCCTAATGTTCCACCAAATCCTTTGCTAACGGTCGCAATCGTGTCGTCAACACTTAACCCACCAATAATACCTGCGATACATGCCGCAATTAACATCGCAATTAACACATGTACTTTTGTACGTAACACAAGAAAAACAAGGACTGATACGGCTACTATTAGTCCAATTACTGAGGTTGGTAACATTAGACAATCTCCATATTGTTAACAGAAATAAATTGTTGTAATACATCCTTGAAATTACTGTCTGCTTTAAATCCAAGCTCCAGTTCTTTAGTACAATCAATTTTTTGTGGCCAACTACTCACAATACGATCAATACCCGCATCATGCTCATAGGTAATATAATTAGAAAGTTGTTTACCCGTTAGAGTGTCCATTGTTTGAATCATCTCAGCTGGTGTAGTTTGAATACCAGGTAAATTAAGCGTTCTATAGGACAGATTATTTAACTGCTCATAAGGCATTAGCCCTGCATATTGAATATTGTCCACCACTCTAGACGGGCTCGATATCCAAAGTTTTAGCGTAGGGTCTACAGGACAATTTGATTCTTGAGCATTCAAAGGCTCACGAATAATTCCGCTTACGAAAGAGCTAGCGGCAAGGTTTGGTTTCCCAGGGCGAATACAAATAGTCGGTAAACGTACGGATACAGCTTTAACAAAGCCTTTACGGGCATAGTCGTTAACCAATAACTCACCTATGGCTTTTTGCGTCCCGTAGGATGACTGAGGATGAAGTGCTGTTATTGGTGTAATCGTTTCCGGAAGATCACCACCAAAGACAGCTAAAGATGAAGCAAACGTAAAACGAATATTAGGGTTTACTTTACGGCAACGCTCAAGCAATAACTGTGTGGTCGTCAGGTTTACAGCTACACCTAAATCAAAATCTTGCTCAGCATGGCTCGATACAATTGCCGCTAAATGAAAAATGTGTGTCGTTTCGGCAGTAATAACTTGGTCTATATTTTCTCGCTTTGTCATATCCATGACTAAAGAAACGACTCGGTCATCAATGCCCTCTAAGCGCGACTTTTGAATGTCGACAATAGTAATACTTTCAGCTTTGTTTTCTTTTAGTAGTGATTTGGCAAGTAGGGTTCCGAGAAAACCCGCCCCTCCAGTTATGATAATATTCATAGTCACGACCCTTTGTTTTTGTAATTGGTTTCAAGTTATTTATGGATAGAAATTAAAATTGTTATAGGTATGGTTTAACCCAACTAAGGCCTAGCTGCGTGCTATGCCTTGGGTTGTATTCACAACCGATCCAGCCTTGGTAACCAGAGTCATCCAAAACATTGAATAGGTGTGGGTAATTCAGTTCGCCTTCCGATGGTTCGTGCCTTTCAGGCACAGAAGCAATTTGAATATGGCCTGTGTATGGCGCCACATCGCGAATCAACGTACTCAGATCACCGTCCATAATTTGTGCGTGATAGAGATCGAGCTGCAATTTCACGTTTGGACGAGCCACTTGTTTGATGAGTTCAACCGCTTCACGTTGATGTGCAACAAAGTAGTTCGGTACATCGCGATTGTTGAGTGGCTCAATCATCAGCTCAACACCATGTTCGGCAAACTTATCCGCTGCATAACGAATGTTTGAGATAAAGGTTTCAATATGCTGATCACGAGTGAAGCGTGAATCAACAATGCCAGACATAGCGTGAACCTTTTTACAGTTCAGTGCCTTGGCGTACATCAACGCAGTCTCGACGCTCGTTTTAAATTCATCCTCACGCCCCGGAATAGCTGCAAAACCTCGTTCACCTGCATCCCAATCACCTGGAGGCATGTTGAATAACGCTTGCTCAAAACCAAACTGCTGTATCTTGCTTGCTAGTTCTTGCGCTTCGAATGCGTATGGAAAAAGGTATTCCACCGCTTTGAAGCCCGCTTGGTGTGCTTTTTCGAAACGATCTAGAAAAGGAACTTCTGTGAACAACATTGTCAGATTTGCCGCGAATTTAGCCATTACTTACCTCTCCCTTTTAGGTCTTGAATCTCAGTATCCGTTAAATAGCGGATGTTGCTTTCTTTAAGAATGAACGCTAGCTTCGCTGTCTCTTCTAGCTCTTCTGCGTTATCCACTGCATCTTCAAAGTCCGTACCCGTGATCACTGGACCATGGTTCGCCAGGAGGAAAGCTCTGTAGTCACTAGCCCGCTGCGCAAGTTCTTCAGCAATCTGAGGGTCGCCCGGGCGCAGGTACGGAATCACTGGCAGTTCGCCAATGCGCATTACAAAGTAAGGTGTGAAAGCTTTGATGGCATTCTCGCGATCTAGACCTTCAAGACAAGAAAGCGCCGTCAAGTAAGTAGAATGCAGATGCACAATCGCATTACACTTTGAGTTATTTCGATAAATCGCCAGATGAAAAGCGACTTCTTTTGATGGCTTTTCACCAGAGATATGGTTGCCATCAATATCCACAACCGAAAGCTCTTCAGCAATCAAGCGGCCGAACGAGGAACCAGTTGGCGTTGCCAGAAAGTGTCCATTAGGCAGCTTTAGAGAAAGGTTGCCAGCGCCGCCAGTCGCATAGCCACGTTCAAACATTGAGCGCGCCATAGTGACCATTTGCTCTCGCAGTTGTTGTTCTGTCATCAATTCTTTATTCATCACAACCTTCACCTATTCAAAAAACGACTGTGCTTTGGCAAAGAAGTGTTCATCGCCGAAGTTGCCCGATTTCAAAGCCAAAGAAAGCTCGCCTTCAAGTGACTTCACCCAAGGTACACCAGGTGCGATTTGAGGACCGATATGAAAACCTTTTACGGCTAGGCTTTGGGTTACAACCCCTGAGGTTTCCCCACCCGCAACGATGAAATTTTTCACACCGTGCTGCTGAAGTTTAACTGCAAGTTGGCTAAAGAACTGTTCAACCGCGTGACTTGAAGCATGCGCGCCAAACTCTTGTTGAATCGCTTTTAACGCCGTTGCATCTGCGGTTGCGTAAACCAGTGGTGCGAACTCGCTTTCGATGTTGGTCATGACCCAATCAAACACTTGATTTGAGTAGTCTTCTTCCGTCAAACACGCCTTCACATCAATAGCAAAGTGTGGCGCTTTTTCTTTGTAAACAGCGACCTGTTGGTTGGTCATGACAGAACAAGATCCAGATAACACAACGGTTGGTGCCTTTTTAGGGTTCCCCTCTTGCTTCGCATCACTTTGATCTTCAAGGTTCTCTATCCAGTTCTTAGCAATACCCGCAGCCAAACCAGAACCACCAGTTACCAGTTTTAGAGACTTCGCCGCTTTGCCAAGTGTGACAAGATGCTCTGCATTGAATGCATCAACCACTGCATAGCGGTTGCCTTGTACTTTTAGCTCTTCAAAGCGCTCAATTACCGCTTTTGGACCTTGTTCAATTATTTGGAAGTTCACCAGGCCAGATTTGCCTTGAGATTGAGCATCCATCATACGAACTAGGCTTGAATCAGTCATTGGGGTCACAGGGTGATTACGCATACCTGAGTCGCTTAGCAAGTCTTGGAATACAAATAGATGGCCGTTGTAAACTGTGCGACCATTCACTGGTAATGATGGGCATACAATGGTGAACGCTTCACCTAGCTCTGCAAGCAGTGCATCCGTTACAGGACCAATGTTACCTTCTGCTGTGCTGTCAAACGTTGAGCAGTACTTGAAGTAAAACTGCTGACAGCCATTTGCTTGCAGCCACTTAAGCGCAGCTACTGAATCCTCGATTGCCTCATCTACAGGACAGGAACGAGATTTAAGACTGATCACGACCGCATCTGCGTTTACATCAATTTCTTCTTTTGGAATACCGTTAAGCTGAACTGTGCGCATGCCGTTTTCTACAAGAAAACCTGCGATGTCTGTTGCGCCAGTAAAGTCGTCTGCGATAACGCCTAATAACATCATTTTTTCTCCGTTTTACGTGCGCTTACTTCTGTTTGTTTTCTACACCTGGAAGCTCAATACCATCAAAAATCTTGATAACGGCACTGTCGTCTTCCTGGCCAAAACCAGCATTGCTTGCACTCAAAAACATGTTTAGTGCTGTGCTTGATAGAGGAAGTGGAAATTTGAGATCTTTTGCTGTGTCCGATACGAGGTTTAGATCTTTCACAAAGATGTCGACCATAGATTTAGGGGAGTAGTCACCATCAACTACATGCTTCATGCGGTTCTCAAACATCCAAGAGTTACCCGCTGCATTCGTCACCACGTCGTACATCAGGTCAAGAGGAATGTTTGCACGTGCCGCTAATGCCATTGCTTCAGCACCAGCTGCGATATGAACACCTGCTAGCAATTGGTGGATAATCTTCACAGTTGCGCCTAGGCCAATCGCTTCACCGATGTTGTAGACTTTAGCTGCCGTTGCGTTGAGTACTGGTTCAAGTGCATCAAATGTGCTTTGCGCTCCCGACGCCATAATAGTCATCTCACCTAATTCTGCTTTTGCAGCACCACCAGATACCGGTGCATCAAGCATCACAAGATTGTGTTCTGCCAATTTCGCTTCAATTTGTTTTGCGTCTTCTGCTGAGATGGTTGCTGAAACCATTACTGGCGTATTCGGCTTAAGCGCTGTAGCAAGACCGGTTTTGAACAAGACCGTGTTAACTTGAGCTACGTTCACAACAAGAACTAGAACCGAATCAAGCTTATCTGCAAACTCAACTGCATTTGTAGAAACAGCTTTTGCACCGAATGAACCTAACTCTTCAAGCGCTTGAGAATTTAAATCGAAACCATAGACATCTAGGCCTGCACGCACACATGACTTTGCGGCGCCCATTCCCATAGAGCCTAAACCGATAACACCTACAGATTGAACTTCACTCATAAAAACAATGCCTTCTGGTCTATTAAACTTTGTTAATTCTTGTTTGGTTGATGTGATTATATGTGAAGATTAATACTAAGACCTCGCTTTGAATCACATTTTTTCACACAAATTAACAATGTCGTGATATATACCTCTTTATGGGCAGAGATATTCCGAGCAGTTAACACAAGCGAAGGCTGTTCTTACAACGTTGAGAACATAATTCACAGATATTCACAACAAATGAAAAGATTGGTAGGATACTGAAAAACAAGAATATAGAAGTGAAACTATGATCCCAGCAGAACGTCAAAGAACCATATTATCCCTGTTATCACATCAAGAAGTGTTAAGCATTTCAGATTTAACCGACCACCTTGGCGTATCACATATGACCATTCGTCGTGATATCGTGAAGCTTGAATCCTCAGGTAAAGTCGTTTCTGTTTCTGGTGGAGTGCAACTCGCTCAAGCTCTACATTCCGAACTTTCCCATGATGCGAAGGTCGAGCAACAAGCGGATGAAAAAATTCAAATTGGTAAGCTGGCGGCTACGTTAATTGGTCAAGACGCTACGATTTACTTGGATGCGGGAACAACCTCTCTAGAAATCGCCCATCAAATAGCAAATCGTAATGATCTTTTAGTGATCACCAATGACTTCTCTATTGCTGCTTTCCTTATGACGCACAGTGAATGTGAGCTTTACCACACTGGGGGAAAAATTGACCGCGAGAACCAATCCACCATTGGAGGAAAAGTCGCAGAGTTCTTGAATGGGCTAAATATTGATATCGCCTTTATTTCGACTTCATCTTGGAGCTTGAAAGGCTTATCAACACCTAATGAAAATAAAGTCCTCGTTAAAAAAGCAATCATCAAGGCGGCACAAACCAATTATCTGATCTCAGACTCAACTAAATACGGTCAGATAGCGAGCTTTCATGCATTAGACATCGAGCAATTGGACGGAATTATTACCGATCGAAACCTATCCGAAGTGGTCACTAAAGAATTAACGGATAAAGGATTACGTGTGTATAAAGAGTAACACTACCTAAACATCTGAGTTCGCGTAACTTTTATACTCGTTAATTTATAGGTGCTTCCAATATACATAGACCGTGCTGTGTACTTTCTGGCAGAAAACACATCCTCTTGTTTTCTAAATTACCAAATTACTGATTACATCTGGGATATGGAAGCTCACTTCACTTTATCGCTGCTCGTCACTTGTCATCAAAAATCAAATTCACCGCAATTGCCATCAAAACTAAGCCTGAAATTGGCAGCAAAACACCTAATGGTGAGCGCTCTATGTAAGGCAAGTTTTCCGCAATCAATAAGCCCCACTCAGGTTCTGGCGGCTTAACGCCAAGTCCGATAAAACTCAGAGACGTCAGGCTGAGCGTAATGTATGGCAAACGCAGAAACGCGTGACGAATCAATGGCGGCAGCACATAAGGCAACAAGTAGTAACGGAGTACTCGCCACTGACTGGTTCCCCAAATGGGCGCAAGATGCGTGTAAGGCTGCGCTTTGGCTTCCATCAACAAACTTGCACAGTGCGCCGCTAATGGTGCCCATGACACCATAACAATCGCAATCAAGGCACTGTTTGGGTTCATCCCCGTTAGACCAGCAATCAGCAGACCCGCCACAATGTATGGCACACCTTTGGTGATCTCAATTAAGCCTTGGCTATAAAGAGTCACGAAGCCGAGCAACAAACCAATCACCAAACTTAGGAACGTTGCGATGATGCCCATTTTGATTGTCGACATCATACCGCCGCCAACGCGAGCAAGCAGATCTCGCCCGACCGCATCGGCACCAAACGGTGCTGCTAAGCTTGGCGATTCAAGGCGGGTAAATTGGATAGTGTAAGGATCGCGCATTAACGCCCATCCCGCACAACCAATCAGCAAGGCAAAGATTGTCGCACTGACAATACGTTTGGTGGTGCTTTGGGTAAAACGGAACGTGCTGTGACTGCTGATCAGCTTGCCACTTGTGACACTGTGCCCGAGTAACCAACGTTGCAATAAGATGCTCGCACTGCTGATCAACATCGAGAACACCAGCAACACCAACAAGCCACCTTGCAGCATCGGCAGATCTTGTGACTTCGCCGCGCCTAAAATTAGTCGTCCGATACCTGGAATGGAGAACACCTGTTCCACAGCAACCGCACCGCCGGTTAAACCAATCACCGTCATTGCGATTTGAGGAATCAAGTTACTAACGGCACGCCACAAGGCAAAGCGTAAGATTTGAAACTGACTGACGTTCGCCGATAGCCAAGTGATCACCCAAGGCTCATCTAGTACACGCTTGAGGCTGTCATTGAGCAAGCGCCCGAACAAGCCAGCAGCAGGCAATGCCATTGCCAAACTGGGTAGCCAGAGGTTTTGCACACCTTGCCAACCATAAGGCGGGAACCAGCCCAACCAGATGGAAAACACCATGATCAGCAACGAAGCAATCACGTATTCAGGCAATGAAACCAACACCGAACTGAGCGTGTCATGATGCTTATCTAAACGATTCTGTTGCCAACGACGCACAGTGTAAAGCACACTCGCCATGCACATTACAAATGCCATGCCTAGCGCTGTAAGCATCAGTAATAGCGACGTTTTTGCGGTTTGTTGAACGCTCTCCATGACGGATGCCCCGCTCACCCAAGAGACACCTAAGTCACCTTGCATGGCAAGCGTCAACCAATCCCACAGTCGCTCAGCAGCGCTGCGGTCAAGTTGAAGATCTTCTCGAATTGCTTGCAGAGCTTCCGCCGTCAGCAATTGTTGAGCACCCGCACGGGCACGCAGGATTGATTGGCTTGGGTCAATACCTGCAATATCCGGCATCAAACCCACCAGCACAACCACTACCCCGAGTGACAGGAAGCGCGACAAAAAACGCGTAAACCATTCAGGCATACAAGCGCTCCAACGAGAGCGCATGTTGGCAACAGACGACATCGAGTTAGTTCACCTCAGTAAACTGGTCGATCAGGCGACGCTCACGTGGGTCACGTTGTGCATTCTTCACGCGATCACTCTCACCTTGGATTACACGCTCGTGAAGCAGTGGAATCACAGCGTATTGCTCAAGGATTTTGCTTTCTGCTTCGATGATCGCTTGTTGGCGTTTCTCACCCAATGGTTGACGATCAGCGTGTTTCAATGCTGCGTCCACTTCTTCAGAGCAGAACTGACCTAGGTTGTAAGAACCTTTACAGCTAAAGTCACTTTGCATGTACGCCACTGGGTCACCAGAATCCAGCACTGTTGCACGTGACAACAAGAACGCATCGAACTTACCTGCTAGTGCATCGTTTTCGATTTGTGCATATTCACGAACGTCTAGTTCAACCACAAAGCCAGCCGCTTCAAGTTGTTGCTTTAGCAGCACCGCTACTTCTGGCAACTCAGCACGGTCGGTAAATGTACCGATGGTGATCTTCTCACCGTTCGCGTGGCGCATTTCCATGGTTTCCATACGAGGGTTCGCGTCACGAATTGGTTGAGCCCATGCCAATGCAGGACCTAACAAACCTTTCGCTGAGTCGGCGTGGTTCTCGTAAACCGTTTTGATGATTTGCTCACGGTTAACCGCTTGAGCTGCTGCTTTACGCAAACCGAACTGGCTAAACACATCTGATTTATTGTTTAGGTAAAGCGTGTTAGTACGCGGCATTGCGACTTCGTGCAGCTGTGAAGATTCCATCATCGCGATTTGCGATACAGGAACCGCTTCAACGACATCCGCCTCACCGGTACGTAGTGCAGCAGCACGAGCAAAACCGTTTGGTACGTATTCAGCAAAAATGCTGTCTACTTTCGCTTTTTCGCCCCAGTACCCATCAAAACGCTTCAGTTTCGCGCTGGTTGTACCGTTGATTTCTGTCAGAACGAATGGACCGGTACCCGCATTGATTGGCACAACACGACCGTTTTCTTGGTATGCAGCACCAGAAAGGATCGCTAACTGTGGGCTAGATAGACGGCTTGGCAACAATGGATCGTTAAAGGTCGTTTTGATTTCAACAGTGAAGTCGTCCAGTGCGCGAACTTGCCATTCGATACCATCCAAAATACGTGGTTTTGGTGCGGCATCTAATGCTTTTTGTAGAGAGTTCACAACCGCGTTTGCATCAAGGTCAGAACCATCGTGGAATTTCACGCCCTTACGTACCGTAAATTGCCACGTCATCGGATCAACTTGTTCCCACTCTGTTGCCAGCATTGGCTCTGCTACCGACTGATCGTTGAGGTTCACTAGCGTTTCTGCTGTGCTCCAACGTGACAGTTTGAACGCGTCATCTGAAAGTGGCGACAAACCTGTGCGTGGTGGTTGCATCATGGCAACGCGAATTTCCGTTGCTTGCGGTGCAGCTGCTTTTTCCGCTTCTGGCTTGCTTTCGCCAGAGTCAAAACAACCCGTCAACAGTGCGCTTAAAGCCAGCGACAAAGCTAACTTGGGAGTACTAAGGTGCATAAGAAACCTCTCCAATGGTTTTTGTGAATTCATTACTTTTGTGTTGAGCGCTCATCAAGGCTCTCGTGATCAAGTGTGATGGGTTATTTGTCACGTTCTGTGCTGTGCCGTGCTCGACAACGCGTCCTTTGTCTAACACTAGGATTTCATCGCATAGGGTTTGTGCCGCATCGAGGTCATGTGTCACCAAAATCAGGCGCATCTGACGACTCTTTTGAATGCATGCCAACAGGTCGAGAATCTGTTTACGACTGACGGGATCTAGGCTGCTGGTTGGCTCATCGGCAACCAACACGCAAGGTTCGACAATCAAAGCTCTGGCGATAGCCACACGTTGCGCTTGCCCAACTGATAATTGCTGCGGGTTGCGATCCAGCAATGTGAGATCCAAACCGACATCCACCAAGACCTTTTCCACCTTCTCATTGAGCTCTTGCGTCAAACCAATGTTGCTTAGCGGCTCCAGTAAGATCTGGCGAACGGTGTAATAAGGATTCAAGCTCGATTGCGGCTCTTGCGGAATCAATTGAATGTGCTGACACAACTCTTGGCGCTGCTTAGCCGAGCTACGCGATAGCGGATAGCCACACACATACACTTCACCAGATGTGGGTTTACGAAGACCAAACAGAAGTTCAATCAAGGTCGATTTACCGGCACCAGAAGGACCAACAATCGCAATGTTCTTTGTGTCGATGGCAAGATCCAATTGTTCGAGCGCTTTAAACGGTTTGCCCCCTAACCAACTTGGTTTGGAGTAATAGTGAACACTGGCTTGCTCAAAGCGAACTTCCGCCGATTTAGGCTGCGTGTGCCCGCTCAAGTTGTGCTTAGTCAAAATAGGCTCCAGAGATGAAGTTAAGGCAGCAGTTGCGCAAGTTGTTGGCAGAAAGGATGCGAACTTTGCTGAATGGCTTGCCATGGTGCGCCATAAGCCACCATGGTGTTGTCCGCAATCACCAAGACTTTGTCACACGCCAAAGCCGCAGATAGATCGTGCGTGATCAACAAACCACTGATGTTGCGTTGCTGAACACTACTGCGAAACAACTCGAGGATCTCCGCTTCGGTGATTGGATCGAGCGCACTGGTGGGCTCATCAGCGATGATCAAGTTGGCACTACCAAGCAACGCAATCGCAATACAAATACGCTGGCGCTGACCACCAGATAACTGGCTTGGATGCTGCGCTAATGCTGCTTTTGGATCCGCAAATCCGAGTTGAGACAACAAGGTCGTCACGGTGTCTCGGTTTGCTGAAGACAAGCGCGTTTTTTTGCCCGTCAATGCCAAACACAGTTGTTGTTCGACAGACGCCAATGGATTCAGCGCTTTAAGTGCATCTTGGAAAATGACCGCGGGACGCTGCAATTGACTACGTTGCAGCATGACAGTTTGTGCGACTTCACTGCTGTTAAGCTGGATACTTCCGTCTACCCAAATATCAGACGGCAAAAAACCTGCGACGGCTTTCGACAACATGGATTTACCAATGCCGGAAGGTCCCATAATGGCAAGAACTTCACCTTGAGACAGCTCAAAAGAAATGTCTTTGAAGAGTGTACGCTCTGAGTCTGTAAGGCTGAGATTATTAACGGAGAGTATTGGTTGAGAAATCACGGCATCAAACTAAATGTAATAATATAACATCACAAATAATATCATGCGGGTTAAAGCAAGGAAACCAGTCGGAAAGGTTATTTCATCACCTTTTTCAGATTTATCAACAAGGGCAGATAGCTCCCCCCCCCCCCTTGTGATAAGAACATCTAAGTTAGGTCATTTGTGACAGTGTGTATTAAAGACACTTTTGTTTAACTTGACCGAGGTATGGAAACAAGAAGACAAAGCGCCCAACGTAGAACAACGTGAATGCCAGCCATAAACCGTGGTTGCCCCAATATTGCACCGCAATAAATTGAGTCACTAAGAACAACACCATGGTTAGAAAGGTAGAGTTACGCACTGGTCGCGTCGTCCCTGTACCGGTAAAGATGCCGTAAAACGTAAGACCAAAACCAGCAACCAACGGGAATGCCAATAACCAAGGGCTCATGTCCAAATACAGCTCAACAAGATTTGGCAAAGTGGTAAATAACGACACCACTTGGTGTTTGAACTGCACTAGCAGCAAGGTCAAGACAACAACGAACGCTGCGGTCCATTGCGTGTTTAGCTTAATCACGTTATCAAGCAATGTCTTATTCTTCTGCCCTACTGCTTTACCTGCAAAGACGCTCGACGCATTCGCCACACCGTCGAACATGTAGCTGACGATAAAGGTCACTTGCATCAAGATTGCGTTCGCAGCAAGCACATCAGAACCAAGCTGAGAGCCTACACGCGCCATCATGTTGAAGAACACCAATAGACACACAGTACGAAGCAGCAGATCCATATTGGAAGACGCGATGACTTTGAGATCTTTACGCGTCATTTTTGCGGTCTGAATGTAATCAAACAGCGGGAAGCGACAGGTTTTCAACACCAGCACCGCACCAATAACAAACGTCGAAATTTGCGCGATAAGTGTCGCTACCGCAACGCCAGCAATGCCCATATCGAAGTACAACACAAAGACGATATCCAGCACGATGTTCAGCACGTTACCAAACACTTGCGTGAACAAGGTTTCTTTGGCTTTCGCCTGCCCCATCAACCAACCAATCACGGTGTAGTTCAGCAGTACAAATGGCGCACCAAAGATCATGATATCGAAGTAAATCTTAGCGTTTTCTGCCACAACTGCATCAGGGGAGATAATCAGCTCTGCCCCCATCCAAATCACGGACTGCAACGCAATGAAAATCAAGCCAAGGCAGAGCGAAAGCACGAAAGGACGGAATAAGCTGCTCGCTTGATCTTCCGGGCTATTTTTACCTAATGCGATTGCACTTTGCCCGGTAGTACTGACGCGGAAGAAGCCAAACAGCCAATACAAGGTATTCATGATGACGGTGCCTATCGCTACACCACCAATCATCTCAGCCACACCGAGTTTACCGATCACCGCGGTGTCCACCGCCCCCAATAATGGTTGGGTAACAGTAGAAACGATGAAAGGAAATGCGATTTTAAAATAGTCTTTATGAGTCAGGGACATCTTAAATTATGAACAGGATTAATTTTTATAAGGTCGCTATCATATGCGAATGGCGCCCGAACATGAACCAAAGTTCGCCAGCAAGGAATAGCATTGATAATTGATACAACCGGCAAACGTATCCTCATATCAAAGCTTGAAATAGAATAACAACTTATGAGAAAAGCCAAGTTAACTGCATATAAATGAGTTTCTAGTTTGGAAAGATTGGCGTTTGGTGGAGCATGGCAGATCAGAATGTATCTGCCATGTCATAACGGTAGTGATTGGTGAAAAGAGACCGTACAGATGATATTTAATGCTTGTGGGTTTCATCTGACAATGTTTAGGTCGATACCAAGCCTTATGTTCTGTAAAGCACCTTTACAACATGCCAACCGAACTTGGTTTTAACTAGATGCGGCGTTAACACTTCGCCAGAAAAGCACACTTTGTCGAATTGAGGTACCATTTGACCACGGCGGAATTCACCAAGGTCACCACCGCGTTTGCCTGACGGGCAAGTTGAATACTTCTTCGCTAATGTCTGAAACTTTGCGCCTTTTTTCAGTTGCTTGATTATGTCTTCCGCTTGCTCTTTGTGCTTCACAAGAATATGTAATGCGGCTGCTGTATTTGCCATTGATCTATCTCTCACTATTCTGGTCGCGCAAGTGTACCCAATCCTTTTTAACAGACCAAACATTTCTTAATAATAGCTCAGCGGTAAAGGCCCAAATACACGAGGAATATAAAATCGTCTACATAATGAGTTTAAAATACAAACAAGTTTTGCTCAGTTAATCACTATTCTCTAAAAGATTGTCTAAAAAGCTCACATTTGTCTCTCCGATGGTTGAAGCCTTCGTCTGATAAGATTAGATTAGACACAATTCGGTGGTATTTATAAGGTTATTTTCATGGCAAAAGTCGTTAGCAAAGCGAATCAATCTCAGGGCATGTTGATGTTTAAGCTCACCCTGCAACAGAGTTTCGCTATCGGTACGCTAAAAGTCCGTGAAATCGTCCCGTACATGCCAACGACAAAGATCCCTTACTCGCATCATCACGTCATTGGAACCGTTACGATACGTAACTTAACAGTACCAGTGATCGATATGTCAGCGGCTGTTGGCTTTCGTCCTATTAGTGAAGAAGAATATAAAAGCTGCTACTTGATCGTGACAGATTGCTTGCGAACCGTGGTTGCGTTTATGGTTCGTAGTATAGAGAAGATCATTGAGTGTGATTGGAAAGCTATTGAAACGCCACCTCCGAGCGCTGGAAAAAATATTTTCGTGACTGGAATTACTCGCTACGAGGACAAAACTGTTCAAATGCTGGATGTGGAGCTGCTACTTTCCAAAATTTATCCGCAGTACGAGAATTCAAAGATACCAATGCTGACAGATATTGAGCGAGAACGCCTAAAAGCACTCAGTATTCTATTGGTGGATGACTCTTCCATCGCTCGTAAACAGCTGTGTGACGCACTCGATAGCATCAATATTGGGTATCAAATCTGTAAAAATGGTTTAGATGCATTGGAACTGATGAAAAGTGACGCTGCGGCTCATCGCCCAATTGATATTCTGGTCAGCGATATTGAAATGCCCGGATTAGACGGTTATGAATTAGCATTTGAAGTTCAGAATAATTCCTCTCTGAACCATTCATACCGCATTTTACATACATCGTTATCGAGCGAAATCTGTGTAGACAGAGCTCACCAAGTTGGCGCGCATGAGGCACTTGAGAAATTCAATGCAGGAGAACTAATCGAAGCGATGCTTCGCGGAGCAAAAGAGCTAGAAGCCAAAGCTATGACTTCTTAACTCTTATTGGACGAGTTGATTTGAGAATATAATGCAGTGCTTGTCCTATCCCTGATGCTCACATCCGCTAATTTCTCAGCTCACTTCTTTGGCATCGCGTAACTACGAGAAACGAATTCCGTCTCTTTGACTTGGTGAGCATGATTAATATAAGAAGCTAGGCTGTAAAGTACATTCGCTAATAAGTTCGCGTAACGAAACAAAATAGGTGCGGGCTGCTTCTTACCTGTATGTTCAACGGCAACTAATGCTCGTACCGTTTTTTTAGCTTGGCAACGGCACAAATGCAATTGACTGGCTGCCGGGTGCCCTCCGGGTAGAACAAAGCCTTTGAAGCCGCCATCAATACGTTGCTTGAGCAAAGCATAATCGGCCTTTAACTCTTCAACTTCCGTCTCTGTAATCGCTAATTTCCCGCGAACCGAACCATTTAGATGATAAACATTAGGCTGCATTCTTGTCAGTATATCGCGGCTAAACTCGTCCAACTCCATAGCGAGAACAAGGCCAATACGACTACAAAGTTCATCTGCTGTAATTTCAAAGTCACAAACCGGACTGTCCTCGTAAATAAACGGATAGCAAATCTCGCTCAATTCCTTACTTACAGGTTTCATGCTTTTGTTCCAATATAAAAAAGGGAGTCAGTATAACCTAACTCCCTTTAAACGTTCATTATGCCAAATGATCGACATTCATATGATCGGTTTACAATCAGGCACTTTCGACTTTCTTGTGACCTTCTTGAAGGTGAACAAAATCGACTAAATCATCACCAGACACTTGATACGCCTGACCAAAACCTTTAACAAATAGCCCCGATTCTGGCTTTAAGTTGAACAAAACGAAATCCTCTAGCTGGCTTAGACCATCAATAATCTCACCAAAACGCTCTTTCATTTGTCCAACAACTTGTTGCCACATCTCTGTGTCTCGCTCAACTACATTTGCTACCGCATCAAAAGTTAAGCGCTTACGAGCAAACAGCTGCTTTGAAGACTCTTCATCTTCGATCATCATCAATGAAACATTTGGATTTTCTAAAAGGTTACGGGCATGACGAGCGATTTTAGAAATGAGAACGAAATAACCTTCCTGGTTTTGGACATAAGGCGCGTAGCTTACATTCGGGCGACCTTCTGCATCGACAGTTGCAAGCTGAAGTGTACGGCGCTCCTGACGAAACTCTTTGATCTCTGGCCCTAAACGACCTTGCAAACGCTCTTGTTTAACTTGTTGATCCATATTGATACCTGACTTTACTAATTAGTATTCGAGTTAAGCCTCGATTATGTTTGTGATTACTTTTTTAATTCGGCTTGTAGGGCGCGAAATGCGGTGACTTGCTCTTCAATCAACTCGCGCTTTTCGTTACGGCCTAAATAAACCTTGAAAATATTGCTTCCGCACTCTGAGAAAAAACCAAAATAGTGACTCTCTCTACCCATAAACGGTTTACTGACTAATGCGACATTTTTAACGTTATCTAATTTAAGGTGGCCGTGCAGTTCACCTTCTCTACCCATTAAATTGTAATAGCCACGCGCCACTTTTCCTTTTGGAAACGGCGCTTTAACTTCAAAGATAGAACCAAAAGAGTGGACGATGGTCGTCACCGGGCCAAAACCAACCAAACTTTCTAAGATGCTTTGCGCTTGCTCTCCTGGTGCAATAGCCACCATTTCCTGAGGTAGAGCCGCAACAACCTCAAACTCGGAAATGCCAAGACGCTCTGCCATCGCAGCTGGCAATAATTGTGGTTCTTGCTCTAGTAATACTTCAACTTGTTGCTTGATTGATTCCATTGTGTCTTCCGTTTTTGTTCAATTTGTTTTCATTAATTATTGAATGCTTTCGGTACCGTTTCGTTCATCTCTGACGTGAGTACCTGAATACAACTTTGAGCCAATGACACTGCCCAGAAGCTGCCTGCAAGAGTAAGGACTGCGCTACGTTCATGTAGCTGTACTAAGCCTTTCGCTTGCCACACTTTAAATAGAGGCAATAAAAACACGAACGCGTCCTCTCCCATAAATGATGGAAGTTGATTTGCTTGAACAATGCCACGGTCAAACGCAGATTTGAGTGCAGAAAAAAGTGGTTCTAGAGGGCTTTGCTTCATCATCATCGCGATGGTGCTTTGACCTTCTTTGACCGCTTTAATATAGGTCTCTAGTGTGCGGTGTTGCATCATCCCGTAGCCACCGATATTACCTCCAGCACCACAGCCAATTGGCAATACCTCTGCATAAGTCTTGGCTAAACTATTGTATAAACTACGCTCGCGGTTATCGATTGCCCAATGGTTCACGCTCAGTTGCTTCATATGGTGTTTGGCCATAAAGTTCACACCGAGCTCGTACATTCCCGCTTTTTCTGGTGTGGTCGCAGGTGGCGGGATTTTTCCCTTTTCTACGAGGTTGAGCATGGGAGCTGACCCACCAACCACTAACTGATACAAATCCAGTCCGTGTGCGCCAGTCGAGAGGAAATCATTTAAATCTTGCTCTAACACTTCTTTGGTTTGATAAGGTAAGCCATAGAGTAAATCGATAATGACCGGAATTTTGTCTTCTTTGGCGATCTCGCTCACTCGTTTGAGGACATCTTCTCTATCATCTAAACGTTTTGCGCTGCGGCGCACTTGTGTATTAAAACTTTGCACACCAAAAGAGAAACGATTAAACCCACCCTCTAAAGCGCCTTGATACAACTCATCAGAAAAGCGATTGATGCGGCCTTCTAAGGTGATTTCGCAGTCTGCAGCCAAAGGAAAGTGGTCTCGGATAGCCTGGCCTAACACACGAACCTGTACTGGAGATAAATCCGTTGGCGTTCCGCCCCCGATGTATACGGCGTGAAAAATACCATTTTGTGTCCAAGGTAATGCCGCTTTCTCTCTAAGCTCCTGCATTAATGCTTCAAAGTACTCATCAACCAGTGTGCGACTTGCAGCATTTTGAAAGAAGTTACAAAAAGTGCAACGAACGCGACAAAACGGAACATGAATATAAAGACAGCGTTTATTGGTCGCTTTAATTGAGTTAGCCGTAATACTCGAAAAAATCGCCTGTTGTTGAGACGAGGGCACAGGTACGCTCGCTCCCCCGGCATGTGCAGAATGCTTCTTAACAAAAGCAAATCGCAATGGATCAGGACTATCACTGCCCAACACTGATTCATCAAGCTTATCGATATCGACGCTCATATATACTCGCTTAACTCCCATCATGTAAGGGATGGAAGCTGATCTTGAAAATTCTGCAAGAATCATAATTTGAGCGTAATGATAATGCAATTGATAATTGATCTTATTTCCATTGTAAGTAATAATCTGCCCAAGTTTTCATAGTTTCCCGAGATATTCCGTGAACGTACAAAGATATGTCATTGCAGGAGGTGCTTCCCTTGCCATCCATGCCGCACTTCTTTTTGTTTCTCAAGAGACAAAGGTGTTCGCGATGCCGGCTGGAAACCCAGCAAGTTCGGTAAGTCTAAATCTTGTGTCTGCTCCTCCAGCTGTCGAAAAATCTACACCAGAAAATGTAGCACCACCAAAAGAGCAGCAGCCTCAAGACCAACCTGAACCAGAAAAGAAGATTGTAAAAAAACAGGTCGTCAAGAAAGACGCTGTTAAGAAGAAGGTAGTAGAGAAAAAACCTGAACCGGTTAAACAATCTAAACCTAAAGCGGTCGAGCCCACCAAAACCGTAACAAAGCAAAAGGTTCAGCCCGAAGCGAAACCAAAGAAAAAAACGGAACCAGTGAAGAAAGAGACGGTAGCTCAACAATCCGCACCTGCGAGCCAATCCAAAGGGGCAACGTCTCAGCCTGTCTTGGTCGACAAACCAACGTTTGTGAGTCAACCAACACAACCCCGTTACCCAAGATCTGCACAAAGACGCGGTATTGAGGGTGTAGCCTTGTATGAGATATGGCTAGATGAGAATGGTAACCAGATTAAACAGGTTTTGATTGAGTCTTCCGGCACAGAGTCGCTAGATGCCTCAGCACTTCGTGCGATAAAACAGTGGCAATTTACACCACATATTTCAGGTGGGCTAAAAGTCGCTCACCGAGTACAAGTACCTGTTCGTTTTAAGTTGGATGGATAATGGAACAACTACAAGAATTACAAACTCAATTTGGGCTGATGACATGGCCTTTGATCATTTGCTCAGCTCTAACGGTGATGATCATCGCCGAGCGATTATTCCATGTGTTAATTAGCCTTGGTGTAGGAAAGCGAGCCATTCGCCAAAAGCTCACAGGATTAGACCCAACAAATGGGAGCGAGCTTGAAGCACTTGCTGAAGAGTTGTCGAATAAGCGGCCGCTTCTGTACCGTGGTGTTGCGATGTTGCTTGCTCATCATTCTTTCTCGAAATCTTTAAGAGAGGATGCCGCAGGTATTTGGCTGCAAGAAAAACGCCATCAGCTGCATTCCGGCCTTCGTTTGCTGACGCTGATTGGCGTCATCAGCCCTTTAATTGGCTTGCTTGGCACGGTACTTGGCTTAATTGACATGTTTAAAGGCATCGCGGTTTCAACGGGGAATATCACTCCGAATGATTTGGCTGACGGCCTAGGTCTTGCTATGCGCACCACTGCCGCGGGTCTCATTATCGCACTTCCTGCCATTTCAGTAGCGCAGATCATTGGTTTGTGGGCGGATCGTGTAATCGCCAAGCTTGAGCACACTTTAAACTACGTCAACTTATGGCTTGAAGGTATCTCGTTACAGCATGTCTCGCCAGACCACTCAAAAGTAACACTGCGCTCTTCTGAGAAGATTGAGGCTGCAACTCAATGATTAAAACACCACAAGAAAATAGTCGTAACGGTTTAACCCCCGATTTAACACCGCTGTTAGACATTATTTTTATCGTCATGGTTTTCCTGATGTTAACCGCAGCGGTCAAACTCGATTCATTAGACGTCAATTTACCGAGCACTGAATCTCAGGCTGTTGCAGATGTCGATAAGCAATCCATCACGGTAAATATTCTTAAAGACGAGCCTTACTGGGCTATTAACGGCAAGACATATATCGATTGGGACAACTTTACCCTCGCGCTGTTAGAAGAGAGTAAGTCAAGCGATAAACCGATTGTAATTGGAGCAGAAAAAACCGCGAATATTCAGTCGCTAGTACAACTTCTCGGCTTTTTACAAGAAAACGGAATTCAAGCAACTCAGTTACTCACTGAAGAGCCATCATAAAAATAAGTAAGATAGAGATCCTTTCAAAATGAAGAACACACGCATCACTATTCATGCTGTTGTCACGGCAGCTATTTCCCTACTTGCGAGTAGTCAACTTTTTGCCAATGAAACGCCATCCTCAGAGCGCGTTGTTAGCGCAGGCAGCGCCGTCACTGAACTCTTGCTTGAACTCGACGCTAAAGATAGCTTGGTTGCTATCGACGTCACCAGTCAATTACCAAAAGAAATGGAACTGCCTAAAGTGGGCTACCATCGTCGTCTTTCAGCGGAGGGGTTGCTCGCCTTACGTCCGACAAAAGTCATTGGTTCTGATGAGATGGGGCCGAAAACAACATTGAACCAATTGAAATCGGCTGGCGTAGATGTAGAAATCGTTAATACTGATGCAAATGTCGAGGGCCTTTATCAACGTATTGATCAAATTGCGAACCTTATGGATCGCAAAGCTCAAGCTGAAAGCTTAAAGCAAGATGTCCAGGCGCAAGTACAAGCACTCAATGCAAACCAACCTGATCAAGCGAAGAAAAAGAAAGTGCTCTTTCTGCTGATCCATGAAGGGCGACCTGCAAATGTTGCGGGCTCACAAACAACACCCGATGCAATTATTCAACTCGCCGGCGGACAAAACCCAGCCGCTACACAACTCTCGTCTTACAAGCCTCTATCCACAGAAGCGATGGTAGAGATGCAGCCTGACGTGATTCTTGTTAGTGGTCGCAGCTATGAAACGTTGGGTGGTGCCGATGCAATTTTAAAAGCAATGCCGCTTCTTGCTGCAACACCCGCTGGAAAGAACAAAGACATCATAACGATTGATGGCCATGCTCTGGTAGGTGGTTTGGGCCTTAAAAGCCTTGCAGAAGCTAAACGCTTGAATGCACTGCTTTACCCATAGAGACATGACATGTTGTTAAGACGCATCCCCCTTTCAACGACGTTATCAGTGCTTAGTGGATTTTTAGCATTTATTGCTATCGCCTCTATTACCGTTGGCCCAATGAACATTAGCTTTGCTGACAGTTTGCGTAGCCTAACGGGAGGCAGTTCTGATCTCGCTCCTCACATTCAGTTGGTCATTAACGAAATCCGATTGCCTCGCACCATTTTGTGTATGTTCATCGGCGCCATTTTAGCAATTTGTGGTGTGGTTATGCAGGGCTTGTTCCGTAACCCATTAGCCGAGCCTGGTATCATTGGTGTGTCTGCTGGCGCTGCTCTTGGTGGTGCATTCGCTATTGTTGTATTTGCTGAATTTAGCCAAAACTATCCGCAACTAATGAACTTAGCGGCTCTGCCTCTTTTTGCTTTCCTTGGCGGTGCACTAACGACTATTCTCGTTTATAAACTCGGCACAAGTAAGTTTGGTACCTCAGTTACAATTATGTTGTTAGCCGGCGTTGCCATCAGTGCGCTCTCGGGTGCTGCGATTGGCTACATGAACTTTATCGCAGATGATCAGATGCTGCGAGACTTGACGCTTTGGTCGATGGGCTCATTAGCTGGTGCAAATTGGTCAGGGATTGCTCTATCTGCTGTAACACTCGTCATCCTATTACTCTGGTTCCAGAAGAAGTCGATGGCGCTGAATGCTCTGTTGTTAGGGGAATCAGAAGCAAGACACTTAGGAGTTCCGGTTCAAAAACTCAAACGTCAGCTTATTTTACTTTCTGCACTGGGTGTTGGTATTACGGTGAGCATCAGTGGTGCAATTGGCTTTATTGGGCTCGTGATTCCTCACTTAGGGCGCATGCTCGCTGGGCCTGACCATCGAACGCTATTACCAATATCTGCCTTAATGGGAGCACTGCTTCTTACTGCCGCAGATATGTTTGCTCGTGTTGCCGTGGCACCAGCTGAATTACCAGTTGGAATCGTGACCGCATTGATTGGCGCGCCCTTTTTCATCTACTTATTGTTCCAGCAAAAAGGGAAGATTTTGTAATGAACCAGATCGTTTTATCGGGGAAAAACATTTCGATGACGTATGGCAACCGTGTGGTGCTCGATGACATCAACATTGATATCCGAGCTGGTGAAGTGACCGCCCTACTCGGCCCCAATGGCGCAGGTAAAAGTACTTTGCTCAAGCTTCTATGCGGTGAGATCTCTTCGAATCATCACATCACCTACTTCGGTAAACAAAAGCATGATTGGGAGCCTGAAAAAAGCGCCAAACATATTGCAATGCTCCCGCAGCACAGCACCTTAACCTTCCCATTTCTAGCCAGAGAAGTAGTAGAGCTGGGGGCAATACCGCTATCACTGTCCAATAAAGAAACCACTAAACTGGCTTTACATTACATGGAACAAACCGACGTATTGCATTTAGCAGAAAGCCTGTACCCGTCTTTATCTGGTGGAGAAAAGCAACGACTGCATCTAGCACGAGTGATGACACAACTACATCAATCTGGCGAAAAACGAATCTTAATGCTTGATGAACCTACCTCAGCGTTGGATCTCGCCCACCAACACAACACGTTAAAGATTGCTCGTGAAACGGCAAAAGCACAAAACGCAGCGGTGGTTGTGGTGTTACATGACTTGAATCTAGCCTCTCAGTACGCAGACCGCCTTGTACTCTTGCATAACGGGAAACTAGTTTGTGATGACACGCCATGGAATGCACTAACGTCAGAGCGCATTGAGCAAGTTTATGGCTATCGATCTATTGTGACAAAACATCCGACGCTAGACTTCCCTCAAGTGCATGCCGCAGCATAAAGCGTATCTCCTCTAAGCCGTCTCTAAAACACTTCGATACGACAAAGGCCCGCAATATGAGAGTTGCGGGCCTTTGCTTTGATAGTGGCAGAATTTGGTGCTTTAAAGGCTATTACTTGCTCATTTGGATCAATGATCGACCAATCAACCACTCAAGCTCTTTGTCACCACCCGCACCAAACTGGCTTTCAACCATTTTGTATAAGCGGTCAATACCATTAGCAGCAAATTCTTGCGCATTTTCAGCGGTGACAATGTGATGGAATAGCAGTCGTAAAATCGCGAGAAACTCAGCATCTTCCAGCGCTTTAATCCAACTTTGTGAAAATGCATTTAATCCTTTATCAAACTCTAAGTGTTCAATAAACATTTTAAAGATACGGCCATCCAGTGCGGCGGTGAAGTCCGTTTTCTTAGGGAAGTGATGGCTAATACCGGTACGCGATATACCTGTCTGCTGGCTTAGCGTCGTGTACGACATTTTGTCGTAACCTAATCTGAGTAGCTGATCAATAACGGCATCCATGATCTTTTGGATAGTGATTTCGGTATCTTCTTTACTACGCTTTGGCATATTTTAAGCTCTTCTCTTTGTAAATCCATCTAACTCACTATTAAATGAGGCCAGAATGAAATCATTCTTAGCATTATACCCGGCTCGCCGATGCGGTTCGATTAGCGAAAACCTAGAAATCAGGTTGCTAAGCGCTGCACTTGAAAGCGCTTTGGGTATATGTATTGCGACTATTTAATATCATGTCGAGTTCCAAACCATAACGTCTTTACACTGCGTAATGTGTAATTTTCAGTTATGTTTTTGTCAATACATGCTACTCAAAATAAGGCGAAAAGTTAGTCTCATCAAAACCTTGCGCCAATTATTCATCGAAACTATTCAAAGACCAAGAATGATAATTATTAAAAATAATCAATCAAGAAATAGTCTTATAAATTAACCATTAGTTCAACTGGACTGAGCAAAATCTCGTCACTATGTTCGTTAATTGATTTTAAATGTTGATATATATCACATTAACGTTCTTGATGATTTAGTAATCCAATCTTTAACCCTTACTTAACAAGTGCCTATTCTGTTCCTTTTTTACGCAAAAGTCGTCATTTTTGTAGATACAGATCAAATACCTGATAGAATACCCTTAGTATTTACAAGAGGATTCGTTATGAGTGTCGAATTAGAAAAAAACCAAGTATGTGAGGCCTGCGGCTGTGCTGGCGAGATTGGCTTTATCATCAAAGAAGGTGACGAAGTTGCCGACGTAACGGTTTTCGCACAGACAAAAACAGAGCTAGAGTCTGAACTACAAAAATACATCGAGCTCGCTAAATCAGTATGTGCTGATGTTGAATACAATGTTTCAGAAATAACCGAAGAATCGAACCAAGCGACGGCTCGATTCAAATTTGAAGTAAGTGCTGAAAAACTTATCTTTGAATTAAAAACTCGCTCACTCGCGCGTTAATGAAAAAAGCGAGCATGATGCTCGCTTTTTATTTTTCCAATCTCTTAATCTTAAACCGCTCTAAATGAAACAGACAACTTCGGCGCGTTTATTTATCTTTTTTGAACACGACCCACTTTAACGAGCCATTGGTTTCAAAATCGTTCTCAGCGGTACACATCAGTAATACGCCTTCAACATTAATCACGGCCCCTGTGGTGTAGGCTTTATCATCGTAGTAACAGATACGCTGACCTACCTTACCGTCAGCAACTATTAGCGCTTTGTTTTCTGGTGTACTGTATGATTTAGCAAAAACGGAACCCGACAGCAGTACTGCAAAAACACCAGCGGTAAAAATAGATACACTTTTTAACTTCATGAAAATCTCCCTCAAACCTCAATAATACTAACAAGGACCCTTGTGAAGTTCTTGGAAGAATCTCATATTATTCAAATATCTACTGATATTTTTCTCACCTCTACACTTGGGTCTGCTTCACATTCAATCATTTAATTTATCTCATTTTAGTAAGCTTGAAGTTACTTAGCTCAGTAAAGAAGCGCACACTTTTAACGTGTATCTCTAATTTGAATATTTAAGTTATGAATCAAAAACTGTGAGCAAAAAATGCATAATAGGTTTATTTAAGTATAAGATAAGCACCTGTTGATCTCGGTATTTAACTAAATCTTTGACTATGCGTTTTGTTTCCCTATGCATTACTTCAATCCTGCTCTGCTCGTCTCCTTTGGCATATGAGCTAGATTACTATTCTAAGTTTGGTCACATCGATAATTACGGCAATCTTGATCTTAGAAACAAGCCTTACACCCAACTCCCCTCTGGCCTAGTGGTAAAGGGCAACTTAAACATCTCACAAACCCCTATCAAAACCTTGCCTAAAGGGCTTGATGTTGAAGGCAGTCTGGAAGCAACTAACAGCGCACTCAAAGTTATTCGCTCAGGAACAAAGATAAAAGGCTATGCAAACCTACTAGGTAGTAAGATCGAAAACTGGCCTAAAGGCATCAAACTAGGCGGTTACCTAAATCTGACAGATACACCGTTAAAAGCGCTTCCAGCTAAACTTCGAGTAAAAGGTGATCTAAGTGTTATTCGCACTCCCATTTCTGAACTTCCTGAAGGATTGGTGGTTGATGGTAATCTTTATATTGGAGGATCAGCGCTGAAAGTATTTCCAGACACAATGACGGTGAAAGGGAATATCTATTTAGGTGGTAACAGGATCACCAAATGGCCTAGCAATTTAACCCTTGGTGGCGCCGTCGCACCTTAAAGAGCAGATAAACAAAAGCCCCGGCAGGCCGAGGCTTTAAGGCATTCTGAATCAACAGAGTTCAGTGACGAAGATTACTCTTGGTTATTCACAGGATTAGCATAGCTCGCCACCAAATAAGGTCTTGCGCCTTCAGGTAGCTGATCCAACTTATCCGCGAGATGACGCTTAACCGCTTCCGTAATGATGCTCGAATCTTCATGCCCAGCAGCTAACAAGTTGATTGGGTACAATTTGTAGTTGTTGTGAATTTGGCGGTCGATTTCACCAGCAAGAGCTTCCGGCGTTTCAAACTCTTGCTCAATCACATCACCAAACGCAACATGTACACGGCCTTTATAGCCAACGATACCTTGAATGATGCTTTCGATATCTTCAAATTCGCCTTTTTCATAGCGGCCATTTTCTGCTTTTTCGTACAGCTCTTTTGCTTTGGCAATGTCACATGGATCATTTTCATAGGCAATCGAGACAGGAACGATTTTCAAAGAACGCGTGTACTCACCAAAACTGATTTTTTGTTTACGACCTTCGACATGGAACATTTTTAAAATCGCAGGATCAGTAAAGTCGTTTCCATCTTTAGCACGACCTTCCTTTTGGGCAATCCAAATTGAATTGCCAGTATCAAGCGAATGTTTGATATAGCTTGACAGTTGTCCCAATGCTTTCATCATTTCTCTAGGCGCTTTAGCAGAGCGCTTAACGATGAAGCTCTTATTGAGTCGCATCAATTCTGTCGCACATGGCTTCTTCAGCAGGTTATCGCCAATCGCTATACGAACTGTACGGTGCCCACTTTGGTACAAGCCATAATTTACGAGCGCGGGGTCCATCGCAATATCACGGTGGTTAGAAACGAATAGGTATGACGTGTTTTTATCCAGCTTATCCAAACCAGAAAAAGTGACGCCATCCGTTGTCTTATTCAATGTATCTTTCAGGTACTTCTTCACTTCAATCTGAATTGCTTCGACAGAATCAAGCTTGCTCCACTTAGCTTTCAGGTAGATTCGCAGGATCGGGCTCATTAGCGTTTTGAACCACGCTGCTTTATTAGCAAAGCGATGTTCTAGGATAGCAGTGATAAATTCATCATCTTGGATTAGACGATCCAGCGCTGCTGGAATTTCTTCGTCGTTGTAAGGACGAATTTCAATATAAGGATCGGTATTGGCTGTCATTGTTCATTACATATCAAAAAAAGCTGGCACATTTTACGCATAGTTTTGCTGACAAGCAGCATTTCAACCCATACTTTTAACATGGTCATACCAGTTAAGCCACCATTTATCATGCTAAAAAATTATCTCAGCTGGTTGGAATCGTATGGGTTTAACGTTACCCTTAGCGCCAAAAAACACTGGTACTCATAATGAACTACGCAATTGAATTTCACGACGCTAAATACCCCTTTCTTGATGTAGCTGCGCGTAAAAAAGCACTGAAGCACAGTCTACTATCTGTCATCGAAGGGTTAGCCGTCATTAAATTGGGTAAGCAGGAGTATGCCATTGAACCAGGCCAATATTTTTGGATTCCTCAAGGATGTTTGAGCTCCCTCACCTTTTTACCTAATTCTCGTGTATATCGTTGTGATTTTTCTGTGCGTTTAAATGACGACTTCTCACAACAGGCGGGCTTTGTGAAGCCTTCACCGCTACTAAAAGCGCTCGTCGAGAAGCTAGCAACAACTGCCGAACGCTCGGATCTGCAAACCGATATACTGACAGTAGTAAGACATGAAGTATTGACGCTGTCTCCTAAACTAGCGCACTCAACGTTAACGAGAACCATCAATCAATGGACTCCTGGCTGTGACATGAATATTTCTAAAGAGCTTTGCTTGGTACTAACACTACGTGAAGCAAGAAAAATGAAACTGTCGGGGAAGAAGGAAGAGCAAATTGTTGACTCTCTTTTTGCTGGTAACACCGAAGAATATGAACAGCTTTGCTTTTTAGTCTTTGGAGAAGCGCTATAACTTGCTCTTCAACAAGCTACGTGTTCAGAATTACGGACACAGAAAGTAGATTAAAACAAAAAGGGCGTACATTGATAATGTATGCCCTTTTTTCATTTGCTTGAGATGTCTAGAAAGGTACTTCTATCTGCATCATCCAGTCAGCGTCATAATATTCGTGCCAACGATAATCAAACCGCATTCTTGGCCGTCCGTCTGATTTATCACCAAAACCAACGCTGAACATCAACCCGTGACTACGAAGCCACTCTTCTGTATCCATTTTACTCTCTTCGTCTCGGAGCTCTTCCGGCATCCAAAAACCAAGACCAAAGTAATTCTTTTCTAAGTTTTGAGTTAGAAGTGGGGTCTCTTCCGGCTTAATCGCCCACTCCTCCCAATAGTTTTCTGTTGGTCCTTCAAGCTTCGCTTCCGCTGCATACCAAATCAACGCTTCAGTACTTAACACACCGATGGAATCTAAAATTTCTTCACAGATTGGAAGAGTGTTATCTTCAAACACCACGGAACGATCAGAAAAATAGTTACACGCGGAATGAGCTTGTGTCACCACAAGCAGCGCACATGCACTAAATAAAACGACTCTGACCATGAAAATCTGACCTCTCAGTTCCCAGACAATGTTTCTCTGTATAAGCCTTTACTAAGTAATAAATCACGTACGGAAGGTGTTGTATAGGCACCGATCTCTTCACCCTCGGCCAATGCTTTGCGAATATCTGTGCTTCTGACTTTTACTTTTTCAGGACATGCCATAACAGTCCAACGTTCCGTAATCTCTTCAGCTCTACTAAATTTAGCAAATTTGAAGAAATTATCAGGACCAATGACAAAAGTTATATCGGCAGTTGGGTAGATTTCTTGAATTTTTTCTAACAACGCATAGGTCGTCACACTTTGTCCAGGTTGGTATAAAGCTTGCTCTGCATCAGAACGCTGAACATTAGAAAGCCCCATATCCTTGATGAACACATCAACCATTTTGCACCGAGTTGGGTAATCAAGCATGTTCTTGCCCCAAGCGTGTGCAATGCTTGGCTCAAGTAGCACAAGATCAAAGTGGCTCAAAGACTCAATAACACTTTTATGCCCTAAACTAGGTGGGTTAAATGCACTACCAAAAATGGCGATTTTTTTCATATCCGGTGATTACCTGGTTGAAGAGAGTTTTCTAATCTGATGATTTCGGTATGATACTACTAATCTTTACAGCTTTTGACCCTAAAGTCGCGTTTAATGAGCCTCAACTGTATGGTTTATCACCATTTGAGCAAATGCGCTTTAGAGTCTGAAATATTTGCAGGAAAAGGAACCCTAAATGGAACAATCCATCCGTGACGAAATGCGCGTACTCCCTTCAATTGATCCGCATTTTGAAATTGAACGCCGTGTCGCTTTTATTAAGCGTAAATTGCAAGAAGCGGGCTGTAAGTCTCTTGTTCTTGGCATCAGCGGTGGCGTTGACTCAACGACATGTGGTCGTTTAGCTCAGTTGGCTGTAGACCAACTAAACGAAGAAGCGGGCAACAATAGCTACCAATTTATCGCAGTTCGTCTGCCATACGGGGAGCAAAAAGATGAAGATGAGGCTCAGCTCGCTCTGTCTTTTATCCAGCCAACCCATTCTGTATCGGTGAACATCAAAGCAGGTGTTGACGGGCTTCATTCGGCTTCTCACGTTGCATTAGAAGGCACAGACCTTCTACCAACTGATGCAGCAAAAGTCGACTTCGTAAAAGGCAATGTAAAAGCGCGTGCTCGCATGGTTGCTCAATACGAGATCGCGGGCTACGTAGGCGGCCTTGTTCTTGGTACTGATCACTCAGCAGAAAACATCACTGGTTTCTACACTAAATTTGGTGATGGCGCTTGTGACATGGCACCATTGTTCGGATTAAGTAAACGCCAAGTTCGTGAAGTGGCTGCTACATTGGGTGCACCTGAGCAACTAGTGAAGAAAGTGCCAACAGCAGACTTAGAAGAGCTTGCTCCACAAAAAGCAGATGAAGATGCCCTAAGCTTAACTTACGAGCAAATCGACGATTTCTTAGAGGGCAAACCCGTTCCACAGCAAGTAAGTGACCGTCTGGTAGCGATTTACAAAGCAACGCAGCACAAACGCCAGCCAATCCCGACGATTTACGACTAAGCGATATTTTCAGCTCTCTTTAAAACTCAAAACGCTGCTAAAAATAGCAGCGTTTTTTGTCTAGGAACAGTTTTTGTCGAAGGACAAAGACGTTCTCGCCTAGTTGGTTACTGTTACGTCCGTCTCTGGCACAGCACAACACGCCAATACGGTTCCCATTGCACGTTCCTCATCAGTCAACGCGGGCACGTCCGGATGATGTACTTGACCCGACGTAAGCTGAACCTTACACGCGCCGCATAAGCCAGCACGACAGCTATTGCTAACAACCTTCCCAGCATCCTCGAGCTGATCTAACAACGTTTTTTGGTTGTTGCCTACGACTTTAGTTCCATTAAAGTCAATAGCGAGACTTTTCTCTGGCTTTGACGTAAGAGAAGAAACTCCAAACGCTTCTTGATGGTAGTTTTCCTCTGGCAGCCCTTTTCTTAGTAGAAGACTTTTTGCTTTATCCATAAAGCCATCCGGGCCACACACAAACACCTGCCGCTGTTCAACATCTTTGATTTGCTTAATGTGTGACAAACTTAAACGCCCTTTCAAACCAAACCAATCAACAGCAGGTTGCGTTAAACAGACTTTTACTTCTAGCCCTGGGTGCTCACGCTTTAACTGCTCCAACTCTGAGCGACAAGGAATATCATTCTCGGTGCGACATTGATGGTAGAAAACCACGTTATCCAACTGATTGTGATCCGCTAAGTAACGCACCATTGATAACATTGGCGTTACTCCGCTACCCGCAGAGAGTAACAGCAGAGGCTGCGCTTCATGCGTTTTAAGGTGGAACTGACCGTCAGGTTGTTCTGCCTCTAAAACATCACCGACTTGTAAGTTGTCTAAGAGTGAGTTAGAGACTCTTCCACCCGCGATACGCTTTACAGAAATAGCATAACGACCCGGGCGAGAAGGACTGGATGACAAGGTATAGCGTCGACCCACTTTCTTACCATCAATATTCACCTCTATTGGCAGGTGTTGTCCTGGCAAGTAATTAGGCAACGAACCTTTGTTTGGCTCTAACCATAAGGTCACAAAGTCTTGGGCAATTTCTTCACGCTCAACACATGTAAGCTTCATGCGCACTGGCGAGTTATCTGCGTAAAACTCCGGCTCTTTGTACTCCAATACTTCAACTTTATCGCCTTGACGAATAATGCCTTCATTTCGCGCGACAAGATTCTGGCCAAAGAACACACCACCGACATCGTTTGCACGGAACTGTTGCAAGGTTTTGAGCGGCTCTTTGCTCTCACGGAATGTGCCTCTTTGGATATTCACCGTAGTCAGGATACAGCGCTCGCAAGGTTTGAGAGACTCAAACTCTACCTCACCGATTCGTATGCGCTTCCATGAATCTTCTTCAAATGGCTTAGTATCAGAGACAACTAAGTTAGTACGAAACTGATCCATTGAGTGTAGCTCTGAACTTCTTCGGTTCAGCTCATCAAGTGAAGCTTGGCTGATCACTAAAACCGGATAACCATCAGCAAAACTGACGTTTTGACCTAGCTTTTCACGGACACGATTCGATTGCTCACCACTAAACAACAACTCAACGCGCTGCCCCAGCACTCGACTAAACCAGTCATCTGCATCATCTGTCGTGGTATAGGCAGTAAACGTATCTTTCCAAACCGTTGCAGGTGTCTCCTGCATTTTGAAATCTTGGTAACGGATTTTAAGTGGTTCCATACCCAAAGTACTAAACACCACTCCATCGGACAATAAGGCAGACTTAATGGTTACCATTTGCGGATACTTTCGCGCAGTGATCATCGAGCCATCAGCTTTCGCAATCATAAAGCGACGATCGAAGCTCAATCCTTGCTTCTCAACCCATACGGACGACAGCGATAATCCGCCAACTGACTTAACCGGAAAAACATTAATTTGGGATAAAACGGGTTGCGACATAGCCTTCTTCCTACGGGTGTTTTTTATTTGTTGCGGTATTGTATACTCAAATCACATTAAGTTGCAGAGTCTGCTGCCTCTTCATCCATTTCAACTTTCTCGAAACCATATTCTTATAAATTTGGTTTTAGTGACAAGTATTTACTACACTCAATATTCGCGTTTTTTAACACCGTTCTGACCAAATACCGTTTGATAAAGTGTGATACGACACACATAATTCACCCAAGTTATCACTACTCCCATTTATCGATTTGGAGCTTAATTATGGATACAAGAAAACTGGTTCTGATTTTGTTATGTATCTTTCTTCCGCCTGTCGCGGTGTTTATGGAGAAAGGTCTAAATAAAGACTTTTTGATTAATCTAATATTGACGTGTTTCTTCTTTCTACCAGGTACGATCCATGCGCTTTGGTTAACAATGAAGTAACCACTTACACTCTCACTCTTTATAAAATTGAAAAATGGGATGAAATATGAGGGCAATTCCTCTATCATCCTGTCGCCTAAGCGCAAGCGTTTGCTCAAAAGCAAATACGGCGCTTAGGCTCCAATCAGACAACTTTTCAATGGTGGGAGCAATTAATGACAACACTGACTATCACTCGTCCTGACGACTGGCACGTTCACTTACGCGATGGGGAAGTTCTTAAAGACACCGTTCGCGACATCAGCCGCTACAATGGCCGTGCGCTGATTATGCCAAATACCGTCCCACCTGTTACTACAACTGAGCTCGCCCTAGCCTACCGTGACCGAATTCTCAAAGAGCAACATGGCGAACAGTTTAAGCCTTTAATGGCGCTTTACCTTACAGATAACACGACACCAGACGAAATACGTAAGGCTAAAGCCACCGGAAACATTGTTGCTGCCAAGCTTTATCCTGCAGGCGCTACCACAAACTCAGATTCCGGTGTGACCAATGCGAAGAACATTTATCACGTTTTAGAAGCGATGGAAGAAGTCGGAATGTTACTTCTGGTTCATGGCGAAGTAACACATCACGATGTTGATATCTTCGACCGAGAGAAAGAATTCCTTGATACTGTCCTCGCTCCTATCGTCAATGACTTCCCTAATCTTAAAATCGTTCTAGAACATATCACCACCGCCGACGCAGCAAACTTCGTTAACAACGCCTCAGACAACGTAGCGGCTACCATCACTGCCCACCACCTTCTTTTCAACCGTAACCACATGCTTGTGGGTGGTATTAAACCTCATTTCTACTGTTTGCCAATTCTTAAGCGCGGAACCCACCAGCAAGCGCTGATCGAAGCAGCAACTAGTGGTAGCAAGAAGTTTTTCCTAGGTACAGACTCAGCGCCACATGCGAAAGGGGCAAAAGAATCGGCTTGCGGTTGTGCTGGTTCTTACACTGCACACGCAGCGCTAGAGCTTTATGCAGAAGTCTTCGAAAAAGAAGACAAGTTGGAAAACTTGGAAGCTTTCGCAAGCTTCAACGGTCCTGATTTTTACGGCATTGCACGTAACACAGATACGGTAACGTTAGAAAAATCCGCTTGGGATGTGCCAGAAACGATGCCATTTGGCAATGATATCGTTGTGCCTATTCGAGCAAATGAACAGATCGAGTGGAAAGTGAAGTAAGTACTTTACTGACATTTCACCTATAAAACAGGGTCATGCTTTTTGTAAAAAGAAGTCATGACCCTTGTTATTATCGTCTCATGTTTTAGATGTGATTATTGACCACGAAGCTTTTCAACCATCGTCCATACCGCAACCACAACCAACCCCGCCACAAAGCCGATAATACCGTTCAATAAAATAGGCAAAATGGCTGTAGCAACCGAATGACCACTAAAGTTCATAATAATCGGCTCTACAAAGTGATGAATGGCTGGCACGTTGTGCACCACAATTCCTCCACCCACCAAAAACATCGCAGCAGTTCCTACAATGGTTAACAACTTCATCAACTTTGGTGCAAAAGCGACCAAGGCCCCTCCGACTTTCGCCACCCAACCTTTACCGTTTGAGCGACTTTCAAGGTAAAGGCCTAAATCATCTAGCTTCACAATCCCAGCGACTAGTCCATAAACTCCAACCGTCATAATCACTGCAATTAAACTGACAACTAAAATTTGCGTAACAAGACTGGCTCCTGTCACGGTACCTAACGCAATCACGATGATTTCTGCTGAAAGGATAAAGTCTGTTCGAATCGCACCAGAAACTTTACGCTTTTCATACTCTTCTATCGACTCGCCAGTATTAACTAGCTCCTCTTTTTCTTCGTGCGGATGCGAGTGAGGAAACACTTTCTCAAGTACTTTCTCTGCCCCTTCAAAGCAGAGAAATAAGCCGCCAATTAGCAATAATGGCATAATAAGCCATGGAATAATCGCGCTAATAAGTAAAGCTGAAGGAACTAAAATCAATTTATTTTTGAATGAGCCTTTTGCAACCGCCCAAACCACTGGAATCTCTCGCTCAGATGCAACACCAGACACTTGTTGAGCGTTTAACGCTAGATCATCTCCCAATACACCTGCGGTTTTCTTTGCCGCCATTTTTGACATTAAGGCGACATCATCAAGCACCGTGGCAATATCATCCAACAGTGTGAGTAAACTTGCTCCAGCCATTTTTTGTCTCTTATATGAAATTGAGTAAGTAACAAAATGTAACACCAATGAATCACTCATCAAAGTGATGATTTTGCAAAGAGTACCACCCCAAATGGTGTTTTATATTGCCGTAAAGATAAGACAGGTCTAGTCTTGTGATACCTTTCAGCAGTCAAAAGAAAAAGTATAGATGAAAAGTGGATACATTTACCCGATCGGTACTCCTGGCCAACCTTGGACCGAAGAAGAACGTAAAGCTTGGTTAGCAACGCAAGAAGTAAAACGTAGCTACCAAGATGAAGTCGTCAGTAAAATCGATGCCCTACGCGGGCATTTTGATGTTGAACAATATGGTGCGCTCTCATACAACGAGGCACGCTTCCCTCTGTTTTGTATCAAAACACGCAATTGGGATTCAACTAAACCTGTTGTGTTGGTCACAGGCGGCGTGCACGGTTACGAAACCAGCGGTGTACATGGCGCATTAAAGTTTGTAGAAACGGAAGCAGAGCGCTATGCAGAGCATTTCAATATTGTCGTTGCCCCCTGCGTAAGCCCTTGGGGTTACGAGGTGATCAACCGCTGGAATCCAAACGCGATTGATCCAAACCGCTCTTTCTATAAGGATAGTCCTGTCGAAGAATCCGCTAACCTCATGAAGCTCGTTGCAACTTTAGGCGATGTGTTAATGCACATTGATCTACATGAAACGACAGATTCTGACGAAACTGAGTTCCGTCCAGCCTTAGCTGCTCGTGATGGTATTGAGTACATTGAAGGTATGATCCCAGATGGCTTTTACACGGTGGGAGATAGTGAAAACCCTCAGCCTGACTTCCAAAAAGCGGTCATTGAGTCAGTTGCAAAAGTGACTCACATTGCACCAGCAGATGAAAACGGCGAAATCATTGGTTCACCCGTCGTACAGTTTGGCGTTATCAACTACCCAATGGTAAAACTGGGCCTGTGTGGCGGCGTAACAAATTGCGTTTACGGCACGACAACGGAAGTGTACCCAGACAGCCCAACAGTGACCGACGAAGAATGCAACGATGCACAGGTTGCAGCCGTGGTGGGTGGTTTGAATTGCATAATCGCTCAGCTATAACAATCGATTCTTGTATTGCTCCGGTGTCATGCCGGAGTATTTCTTGAACATCGCGATAAAAGGGCTAGCTTGGTTATAACCTAACGTCAGAGCGACTTCTTTTACGGTCTGCCCTTTACGCAGCAACTCCATAGAATGTAAATATCGCACACGTAAGCGCCACTCAGTAAAGCTCATTCCTAACTCACTCTGGCAATGTCTCGCTAACGTGCGTTCTGTGGTATGCACTTTTGCTGCCCACTCCGCCAAGCTGATTTCATCGGTTGGCGATTCTTCTACCGCTTTTAAGATTGGCTGAAGATATTTGTTGTCGGTTGTCGGTAAAAAGTGATGTTCCACTTCTTGTTTCGCCAGTTGATCCAACAACACTCGCACCAAGCGTTTGTCTTCATCGCTCTGCGCGACGTTAATGTCTCGCTGACGAAAGTCCTCAATAATAGATGACACGATTGGAGTCACTTTGATCAAGCTCGTTTTAGTTGGAAAATGCGCCGTCAATTCAGGGGCAATATTCAAAGAACAATATTCGATTGGCTTACGGTTGTAGCTAGTGTGACGAATTCCGGCGGGAACCCAAATAGCAAGATGTGGAGGTGCTAGAAATCTTGTGTCTTCTGCATCCATCTCCAGAATCCCACCGCTGATCAGTTGCACTTGCCCCCAAGGGTGGCTATGAATTCGTGTTTCTGTATTAGAGAGAAACGCTTCGAAATTCATAAATACATCTGATGGCGCACGATCGATTGATAAGGAGGGGTGAAGATTTCTGGCGCTCTTTTTCAAAATTGTCTTCCTATCGCTTACGATGTCTTTTAAGAGATACTTTTTATTATAAAGACCTGCCAGACTAGCGCCATCAATAATTGTGCTATAGGGTTCTCATGATTTATTTACTTCCGTTTTTCACCGTTATGATTTGGGGTGGTAACTCAATTGTGAACAAGATGGCTGCGAGCGCCATTGAACCAAGTGCGATGAGTTTCTACCGTTGGTTTGTCGCAATGGTACTCCTAACGCCATTTTGCCTGCCTGCAATCATCAAACAACGACACATTATTCGACCTTACTTAGCTAAGTTGGCGTTTCTTGCGTTACTTGGTATGGTTCTCAACCAGTCACTTGGATACTATGCCGGTTTAACAACAACGGCCTCTAGTATGGCCCTGATCACCTCTTTAGTTCCTTTGATCAGTGTGTTTTTAAGTGTCCCATTGCTCGGTAAATCTATATCAATGTTAAGTATCGTCGGTGGTGTCATTTCGCTCGGCGGCTTGGCATTTATGCTTGGTCACGGTGATATCACTTACTTTTTACATCAAGACTTAACGCAAGGTGACAGCTTAATGCTCGTTGCTGCCATGGTATACGCGGCTTATTGTGTTCTGCTAAAACGCTGGAAAATGCCATTCAGTAGTTTGACTCTGGTTTACATGCAGGGCTTCTTTTCTGTTTTGATGCTCACACCACTTTGGCTCTCTAGTGAGCAACTGTTACCAAGCCAAGACGCGCTACCATTAATCGCTTATGCTGGTATTGCTGCTTCCATTTTCGCGCCGCTGATGTGGGTCAAAGCGATTGATTCAATTGGTGCTGATTCAAGTGCTATGTTCATGAACCTAATGCCTGTGGTTTCCGTCATACTTGCTTCAACACTAATTGGTGAGAAAATTTACGCTTACCACATTATTGGTGGGTTGTTAGTCATCTCTGGCGTTATCTTGTCGCAAATAAAAGTAAGACAGAGAAAACCATTGTCCAATTCTGAGATTGCCTCTACCGCCAATTAACATCTACACCCCAAGCCACAGAACTACGCTGTGGCTTGTCACTTCCAGCGTTCGAATAAAAGTTGATATTTTGTTTCATTCGCTATTCCCGAAAATTCATCTTGCTGCTAAATTGGGAAAACAATAACCCATCAAGGAAAGACAGATGAGCAGTGGTCAAAGAGACATTACCCTTCGCTTTTTAGCAGAACCCAGCGACGTAAATTTTGGCGGAAAAGTGCACGGCGGCGCCGTAATGAAATGGATCGACTTGGCAGCGTACGCCTGCTCTGCAGCGTGGAGTGGTAAATATTGCATTACCGCATATGCTGGCGGCATTCGGTTTGTTGCGCCGATTCATGTCGGCAACTTAGTCGAAGTTAGCGCGAAAGTCATTTATACCGGACGAAGCTCAATGCACATTGCGATTGACGTGCAAGCCAGTGATCCAAAGCAAATGAAAAACAGACTCACCACTCACTGTATCGTTATCATGGTTGCTGTAGATGAAAACGGAAAACCAACCGATGTACCGAAATGGATTCCAGAGTCAGATGAAGACAAAGCCTTAGAGCAATCCGCGATCCGTCTTATGAACATGCGTAAAGAGATTGGGGAAGAAATGGAAGCACACGTTAAATATCTCAAGTAACTGGCATCCGTTAAGAACACTATTAAGTACCTCAACGTTACCCAGACCCAGAGTGTGGAGCAACATCATGGTTTTGCCATTTGTTTCACGCTCGCCCTTCTCTGTCATAAATCCTTCACCTAGCTTTGCTTAAATCCATCCATTATTTTAGAGTTGGATAGAGTTTGGATCTTGAGACTAAAAGAAACGACCTTAAGTGAAGAGACGTTGACCAATTTAAAAGCGGTCGAGTACCAGTGGGTGAGAACCATGTACGTCGAGGGGTATAACGAAACAGAAATTAATCATTACATTCAAACTTGCTTTGGCGGTGACGTTACCTTTGCTAATCTATTTCGTCGCGTCGCACTGCAGCAAGAAAGTTTGTACACGCTGCTTCAATACGTTGGATGCGCACCTTCCAGCCGAGAGTTTTAATCTCTTCCTTCCCTACCTCAATTTAGCTTTTTACTAAGCTCTAGTTATTTATGTGAAGTGCTACGCAGGGCATTATTCAAGCCCTGTGTAATCCATTGCAAAGCCGCTAATCTCTATCTACTTATTGCACAATTGCCTTTAACAGGCATAAAAAAACCTGAGTCTAAACTCAGGTTATGGTTACAAAAACTGTTAGTGATTGAATCGTAAGGAACTAAGCTAACAGCCAGCTATGCGTAACGCCAATAAAAGCCAAGATATTACTGATCGGCGGCCAAACCAAAATTGTAATATCCGTGCTAAGTATAAGGGCGACCATGTGGTCGCCCTTTTCTAGTTATTCTTATCAATCTCAGACCACAAGAGATTATCCTTTCACACCACCAGCGGTTAGACCACCAACCAACCAGCGCTGCGCAAGTAAGAATACGGCAGTGATTGGCACTGCTGAAAGTACAGCAGCTGCGGCAAAGTCACCCCACAAGTAGTTTTGTGGATATAGGTATTGCTGCATACCCACTGCAAGTGTGTACGAGTCTACATCAGAAAGCAGTAGTGACGCTACAGGAACTTCACCAATTACCATGATGAACGACAAGATGAAGACTACCGCTAGGATTGGCACAGACAGTGGCAGCAATACCAAACGGAATGCTTGCCATGGTGTAGCACCATCAAGAGCCGCCGCTTCTTCTAGAGACGAGTCAATACTTTCGAAGTAGCCTTTAATGGTCCAAACGTGCAGTGCGATACCACCTAAGTAAGCGAAGATCAGACCGCCATGCGTGTTCAGGCCAAGGAAAGGAATGTACTGACCCAGTTTGTCGAACAACGCGTACAGAGCAACCAGTGCCAACACCGCAGGGAACATCTGGAAGATCATCATCGCTTTAAGAATGGTGTTCTTACCTTTGAACTTCATACGAGCAAACGCGTAAGCCGATGTGGTTGATAGCGCCACGATTAGGATTGCAGAAATACCACCCACTTTTACAGAGTTCCACAGCCATGTCATTACTGGGAATGGTGGCGGTGTAACTGTACCGTCTGGATTAGTCACCGAGAAACCTAATGCCAATTTCCAGTGATCAAGTGTTGGGTTGTCTGGGATCAGGCTACCCGTTGCAAAGTTACCTTCACGGAATGAAATCGCGATGATCATCAGTAAAGGGAAAATAATCAGTGCCAAGAATGCCCACATTGCAATATGAGTAGCCCAAACACGATACTTTAATGACTTACCTTGTACCATTGCCATTGTAATTTCTCCTTAGTCCTGAGCTACTTTAGTTACGCGTAGGTTGATAAGTGCCAATGCGCCAACCAATAGGAAGATAAGCGTTGCTACTGCACTTGCTAGACCGAAGTCTTGACCACCAGCACCTTCGAATGCGATTCGGTAGGTGTAACTTACTAGCAGGTCGGTGTAACCCGCAGGCTCTGATGTACCAATCATGTTTGGACCACCGCCAGTCAACAACTGGATAAGTACGAAGTTGTTGAAGTTAAATGCAAAACTCGCGATCAACAATGGTGTTAACGGCTTCAACATCATTGGTAGTGTGATACGTGTGAAGTTCGTGACAAAGTTCGCACCATCAATTGCTGATGCTTCATATAAATCGTCTGGAATCGCTTTTAGTAAGCCCATACACAAAATCATCATGTAAGGGAAACCAAGCCAAGTGTTAACAATTAAGATCATGGTTTTCGCCATGAACGGATCAGAGAACCAAGCCGGGCTAATGCCGAATAAGCCTTCCAACAACATGTTGATCTCACCAAAGCTTTGGTTAAACAAACCTTTAAAGATCAAGATAGAAATAAACGCCGGAACTGCATAAGGCAGGATTAGCAACAAACGGTAAACTGAGCGACCTTTAAGTGCTTCCCACTGAACCACACTGGCAAGGACAAGACCAATAACAAGCGTAAATAATACGGTTAGCGCAGAGAAAACAATGGTCCAGATAAAGATACTGATAAACGGCTCTTTGATACCATCATCTTTCCAAACACGCTCAAAGTTGTGGGTACCAATGTTCACCACGAAACCTGGTGACACTGTGCTGCCAACAAATTGACCGTTTTCATCGACAGGCTGGTAGTAACCTACTTCCATATTTGGACGTAGCGTTTCTTCAGTCCGGTTGTTGTAAAGCGTTTCACCATCTTCTTGTAATGTGTACAAAGGCACAACTGCAGCAAATTTGCGCAGCCCACTCATGCGGATATCATCACCACTTGGCAAATGTAAATCGACACTGCTCAACGCACTGCGGTTCTTAACAATCGCCTTGATTGATTCTTTTTCACCCGTTACTTCTTCAATTGGTGAAAGATCAAACTCCGATGCTGAAAGGTTATCAAGCTGAAAAGTCGGGCTTGCAAGTAGCTCACCATCTTTTTCAACCACAAGTTGATGGCCTTGCTCCGTTTTATACAAAGTGAACGGGTAGCTATCACCACTTTGGTAAGTTCGGTCCAAAAGTACGTTCTGAGCGCGATCAAAAGAGAGTTGGTTTTTCGCGCTATAGTTGGTAAACGCCAAACCTATGGTGTACGCCAAAGGAAAAAGAATGAAAAGGATCATCCCTGCTATACCAGGGTAGATGTAACGGTGTGCGTACGTCTTTTTGCTACCAAAGATGAACAACGCTAAAGCGGTAAGAATGAGCGTAAGTAGTGCAAACGCAATCTCACCGCGAGAATACATAAGGATTGTTGCGTAGCCATTGATGATGCCGACTGTGCCTAAAAGTGACCATTTCATGAACACTTTTTTGCTGCTCGGAAGGCTGGCTTCTGGTGCTGTCATAGCATTTGTACCTTGAACTGACTGCATAGGGAACCTGCTAGCGAATATAGAATAAATATAGAAAAGTAAGGAGGAGTTGCCTCCTCCTTAAAAAGGTCTTACTTAATTATTTAGTCATTTGTTTTTCTGCATCTGCAAGAGCTGCATCGACAGTTTGACGACCGTCAACTACGTTGATGATTGCGTTCTTAGCCGCACCCCAGAATGCGTTCATTTGAGGGATATTTGGCATGATTTCGCCGTTCATCGCATTGTCCATTGTTGCTGCGATACGAGTATCTGAATCAAGCTCACGTTGGAACGAGTTAAGTGCTACCGCACCTAGAGGCTTATCGTTGTTAACCATACGTAGGCCATCGTTTGTTAGTAGGTAGTTCTCAATGAACTCAACTGCTAGGTCTTTGTTTGGAGACGCAGTGCTGATACCAGCCGTTAGAACACCAACGAATGGCTTAGAAGATTGACCTTGGAACTTAGGTAGCGTAGTCACGCCGTAGTTAACGCCAGACTTCTCAATGTTGCCCCAAGACCATGGACCGTTAATCGTCATCGCTGTTTTGCCTTGGTTGAACGCAGACTCAGACACGGAGTAATCCATATCCGCAGAGATTACGCCTTTATCAACTAAGCCTTTTACGAAGCTCATTGCGTCTTTAACGCCTTCTTTCGCGATACCAGCGTCTTTAACATCGTAACCTTCAGAAGTGTATTTGAACGCGTAGCCGCCATCAGCCGCCATTAATGGCCAAGTGAAGTACGGTTCTTTTAGGTTCCACATGATTGCAGACTTGCCGTCTTTTTTAAGTTTTGCATCTAATGCTGCAACCTCTTCCCAAGACTTTGGTGGGTTTGGAACTAGGTCTTTGTTGTAGATTAGAGATAGAGACTCAACCGCAACTGGATAGCCGATCAATTTGCCGTCGTAACGTACTGCATCCCAAGCGAAATCAACGATACCTTCTTGAATATTCTTAGAAGGTTTAATTTCTGCTAGCAGGCCAGCTTCTGCGTAACCACCGAAACGGTCGTGAGCCCAGAATACGATATCAGGACCGTCGCCAGTCGCTGCAGTTTGAGGGAATTTGTCTTGAAGGCCATCTGGGTGAGCCACAGTCACTTTAATGCCTGTGTCTTCTTCAAATTTCTTACCAACTTCAGCAAGGCCGTTGTAGCCTTTATCACCGTTGATCCAGATAGTAAGTTGTCCTTCTTCGATGGCAGCATTAGCACCAAAAGAACCCAAAGCAACAAGAGTACCTAGTGCTACAGCGCTTAACTTTTTCATGTTCGTATCCTTTTTATATTTTTGATGTAGGGCTAGTCCATTGAGGTTCAGCCGTATTTCGACATATATCATCTGAAATAATCCAATATGTCTCATCCTCCTAATCCCTACGCCCTTACAATTATGACGTATTTTCGTGATCTAAATCGCCAAGGGTAAGAGACTCAAATCACAAAATGGATAGTTCCTGTGATCGGTTTCAACTTTAGGTGGTGCAATAATGTGATTTCCGACCAACTGCTTTCTTCCTCCTCCTTTTTTACTCCTCCCTTTCTACTCCCCCTACAATTATTTCTATTAGGAGGATGTCGCACTACGAACAATCTTAGAAACTGCAGTCATCCAAGAGTGGATGGTAAGAACCCTTTCCCAGCAGTGCCTACGTATTAGGAAAAAGATTTGCTGGTTTTGCATTGCCAGACGAGTGGAATGTCATTATTAGTGTTGTTTGTGGTAATTATTTCACGGGGGAGACAATACGAATAATGTGGGGGAGAGAAACTCGTACTTGGCTATGATGGGTAGCACTTCTATTCAGGACATTTTATTGAAGTGCTACCCTACTTTTCTTACCAACCGCAAGAACTTACCGATTCCTACTGTTACTGCTCGCTAGATAATTCATATAATGATGAGCGGTGAATAATAAAAAATTGATCGAGGACGAGCTACATGGCGAGTGTCACGTTAAAAAATGTTTGTAAAGCGTATGGCGACGTACTGATTTCTAAGAACGTAGACCTAACAATCAACGAAGGTGAATTTGTTGTTTTCGTAGGTCCATCAGGTTGTGGTAAATCTACCCTTTTACGTTGTATTGCCGGTCTTGAAGACATTACTTCAGGTGATTTGTATATTGGTGACCAGCGCATGAATGACGTCGAACCATCCAAACGTGGTGTTGGTATGGTATTCCAGTCTTACGCTCTTTACCCGCACCTTAACTTATATGACAACATGTCATTTGGCTTGAAACTAGCAAAAGCAGACAAAGCAGAAATCGACAAGCGTGTTGAACAAGCAGCAGAAATCCTACAACTAGGCCACTTGCTTGAGCGCCAACCAAAAGCACTTTCTGGTGGACAGCGTCAACGTGTGGCGATTGGCCGAACATTAGTATCGCAGCCAAATGTATTCCTTCTAGACGAGCCACTATCAAACTTGGATGCGGCACTGCGTGTAAACATGCGTGCACAAATTACTAAGCTACAACGCCAACTTGGTTGTACCATGATCTACGTAACGCACGATCAGGTAGAAGCGATGACAATGGCAGATAAAATCGTTGTACTAGACGGCGGTTATGTATCGCAAGTTGGTAAGCCGCTTGAACTTTACCATTACCCACAAAACCGCTTTGTAGCTGGCTTTATCGGTTCTCCGAAAATGAACTTCATGAGCGTGTTCATTGATGAAGTAGAAGCAGAGCGCGTCAAAGTTCAACTATCTAACGGCGTATCTTTCTGGATTCCGGTGGATGGTACAACAGTTAACCGCGGCGACCGAATGTCTTTAGGCATTCGCCCTGAGCACCTATTATCCGCTTCTGAAGCTGATGCAAGTATTCACGGTGAAGTGATGATTGTTGAGAAGCTAGGTAACGAAACTCAAGTATACCTAAATCTAGAAGGCGCGGACGCCGACGTTATTTTCCGTCAGCCGGACACGCTTGCAGTCGACACTGGCGATAAAATCGAGATCGGTATTCCAGCTCATCGTTGTCACCTGTTCCACAGTGATGGTCGCGCATGCCGCCGCCTATACAAAGAAAACGGCGTAGAAGTCGAATAGTTCATTCGTCCTTACTCAAAAATCCCTCTCAAGTGAGAGGGATTTTTTTATTTTAATAAATATCAGCAATTCGATACTAAATCATTAATCGTGAACGAATCAAATCACCCGTTTCTTCTACCCTCACATAAACCATTGTCTTTGTACTGATACTTCATTTTTAATACTTTTCCTCATTCCTCATAAGTAAGTACCAGCTTTTTCCTAACCCGCCAAACTTAGCCAAAGGGCTAAATATCATTCTTATTTCCACTTACCTCAACAAAGCAAATTTTTACACTTATCAACGAAATTACACGTGACAAAAAACTCAGCAGCATTCCACAGAGTGCTCTGTGCACTAACTACTAATAACGTTCACGACACGGCAATTGGGGAAGACACCCAAGGGCGGTAGCGTGTCAGAAGGGAAACTGAGTCATGAAACAAAAAGGACTTATCCGCTCTCATGAGATGGAGTTCGCTTTTTTATATCGCATCTCAGATCTTGCTGTCATCGTCTCTTTTATGCTGCTTTTAGTGTTCAAAGACATGAATACTGCGATGGGGAAAGATTACGTCATATTGGCTTTCGTTGGAGGCATCTCCTTTCTATTTATGGCAGAAAGCGGCAATCTGTATCGCTCTTGGCGAACCAGTTCGTTTAAAGAGCAGATGTTTATTGTCTGTGTTGCTTGGGCGGTGACTTCTGCACTTATCTTTGTTGTGCTGTATTTTTCTGAAGTCCATACCTTATTTGATAACACAATTTTAGCGCTGTGGTTTGCGATTACGCCCGCTCTGCTTTTGGCATGGCGAGTAACATTCCGTACCGGATTGGCCTATTTGAGAAAAAAAGGATTCAACACTCGCACTGCAATCATCATCGGCCAAACTCCTCACGGCATTACCCTAGCTAACGAAATTCAAAACCACACAGAACACGGCGTGCTTTTTGATGGCTTTTACGACGAACGATCTTCCGACAGATTGCCAAATTCTGATTATCCTATTAAAGGAGCTGTTGACCACGCCCTTGAGCGAGCTAAAAAAGGGGAAGTAGATTACGTCTATATCGCGATGCCAATGCACGCAAAAGAGCGCATTGCGTCACTTCTTAACCAATTCTCAGATACCACCGCAAATACGTATCTGATTCCCGACTTCTTCACTTATAACCTTTTACATTCTCGTTGGGCGCAGATCGGCCAAGTTCAAACACTAAGTGTCTTTGATACACCTTTTGCTGGAATTTCTTCTTGGGTAAAACGGTTTGAAGACATCTTGTTTTCGAGCATTATTTTGGTCTTAATCGCCCCTATTCTATTCGTCATTGCGATTGGCATTAAGGCAACTTCTAAAGGCCCTGTCATCTTTAAACAACATCGTTACGGTCTTGATGGACGCAAGATTGAAGTCTGGAAGTTCCGTTCAATGACAACCATGGATCAAGGTTCCAACGTGAAACAGGCGACAAAGAACGATCCTCGTATTACGCCTTTTGGCGGATTTCTGCGTCGCACTTCTTTGGACGAACTACCTCAGTTTATCAATGTACTGCAAGGGACCATGTCTATTGTCGGCCCACGCCCTCATGCCGTGGCACACAATGAAGAATACCGTCAGATCGTGGATCGCTACATGCTACGTCACAAAGTAAAACCAGGCATTACTGGCTGGGCGCAGATTAATGGTTATCGCGGCGAAACCGACACCTTAGAAAAAATGGAAAAGAGAGTCGAGTTTGATTTGGATTACATCCACCACTGGTCGGTTTGGATGGACATCAAAATCATCTTTATGACCGTTTTCAAAGGCTTCACTGGTGCTAACGCTTACTAAGGTTAAGATTATGAAGAAACTGACAATGGCAATAGCATTGAGTCTGTTTTCTACTGACTTGCTCGCAGAACCGATGGCTTACCAAACCGAGTCTGGTTTAGAGTTGATTCCCCTCGTAAAAACTTTCTACGAGGGAGATGACAACATCAATAAAGCGGAAAAATCCGGCAATGTAGAATCGGTCAATATTTGGGGTATAGAACCAAGCTTACTAGCACGTATAGAACGGAATCGCTATCGCGCAGATATTTTATATAAGTTAAAAGCGGGCTTTTCATCTGACGATCGCAACGACTTCGACGACCACACTTTTCAGTTTTCCAACTTTTTCGAATTTAATCATCGTCATCGTTTAGTGGTTGATTACCGTTTTCGCGCCCAGCATGAAGTTCGAGGAGAAGATATTACCGAAGGTAATGGTAGCGCAATCGACTCACCAATAGAGTTCAACCGTAACGATGTAAAAACCAATTATGTCTTTGGATCTAACGGTGCCAAAGGCAGACTCGAATTCGGTTTAGGCTATAGTGATAAAACCTATCAAAACTATCGTGACGGCTTGCCTGGTCGCCCAAACGCTAAAACTAAATACAACGATTTTCGAGCTCCCAATGCACATTTGGAGTTCTATTTAAGAGCGACGCCAAGAACCTATTGGTTAGTCGGAACAAACCAAATCGTAACCGAGTATCAGCACCGAAATTCTGCGCAGCCATCGAAAGATAACAACACCAGTTTCTATTACACCGGTGCCGAATGGGAAGTCACAGGAAAAACCAAAGGCATCGCTCGAATCGGTTATCAAATCAAAGATTTTGACAGCGCTCAACGAGAGACATTTAAAGGCTTTAGTTGGGATATCGGCTTTGAATGGTTGCCTCAAGAACAAACTCTAGTCAGCGTGAAAACCACTCAAGCGGCGGTTAACCCCGATCAAGATGGCGATTACAACCTACAAACTCGTTACCGACTGAACCTGAAGCACGATTGGAATAGTTACCTTGCAACTCGCTTAGGTGCTGTTTATCAACAAGATGATTACACGGGAATCTCCAGAAACGACGATCGGTACACTCTATCTTTTGGTATCGATTATCAGATCAAACGTTGGATACAGCTGCAAGCCGATTGGCAATACCAAGATAAAAACTCTAGCCGATCGGGTTATAGCTTCGAACAAAACATTTGGACTTTAAGCGCACAGTTTTCTCTGTAAAAAGGATTATTAATGAAGGCATTCATCAAATTCATGAGTGTAGCGTTGTTGCTATTTAGCACTTTGGTCAACGCTGACTCAAACGAGGAAGATTACTTACTCGATACTGGCGATACCATTTCCGTGCAGGTCTATGGTGAAGAAGATCTTACGATTAAAAATATTCTAATAACGTCAGATGGCTATTTTGATTACCCCTACCTTGGCCGAATCAAAGCAATCAAAAAAACACCAAAACAACTCAAGTACGAAATAGAAACGGGCTTAAAAGGCGATTATCTCATCAATCCAAAAGTGATGGTCACCATCAATAACTTTCGTCTGTTTTACGTTAATGGCGAAGTCAGGAAACCTGGTGGATTTGAGTACCGTCCAGGGTTAACCATAGAGAAGGCCATCGCTCTAGCAGGTGGCTTGACCGACAGAGCCTCACGCAAAGGCATTAACCTCACCAAGCATAAAACGGGTCAAACGATGGAAGGAGTCAGTATGCACCGCAACGTTGAACCTGGTGACATTGTATTTATTGACCAGAGCTTCTTTTAAGTGACAGGGAATCAAATGAACGGGACTCATCCAAATAATCTCCAGATGAACAAAGTAGAACTGATTCGTTTTGGCCATCACTTCAAAGCGATTAAAAAGAATTGGCTAAGCATCGCAGCATTCACGCTTCTGTTCTCATTAACTTGTACTTGGTATATCTACTCCAAAGCATCGATATACCAAGCTACAGCTACGCTACTCATCCAAGAGGAGCAAAAAAGCGCCCTTTCAATCGAAGAAGTATATGGCGTCGACACGACAAAAAAAGAGTACTTTCAAACGCAAATCGCCATTTTAAAATCGAATCATATTGCAGATAAGGTCATTAGAGAGCTGAACCTCACCCAATTACCTGAATTCACAAGCTCAGGGGGGTTAAATAAAAAAATCGACCAAATAAAGTCGATTCCTTTTGTTCAAGACCTACTGAATGTGGCACCAAGCCCAAAAGAAACCGCCCAGTTTTCAGAGTCCTATTATCAGGCACTTCAAGCTTTCAGAAGTAAACTCGATATTGAGCCAGTACGTAACACCCAATTAGTCAGAATTCGCTTTCGTTCTACCGATCCTAAGCTTGCGACGACAATCGCCAACGCGGTCGGCCAAGCCTATATTGACGCAAATTTTGAAGCCAAATTGGTCGTTACACAAAATGCGGCTACTTGGTTGACAAATAACTCTCAAAAATTGGAGGAGCGATTACGTAACTCGGAGCAAGCGCTGCAAGAATTCTTGTTAAAAGAAGGGTTGATCGATATAAACGGTATTGATGAAATTTACGCAAATGAGCTAGAAGAACTCACTCGCAAGCTGAATATCGCTGTTAATAAGCGTATTGAAGCGCAGACGTTAATCCAACTGTTACGACGTAAATCTTCGCAAAGTTTAGACAGCTTGTTGTCAATTGATGAATTCGCTAATCAAGCGCAAATCCGCGATCTAAAATTGTCGGAAGCACAGGCAGCCAAAAATCTCTCTGAACTGGCACAGCGCTACGGACCTAAACATGATCGAATGATTCAGGCGAAAGCACAGCTTGCTGAAATTCAATCAAGAACCCAGCAACTCATCCGTGACATTTCTTTCAGTAAGCAACAAGACCTTCTTGCTGCAAAAGCGCAAGAGGACATGCTTCGAGCAGAACTCGATAACAAAAAGTCAGACTTCCAATCGTTAGGGTCACAAAAAGCGCGTTACGAACAGTTAAAACGCGAGGTTGAATCGAATAAGGCACTCTATGAAGCGTTCTTAAATCGTGAGAAAGAGACCAACGCCACCAGCGACTACAAGAATGTCACGGCTCGCTTTACTGATAAAGCCATCATTCCTCTATTCCCGGTGGCACCACAACGAATCAAACTGGTACTGATTGCCACCTTTTTTGGCTTTGCCATTGCTTGCGCTCTAGTCATCATCTTAGAAACGATGCGAGAAGTTATCCGAAGCACAGCCGATGTGCAGGAAAAACTTGGTGTTACGTGTTTAGGTGTGATTCCTATGGTCAAAAAACGCAATTTGCGTAAAAACGGCGTCAGTTATACCGCGTATCTAGATGATGAAGAAAAGCTATTTAGTGAAGCTTGCCGCTCCGTCAGAACCTCGCTTCTGCTCAGATTAACCAACACGAAGCAAAAGATATTGCCCTTTACCTCTGCTATTCCAGAAGAAGGAAAAACATCGACCAGTATCAATATGGCGGTGTCGTTTTCAAAAATGGAAAAGGTGTTGATCATCGACTGCGATTTACGTCGACCTTCCATAGCAAAGCGATTCGGTATTGCTGAATCAAGCCCTGGCTTAACGCATATCCTGACTATGGATACGCCAATCAAAGATTGTGTTACACATATAAAAGAAGCCAACTTAGATGTATTACCGGCCGGCCTAATTCCGCCAAACCCACAGGAATTACTGGCTTCTGATCGCTTTAAAAAGTTGCTCGAACATTTTCAAAATAAGTATGACCGGATCATTATCGATACACCACCCCTACTGTCAGTGAGTGACGCACTTATTCTTGGTCAGTATGCCAATGGTCTGATCACCGTCATTCGCTCAGAATCAACAAAATCATCACTGGTTAACCTTGCGTTATCTAAACAAATACAACACTCAGTTCCATCTCTTGGCGTCTTAATCACACAAGCCAAGGCCAAGGAAGGAGAGACGCTTTATGTCCAGAAATACGCCTACTAACGTAAACCTATCTTGGTACCAAACGTTGAAAAGCCAAGAACAGCCGGTATTGATCTATCAAATGGGCAAAGTAGGTTCGAGTGCATTAGAGCATTCCATTCCTAACTCGATTCACTTGCACGACCTTATGACCGTCGATGCGCAAAAACAAATATCCCCCGTTAGAGCGCAATTGCATAAGCCTCAGATCAATGCGTTAAAGCGACGACTAAAGCGTATAACGATGAGCCATATGTTAAAGCGCAAGAAAAAAGTTCGAATTATCTCGCTGGTGCGTGAACCGATCGGACGAAATGTCTCAATGTTCTTTCAAGCACTTCCTTTTTGGATGGCGGACAAATATCTAAAGGATGACAGCGCAATACGTACCGAACGACCGCAATTACTCCAAGAAGCATTTGATAAGCACATGAATCATCAATATGCGCTGCAGTGGTTTGACAACGAGATCAAACAACTAACAGGGATTGATGTGTTTAACGAGTCTTTTAATCACGAAGTAGGCTATCAAACATACCATAACAATAACTTCTCACTGTTGGTCATTCGAAGTGACAAGCTAACGAAGGCTAACTCCGCAGTTGAAGACTTTTTAGGTTACCCCGTGGATGTTGTTTATGAAAATCAATCAGACAACAAATGGTACTCGCCACTAATGAAAGAATTCAAAACGCAATTTCAACCTACACCCGAGTACGTTGAAGAAATGCTGAATTCTAAATTGACGAAGCACTTTTTCTCAAATGCAGAAATCACCGACCTTAAACAGCAATATCTGACCAATTAATCATGAAAACCAAGATTCTACATATTATTAATGATCTTTCTCAGAACGGCGGTGCTCAGAAGTTCTTAGTCGACCTTGTTTTAGAACATAAGCCTGAATACGAAATCAAAATTTTGGTCTTGTGTGATGAAAATGATTACTTACCAATGCTATCCGCCCAAGGGATAGAGTGTTTTAACTGGCGCACTTTGTCATTGAGTGAGAAATTCTCTTTGCTGCGTTGGCCGGATGTCGTTCACGGGCACCTCTACCCTTCCATTTACCTAGCGCTATTGGCGGTAGGTAAAAAACGAATCCAAACTGAGCACTGTTCTTATAACCGTCGACGTGACTATCCGCTGTTTAAGTTCATGGAATACGTCTTGTATTGGGGCCACGACTTGACGGTCAGTATTAGTGAAAAAGTACAAGATGAACTGGTGAAGTTCATGCCTCGTTACCAACACAAATATCACGTGGTGCACAATGGCGTTGATTTAAAACGGTTTTCTATGACGCCAAGATGCGCCAGCCACCTAATCGACAAACCAGTTATCAAGATTGGAATGGTGGGCCGACTTCACCAACATAAAGATCATGAAACGCTTATCCAAGCACTTATCCATTTACCAAGACGATACGAACTCCACCTTGCGGGAGATGGAGAAAAAAAATCGTCACTGCAAGCATTGGCAACAAAAATCAACGTCGCGCAACGTGTTCACTTTCATGGCGTAGTTTCTGACGTTCCAGCCTTTTTGAACGACATGGATATTTACGTGCAATCGTCGCACGTCGAAGGCTTTGGTTTGGCGGCGGTTGAGGCGATGGCAGCAGGCTTACCCGTACTATCGTCGGACGTACCTGGTTTGGATGACGTCACCGGACGTGCCGAATATTTATTTCAAGTTGGTAACGTCACTGAACTGAGCCAAAAAGTGCTCCAGCTGTGTGAAAGTGTTGAGCGGTATGACGCTGCAAGTCAATACTCAGTCAATAGGGCCTCTCTCTACACCATCGATAAATTTCGTGAAGGTTACTATGGAATCTACCAGCAGCTTTGCGCCAACAAATAATTCCGCGCCATCGAGCCATCGCGCCTCATTGCTTGCAGCATGCCTATTAGCATTGTTCTTTATTCCTATGAAGTTTCGTGCTGGAGGAATAGCGCTAGCCCCGTCTGACATCGCAAGCCTTTTGTCCATTGGTTTTACTGCATTAGTGGTATTGGAAGGAAAAGCTGAAAAACTCATGCATCCCTGTATGGGGTTCCTCATATTGTTCACTGGGTATGTGTTCATAAATGGTCTGCTAAATCGCGTCCCTTTAATGCCGCTAGTTATAGAAACTGTGCAATGGTTAGCGATTTTGTGCCTACTGAGCCTAATGTACGCCTATGGCGTGTTTGATGACGAACGGGTAATGGTTTATTTCACGTATTTGTTGTTTTTCATCTGTACGCTCGTTGCCTTATGGCACTTTGCTCAGGGCTATCAAAGCGGGTTTAAGTTACTCGGGGTAAGTAAATACGGGTTCGGTGTACTGTGCTCGCTACTGTACCTTTATCGAGATAAAATTCGCGCTTTCCACCTTTTGATGCTCGTAGCTTTAGTATTACTGGTGTTGTCACAAGAAAGAAAAGCGCTACTTGGTTTTTGTCTGCTTTTCTTCTTTGACCAACTGCTCGTAAAAAACTTAATGAGAAAATCGCTCAGCGAAACGTACACGTGGACAATTTTATTAGCCTTGAGCTTCATTGTGTTTACTGCCGTCACAACCACACTCTACGTTGGGTTTGAAACGCTAGCAGACACATTGGAAATAACCCAAGAAGACGTCTTATTTGCCAACCAAAGTGAAGCGCGCTGGGTATCGAATCTTCATAGAAAACTTTTACTTGCCAATGGGCTAGATATTTTACTTCAACACCCGGTGTTAGGTGTCGGCGCGAAAATGTTACCCAACTTTATGATCAGTTACTTTAACTATGATGAGCTGGCGATCTACACCCACAACTTTGTGTTAGATACCGCAATTGAATACGGATTGCTTGGTATCGGTCTGCTGTTTGGTGGTTATTTTCTTTTTATTCGCTTTTGCTTCCGCAGCCTTAATGAAAACAGAAAAAGCCTATTACTTGCGATATACGCCCTCATCATGGTGTTTTTCGTTGCGGTAAACACCACCATAATTTTAATACTCTTGTTACCCGTCATGATCAGCATGAGCAACGACTCACGGGCCATTGCTCATACTTTTCCGGTAAGCCATCACCACGAATATGAATAATCAAGGATAGGATAGATGAAGTATTCAATCTCTCGACAATTTGAAAAGAACCGAGAACTCCAAGCTGATAATTTTGTTTTAGTTTACCAAATGGGCAAAGTTGGCTCCTCATCAATTGAGCACACGCTAGGGGAGAAAAATATCCCGAGCTATCACATCCACACCTTTGATGATCACGAAGAATTTCACATGTATCATAATAAAAAAGACGTGAGTAAATTCTTCGACTTCCGAAACCGCGCACTCTATCGCTTAGTGCTCAAGCAGCGAAAACGTATCTTACAAAAACGAGAACAGATTAAAATCGTTACGCTGGTCCGCGATCCAATCGCAACTGTCTTTTCTCGCTTCTTTCAAGATCTCCATTTGCAATTTATCGAAGGCAAAAAGAACGATGCAATTCACCGAGATATGGAAGTCACGTATCAGCACCTCGAGCATTGCTTTGATAACTATATCAATCTCAACTATTTTGCGGACTGGTTCGACAACGAGTTAAAGCGTAATTTCAATATCGATGTGATGCGCCAAGAGCTGGACAACACTCAACCTTTCTTCACATTCCAGAACGATCAGGCCAACGTCATGCTAATCAAATGCGAACAGCTCAGTTCTCTTGATAAAGAAATCGGTGAGTTTCTTGAGTTGCAAGACTTCGTGCTGAAAAACAGCAACGAAGCGAAAAACAAGTGGTACTCCAATATCCACCAACACTTTAAGAATCACTACGACTTCTCAAAACTGTTCTATATGTACGATCTTCCCTTGTATCGCCACGTTTATTCAGAGCAAGAGCGTGATGCTTTTAAACACAAATGGATGCAAACACCAGGGACAAAATCATCATGAAGAAAGTGCTCCATGTTACAGAAGCATTTGGAGGTGGCGTTCAAACCGCCCTCTATAGTTATGTTCACTCATCCAGAGACGAGCCTTATCAGCATTTCTTGCTAGCCAGAGCCCGAGAAAACGACTTGACCAATGAGAACAACCACCACATTTTCGTACAGACAAAGTGGGTAGAAGGCGGCTTGCTTCAATTTATTCGCGATGCAAACCACATGATTGCATCACTTGGTCCCGACGTCGTGCATTTGCACTCGAGTAAAGCAGGATTTCTCGGCCGATTTCTAAAGCTTGGCAAGGCACGCTTGGTTTACACACCGCACTGTTATGCCTTCGAACGTGAAGATATCTCAGAGCTTGCACGCCAGATCTATAAAGCACTAGAGAAAGTAAAACTGAGCAAAATTGATGTGGTTGCAGGCTGTAGCCAACGAGAGTGTGACCTAGCCATTAGCATTGGTGCGAAACGTGCCGAACTGCTCAACAACTACGTGTCTTATCAAAGTGAAGATCGTATAGAGCGAAACAAGCAAGAAGCGCTGAAGCTCGTTGTACTTGGTCGTGTCGCGCCTCAAAAAGATCCTCAGTTTCTTATCAGCACATTGCAGTTCCTTAATCGGTATGCGCTTAACCGCCCGATAGAGATCACATGGATAGGTGGCGGTGACCACGTACTCGAACAGAAATTACGCACTGAAAATGTGGATGTAACGGGCATGCTGCCTCGCGATGAGGTAGTTGAAAAGCTCAAGGGTTCAGACCTTTATCTACATACTGCAGCATGGGAAGGGATGCCGTTAACCATTCTAGAAGCATCCAAGTTACATCTTCCTATGGTTATTCGGACCATCGGCGCAACCAAAGATCTCAACTACCCGTTTTTAGCGCTCACACCTGAAGAAATGGCCAAGCAGATCGCGCATTGTGTCAATCATTATGAAGAGATCGATTTTCGCCAATATACAGCAGAATTAAACGATGCCTTCAGTGAAGAAAAACAGCGCCTCGCACTCAATAAACTTTACGGTTAAATGCCCCTATGTTTCACACTGTTCAACAAAAATTACTGTTGATGCCCAGCGGTAAAAAAAGCTTGTTATCTACTGGATTAAAAACCGCAATCACGCGTGTGTTGAGTGCGCTATTTGCTTTTTTACTGACTCTGATTGTATCGAAGACCAGTGACGCTTCGACGGCCGGTCAATTCTTCTTTTTATTCAACCTAGTCTCGCTACTCGCCATCGTTTCTCAGCTAGGTTTTGATGTCTCGTTAGTTCGTTACAATGCGATCGCTTTTAATAACAAAGAGAAGCTTGAACAAAGCCAAAACTATAAAACCGCACTTTATCGAAGTATGGCATTTTGCTTGCTCGCCATAGGCGTTTTGTTGGCAGGGTTTAATCTGTTTCCAGAGCAGCTAAACCAGACTCAATCACCAATGTATGCGATTATTTTATGCTTGCTTTGCATACCTTTCTTGGTGCTTGCGCAAACCAACAGTCGGGTGCTTCAAGCATGTAGAAAAGTTGTATCATCTCTGTTTGCGTTGCAGCTTGGGGTAAGCATGTTGATGGTCATTTTTGTCTTTGCCCTAGACTATATCGGTCAGCAAAATATCAACAATCTAATGACCGCACTGCTTTTAGCGAGCATAGGTGTCGCGGTCATATCTAGTGCCAATTGGCTTGGCTCAGATCAATATCAAACATCGGCTTTCGTACCAAACAAAAAAATGGTCGCTTCTGCCAAGCAAGTCTGGGTTGGCAGTATCTTCACGAATGTTCTTCAGTGGGGAAGCCTTGTTATTGCGGGCTTTTTTATCTCAACAGCGGAACTCGGTTTGTTAGCCGCAGCCCAACGCACATCACTACTGATTGGCTTCGTGCTGATTACCATTAACTTTGTGGTCGCCCCGATGTTTGCCTCTCTCTACAAAGAGCGCCAAATGCGCAAACTGCAGAATCTGAGCCGCTTGGCGTGCCGAGCCAATGTTGGTTTAGCGATTGTACCCGTAATTATTTGCACCCTCTTCCCCGAGTTTGTAATGCAACTTTTTGGTGGGGAGTTTCTCGCCGCGGCACCACTATTAGTCGTCCTTTCTCTGGGGCAGTTAGTCAATGTTGCGACTGGTTCAGTAGGTTTTTTATTATTAATGAGCGGTCATGAGAGAACCATGAAATACATTACAATTTCCTCAGGTATGGTGTCTATCTGCCTACTTGTTACGCTTTGCCAAATGTTTGGGGTGATTGGTGCAGCGTGGGCAATGGCAATTGGCATGGCTATCCAGAATTTAGCAGCACTGTATTTTGTAAAACGTTACTTAGGCTTCTTTCCAATAGGTTAATTATGGCTTTAATACTGGCACGCACGAGTTTTGTTTTAGTCCTGACGCTAACCGCTTCACTCTCTTTGTGGAAAAGCTCTGACCTACACCATACTGCTTACCTGCAAATGGAAACCTACTTAGGCGGCTCAAGTACGCTTCACTTTACTTTCAGTTTATTGATCGGCTTTTTATCGGTTTTCACGTTCCCTTCTCTGGTGAGCCCGAATAAAACCGACGTTTTTGGGATTCGTCTTTTGCTACTGCTGTTAGCTATCGTTTCAATGGAAGAAATAAGCCAACTTTTTATTCCAAATCGATCATTTAGTTTTGATGATCTCAGCACCAACTGGATAGGCGTTATCTCAGGTTACTTTAGTGCCAAGTTAATTCGCTTCATCCGCGCTCGATCGTTCTAGTAAAACAGGAATATCTGGGGTATTTGGGTATATAATTACGCCAAACAACCAGACTAACGAGTACATCATGCCATCTCATCCAACCAAGATAACTTTTTTTGAATTCTTAACCCCGTTGATCACGTCAGGCAAAAAGACGATAACGATTCGAGATGAATCAGAAAGCCATTACGTTCCCAATACAGAAGTCGAAGTTTTTACCTTAGAAACGGATCGTAAAGTCTGCGATATCAAGATACGCTCTGTAGAACCACTTCACTTTGAAGATATTAATGAGTTTCATGCAGAACAAGAAGCCATCGAACTACCAAAACTCAAGCAGTTAATTCGAGAAATCTACCCAAATACCGACACGCTCTTTGTTATTGAGTATGAGCTGATTAAATAACCCACAACAAATACTAGACGACTGGTCTAATTCATTCTATAGTACACTCCATGAACGCAAAGACGAATGACACACGCCAACATATTCTCGACGTCGGATACGAGTTGATCGTAAACCGAGGGTTCACGAGTGTTGGTCTTTCAGAGCTATTAAAAAAGGCCGCAGTGCCAAAAGGCTCGTTTTATCATTACTTCAAGTCCAAAGAACAATTTGGTGAAGCGATGATTCAAGACTACTTTACTAAGTATTTTGAGCGTTTAAACGCACGCTTTACCAATACTGAATTGAGTGGCTACCAACGCCTAATGAGCTATTTCGAAGAAATGGTCAAAGTAGAAGACGACGTGTGTAATGCGAACAAATGTTTATTGGTCAAGTTAAGTGCAGAAGTCTCCGATCTCTCTGAGTCAATGCGCTTGGCATTACGCCAAGGAGCAGACAAAACCATTCAAGCGATAGCGGATTGCATAGACATCGGCATTCAAGATGGCTCAATCCCCAATGGTGACAGTGCGTTATTAGCAAGGCAGATATACTACCTTTGGAATGGCGCTAGCTTGCTGAACAAACTTTATCAAGATCAGGCAGCATTGACGCAAAGTCTGACCTATACTCAACACTTACTGCAGAATACGCGCACTTGTCCATAACAGGCGGCGTGGAAGCAGAATGAACACCCTACACACGTTTCACTGTCAGAAAAAGCGTCAGTGTTAACACAGTAAACCTTCCCGCTTTAAATAAGCGGGATATTTTGAAATAAATACTAGACGACCGGTCTAATCAACAAGTGAGATAGATATGACTAACGCAACAAATCGCAGAATCGTACTCGCGTCACGTCCCCATGGTGCACCGACACAAGAAAACTTTCGTTTAGAAGAGGTAACGAAACCGACTCCGAGAGAGGGTGAAATGCTATTGAGAACGGTTTATTTATCTCTAGATCCATACATGCGTGGTCGCATGAGTGATGCCGAATCATACGCTGACCCTGTTGCAATTGATGACGTAATGGTCGGTGGTACAGTTTGTCAGGTAGAAACATCAAACCACCCAGATTACGAAGCGGGTGAATGGGTTCTTGCCTACACTGTTGGCTGGCAAGACTACGCTATCTCAACTGGTGAGATGGTCATTAAACTTGGTAAAGAACCGCAAAACCCTTCTTACGCGTTGGGCGTTGCAGGTATGCCAGGATTTACCGCGTACATGGGTTTACTCGACATTGGTCAGCCAAAACCAGGGGAAACCATCGTGGTAGCAGCTGCTACGGGGCCTGTAGGCGCAACAGTTGGTCAAATTGGTAAAATCAAAGGTTGCCGAGTTGTTGGTATAGCAGGCGGAGAAGAAAAATGCCGTTACGCTAAAGAGGTGCTTGGTTTCGATGAGTGTATTGATCACAGAGCTGAAGACTTTGCAGAACAACTGAAAAATGCCTGTGACAAAGGTATCGATGTTTACTTCGAAAACGTAGGTGGCAAAGTATTCGAGGCTGTAATGCCACTTCTGAATACAAATGCGCGTATCCCACTTTGTGGTTTGATTTCTCAGTACAACGCGACAGAGCTGCCTGAAGGTACCGACCATCTTCCATTACTAATGGGTAAGCTCCTGACCAAACGAATCAAGGTGCAAGGCTTCATCATTTTTGATGATTACGGACATCGTTACGGTGAATTTGCGCAAGATATTAATCAATGGTTGGCAGAAGGAAAGATCCAATACCGCGAACATCTAGTACAAGGACTGGATAATGCGCCAGAAGCATTCATCGGTCTGTTGGAAGGTAAGAATTTCGGCAAGCTTGTAGTACAGATTAACGACCCATTATAAAAAGGGATATGTAAATGATTAAACTTCACCACCTCAATCAGTCTCGTTCAAAGCGCATCATTTGGTTACTTGAAGAGCTAGATGTAAATTACGAGATTGTACCCTATGTCCGTGATTCCGTGACCTTCATGGCACCGCCAGAACTAAAAAGTGTTCACCCATTAGGAAAGTCACCTGTTCTTGAAGATAACGGCGAGATTATCATTGAGTCAGGTGCAATGACCGAATATTTGATTGAGAAATACAGTGACGGAGCCTTTGCTCCTGAGCGTGGTACAAAAGCACACACAGAATATTTGCAATGGATGCACTTTGCAGAAAGCTCTGCAATTTTACCTATGCTGCTAAAAATCTTCGTAAGCAAAGAGCCAAATGAAACTCAGTTTTTATCAGGCTATGCCGACAAGGAAGCAATGAATGTACTAGGCTACTTCGAGCAATCCTTAGAAGGCAAAACTTACCTAGTAGAAGAGCGTCTGACTGGCGCTGACATCATGATGTCTTTCATTGTCGAATTGGTTCAAAAGTTTGGTTTAGTTAATCACTTCCCTAATATTGAACGTTATGGGAAACAGCTCGCGACACACCCAGCATTTGCAAAAGCTGAACAACTTGAAGTGAAGTACTCTTAATTACTTCCCCCCTTTCGCCCCTTTGATGACACGTAAAACTTCATTTAAGGGGCGATATTACTAGCATCGCAGACACGCTAACTGGATAGCGCTCCCCCCAGTCAATCGCTTTCGAGAACGCCGATTGTTATGTCAATCAAGCTAATGTAGTAAATTTCTGATTCTAATATAGTTTCGACCATAGTCACCATCTATTGAATTGATAAGCAATATCAGTTTTCTCCCCCAGCTTTTCCGTAATAACCTCCTCTACAGTTTCTAAGGTATTGAACCCTGGAGGGGGAAGAAAAATGACAAACAAGAAATTGACTACAGCAGCAGGCTGCCCTGTCGCACATAACCAAAACGTTATGACTGCAGGTCCTCGTGGCCCTCAACTATTACAAGACGTTTGGTTCCTTGAAAAATTGGCACACTTTGACCGCGAAGTGATCCCTGAGCGTCGTATGCACGCAAAAGGTTCTGGTGCTTACGGTACGTTCACAGTAACGCACGACATCACAAAATACACTCGCGCTAAGATCTTCTCTGACATCGGCAAAAAAACAGAACTATTCGCTCGCTTCACTACTGTAGCTGGTGAGCGCGGTGCAGCAGACGCAGAACGTGACATCCGTGGTTTCGCACTAAAATTCTATACTGAAGAAGGTAACTGGGACTTGGTTGGTAACAACACACCAGTATTCTTCCTACGTGACCCACTAAAATTCCCAGACCTAAACCACGCAGTAAAACGCGACCCTCGCACTAACATGCGTAGCTCTACCAACAACTGGGATTTCTGGACATCACTACCAGAAGCATTCCACCAAGTGACTATCGTAATGAGTGACCGTGGTATCCCAGCTTCTTACCGTCATATGCATGGGTTTGGTAGCCACACATTCAGCTTCATCAACGCAGAAAACGAGCGTTACTGGGTGAAATTCCACTTCAAAACTCAGCAAGGCATCAAGAACCTGACTGACCAAGAAGCAGAAGCGATCGTAGGTAAAGACCGCGAAAGCCATCACCGTGACCTTTACGAAGCGATTGAGCGCCAAGACTTCCCTAAATGGAAGATGTACGTACAGATCATGCCTGAGCTAGAAGCGGATGAAGTCAACTTCAACCCATTCGACCTAACACGTGTATGGTCTCAAAAAGATTACCCACTGATCCCAGTTGGTGAGTTCGAACTGAACCGTAACCCAGAAAACTTCTACGCAGAAGTTGAGCAATCAGCGTTCAACCCAGCTGCAGTCGTACCTGGTATCGGCTTCTCTCCAGATAAAATGCTACAAGGTCGTCTGTTCGCTTACGGCGATGCTCAGCGTTACCGTCTAGGTGTGAACCATCATCAAATCCCAGTGAACGCACCTCGTTGCGCTGTTCACAGCTACCACCGCGATGGCGCAATGCGCGTTGATGGCAACTTTGGTTCAACACTGGGTTACGAGCCAAACTACAAACAAGAATGGGCAGAGCAACCAGATTACTCTGAGCCACCTCTACGCATCAATGGCAACGCTGATCACTACGATCATCGTGTAGACGAAGACTACTTCAGCCAAGCGGGTGACCTATTCCGTCTGATGAGCGAAGAGCAACGTCAAACTCTGTTCGATAACACAGCTCGCGCAATGGACGGTGTGCCAGAGTTCATCCAACAGCGCCACGTTCAACACGCATACCAAGCGGACGAAGCGTACGGCAAAGGTCTTGAAATTGCACTAGGCTTAAACAAGTAAGCGAACGCTGCAATCATTACACTGTGTGATTTAAAGACGAAAAAAAGGAGGTGCTCTACAGCACCTCCTGATTTCAAATCACTAATCCTTAATCACAAGTCACAAAACATGCTCAAGGTGATTCATTATGATTAACTTAGATTTCTTTAAGCTCTTTGATACCAAAGAACTGTTTATCTATTACTGATTCATCAACTACTGATTTTTAGCTACCGCTTTGATCAGTACTGATGTATCCATGCGACCTAAACCATCACGTTGAAGGTCTGCGTATTGCTCATCCACTTTCTTAGTCAGTGGAAGTTCTAGACCCACTCGCTCAGCTTCTTGCAGACAGAAACCTAAGTCTTTGCGCATCCAATCAATAGCGAAGCCAAAATCGAACTTGTCTTCAGCCATCGTATTTGCGCGGTTTTCCATCTGCCAAGAACCTGCAGCGCCATGCTTAAGTGTTTCTACAACTTGAGCAATGTCCAAGCCTGATTTTTGTGCTAGCAACAAAGCTTCACTCAGACCTTGTAAAACGCCTCCAATACAGATTTGGTTTACCATCTTACAGCGTTGACCCTGACCGTTTTCACCCAGTAGCGTCATCTGCTTCGCGTACACATCCATCGCCGGAGACACACGGTCAAAAATGCTTTGTTCACCACCACACATGATGGTTAGAACACCATTTTCTGCGCCCGCTTGACCACCAGAAACTGGCGCATCAATAAAGTGATTACCGTACTTAACACACGCTTCAGCCAGCTCAACCGCTAGGTCTGCAGAAGTGGTCGTGTGATCGACTAGCACTGCGTCCGCTTTCAAGCCGACCAGAATGCCCTCTTCACCGTAAACAACGCTACGAACGTCATCATCATTACCCACACAGGTAAAAACGATGTCACAGCCTTCCGCCGCTTCACGTGGTGTTTCACAAGCTACGCCTTGGTATTCTTCAGCCCATTTGTCGGCTTTCGCTTTTGTGCGGTTGTATACTTTGGTTTCAAAGCCCGCTTTACTTAGGTAACCAGCCATTGGGTATCCCATCACACCCAGACCAATAAATGCTACTCGTTGTTTTTCCATTGCACGCTTCCCTTAGTTCACCTGACTGAAATATTTCGTAACATGCTACTAAAGAATTGAAATCATTACTCGTGATTTCTCTTTCCTCGGTCTCGATGATCCTGCATTGCAGTCCGTTTATTGCGCCTTCTACACCCCTTTACTTGACGATTAGCGTAACAGTCAAAGCACTTACATAGGTTCACTACTGCTTAGCATGGAACATCGCTTGCCCACTCTTGTCCTTGTTCGACCAGAAATTGATGTTGAACTGAGCATCATCGCTCATCTCAATGCGGTGCCAGTACTGCGGTGGACTTGTAGCAAACTGGCCTGCATTAATCACCACCACTACTTCTGCTTCTGTGGCATTTTCATCAGCAAAGCCGTAGTAAGTCACTTGCCCTTCCATGACGCAAAGCTGTCCAAACACTCCCTCAGCGGTATTGTGATGAGTCAGTAGCGCTGGTGGCACATTGTCTTTAGTGAAGAAAGGCGTTGAACGTTGAACAGTCCAGTCTTTAGGAATTCGTAGATGCGACATAATGATATCCTCTCTAATTACAATTCTTTTCGTTTAAATCGGTTAAGCCTGACCGGCTTGAGACAACTCTCGAAGCAATGGAAATGCTTGCGTAACTTGTTCTCCCGTCACGACGAAGCCCATGAGTCGGCTATTTTCATCTTCTGCTTTCGCGGCAATGCCAGTTTGAGAAATCTGCACGCTCCAGTTCGTCACCGAACTAAAATCGCCTGCCAATTGAATTGGGTAGCTCGGCGTTTTGACCTTTACCATCATAGGCGGTAGTTTCAACTCTGCTTCTTGCCCCAGTAGTTGTTTGCCCAAAGCATTGGCACTTAGCACGATCGGTTGGAGGTACGGCATCATTCGACCTTGGATCTCAGCACAATCGCCTAATGCGAACACATTGGCTGCTGATGTCTGTAATCGAGCGTCCACCTCGATGCCTTTATTGACACTCAACCCACAAGCCTTCGCTAACCAAGTGTTAGCACGTAAACCCGCAGCTGAAATCACTACATCGGCTTCGATTGCTTTACCTTTGCTCAAGCTTGCCACCAGCGAATCATCCGAGTGATTGATCGCGACAACTCCAGTCTCTAAGGCAAGTTGAATACCTTGCTGCTTAAGTTGATTCTCCAGCGGCAATGCAACAAATTCAGGAATCAAGTTAGCGAGCAAACGGGGATTTGGCTCAACCACCGTAACGGCTTTACCACTGGTTGCGAGATCCATGGCGATCTCGACGCCGATCAAACCACCACCCATTACTAGAATTCGTTCCGCCCGGCTAATTTGCTCTTCCGCTAATTGATATTCTTGTAGCGAGTTCAGCGTTATCACCTCAGGTGCTGCATCGCCAGATATTGGCGGCACAAAGGCTTTCGCGCCTGTCGCAAACACCAGTTTGGAGTAAGAATAGGTTTGGCCGTTGGCTACCACTTGCTGGGCTTGCACGTCGACATGCTCAATCATGGTATGGGCGAACAGTTCGATGTTGTGTTCCTGTGCGAACGCCTCACCACTTTTAACCACTAAGTCTTGGGCGGTTTGCTTGTTGCTGAATACATGACTCAAATCAGGCTTGTTGTATTCCGCGCCGTCATCAGCAGTAAACACTTGCAGCGGAATATGTGCGTCCATTCGACGCACTGTTTTCACCAATTGGTAAGCCGCAAAGCCGCTACCAATAATCACAATAGGTGCTTGCATATTCCCTCCTAACCGTTGTATTCAACGAAAACGTCTTTACCTAAATGGCATTCTGGGCACAAGAAGTAATCTGGCACTTCCGACCAAGCTGTACCCGGTTCAACACCTTGGTTAGGCTCGCCTTTAGCTGGGTCGTATACCCAATTACAAACCGTACAAACCATGCATTGACAATCTGCGGGATGCGCCTCAGTACTAGGGTTGCTAGGAGCAGCATCTACTACCGCTTGTGTTGTCACTGGCGCAACGGGTTGTGATTGAACTTGTGGTACAGATGCAGTAATCGCAGGAGAAATAACAGGACTTGTCAGGTCATGCTTTGCCCACAATTTTGCGATGTTCTGACCATGTTCGCGACATTCACGCATCGCTTTACCATCTGGTCGCCATTTGGTTTTCAAGCTCACTGCGGTTTCAAAACCTGCGTCAGTCAATCGAGCATGGATACGATCCACCGCGCCACCATTCCACCCGTAGCTACCGAATGCAGCGGCCTTTTTCGCTTTAAAGCGCAGACCGGTAATTTCTTCTAGCATGCCAGCGATCTTCGGCATCATGACGTTATTCATGGTAGACGAACCAACCAAGATGCCTTTTGAGCGGAATACATTGGCGAGAATTTCATTCTTATCATGCTTAGAGACATTAAAGACTTTGACCGCCACACTAGGGTCGACATCGTGAATGCCTTGCGCGATTGCATCGGCCATCATTCGGGTGTTGTTTGACATAGAATCGTAGAAAATCGTAATGCGATCTTCTTGATAATTGTCTGCCCACGCTAAGTATTGCTCGATGATTTGAACCGGATTATCGCGCCATACAATACCGTGTGACGTTGCGATCATGTCAACAGGCAAATTAAAGCTCAGCACTTCTTTGATTTTAGCGGTTACCAAGCTGCTGAATGGCGTTAGGATGTTTGAGTAGTAACGCAAACACTGTTCCATCAACTCATTTTGATCCACTTCATCATTGAACAAACGTTCATCGCAGTAGTGCTGACCAAATGCGTCGTTACTGAATAACACTGCATCGCCAGTTAGGTAAGTCATCATGCTGTCTGGCCAATGCAGCATCGGCGCTTCCACGAACACCAATTGCTTACCGTTGCCAATATCAATGCTGTCGCCTGTTTTTACGGTTTTGAAGTTCCACTCAGGATGGTGGTGATGACCCACAATCGAATCAATCGCCGCTTCTGTACAGTAAATTGGCGTGTTCGGAATCTTCTCCATCAATGCCGACAATGCACCTGAGTGATCTTCTTCTGCATGGTTTACCACGATAAAGTCGATAGACTTAAGGTCGATTTCCATCTCTAAATTTTGGATGAATTGTTGACTGAATCGATGATCGACCGTATCAATCAATACGGTTTTCTCTTCACGAATTAGATAACTGTTGTAGCTGGTACCTTTTGTCATTTTGTATTCTGTACCGTGGAAGTCTTGAACTTCCCAATCGCGTTGACCTACCCAGTGGATGTTGTTTTTTACGTGAATTGTCATAATTACTACCTTGAATGACGGGATAAACAAAAATAATTTCTTCTTGTATTGCACTGGGCATGCCAACTTTTTATTACTATATATTTCAATATCTTAATTAAAATCCAACTTTGATAAGTGTCATTTGGACACAGTTGAAAATTGTCATTAAGACACTACAATAGTCATATTGACACAATCGGTATTGGCTATGACTTCTTTAATCGCGCAATGGCTACACATCACGCAAGACCTTAACTCGGCGCTCACTCAACAGGCTCGCTTCGATACGTTATTAACGGCGATTCGAGATGTATTGAAGTGTGACTCTTCAGCCCTTCTTTTGTATGAAGACCAGCACTTTAAACCTTTAGCGATCAATGGATTGGCGAAAGAGGTCCTTGGACGCCGTTTCTCTATTGAGCAACACCCAAGATTAGAAGCCATTGCCCGAGCAGGCGATATCGTGCGCTTTCCCTCCGACAGCGACTTACCTGATCCATACGATGGCTTGATTCCAAACCACGATGACAAACTGCATGTCCATTCCTGCATTGGTTTACCTCTGCTGATCGACGATCAACTGATTGGTGCCATTACGATTGACGCCTTCGACCCCAACCAATTTGATGGGCTACGCAACCAAGAGTTACGGTTTGTCAGCGCGTTGGCAGCAGGTGGCTTGCACACTGCACTTCTGCTAGAGCAACTAGAAACTCAAGCGAGCCTGCCACGTGACTCTTACGCTGAGAAACGCACGTTGAGTAACGAAATCATTGGCAACTCTCAGGGCATGAGGAATCTTCAAGAGCAGATTGATGCCGTCGCCGATACGGAATTGTCTGTGTTGGTCATGGGAGAAACAGGCGTAGGTAAAGAGTTGGTTGCCAGCGCTATTCACCATCGTTCTAGCCGATCGAACAATACTTTGGTTTACCTCAACTGTGCGGCGCTGCCAGAATCAGTCGCGGAAAGCGAGTTGTTCGGCCATATCAAAGGCGCATTCACAGGCGCAATCAGCAATCGTAAGGGTAAGTTTGAACAAGCCGATGGCGGCACACTGTTTTTAGATGAAGTCGGCGAACTGTCGTTAGAACTGCAAGCTAAGTTACTTCGAGCTCTACAATACGGCGACATTCAACGTGTGGGTGATGACCGCCATATTCGAGTCAATACACGCATTGTCGCCGCCACCAACCGTATATTGCATGAAGAAGTGACTGCTGGTCGCTTCCGAGCCGACTTATATCACCGCCTAAGCGTCTTCCCGCTTCATGTTCCACCTCTTCGTGAACGTGAAGACGATGTGGTGTTACTCGCAGGCTTTTTTGCCGAACGTTTAAGAAGCAAATTGGGATTGAACAGCATTCGTTTGTCCCCCACTTTGGTGCAGGCACTCAAAGACTATTCATGGCCAGGCAACGTGCGAGAGCTTGAACATGTCATTAAACGTGCTGGTGTTTTGGCAAAAGCGCGTACCCACGCCATGGACATTGAGCTAGTTGAGCAAGATTTTGACATCCGAACGCCGAATCAGAACATCAAGAACGTTGAAGAAACGGAACAAAAATCTCGGCTTGAGCTACCAGAAGGCGGATTAAAGCCTGCCACAGACGCCTTCCAAAAAGCGATGATTGTTCGAGTTCTGGAAGAGAACCAAGGTAACTGGGCAGCAACGGCACGTCAGCTTGAATTAGATAACGGCAATTTGCACCGATTAGCAAAACGGCTAGGGATAAAATAGACACTAACGAATATCACCTAATATGGCATATTCATCGCCAAATAAAGAGCCGATGCCCAACCGCTCACTCAGCCCACTATAAGTAGTGAGCTGAGTGCTCAGATAGAATAGCCACCTAAGTTTGACGGTATTTTCTTCTAAATTTTATTGTCTTGAACCACCTCACAGATTTAATAACCCTTAACAATAAACACAATAATAGTTAAGGTATTTTTATGAGCCAGATCTAATAAAATTAAATATATAGTATTTATTTTAAGAATCTAAACTTTCAAAGTTCATCATAATAAATACAACCTCTATGTATACACTTTACCTTCAAAAAACATCAAAATATAATCCCTTCGATAAAAACAATTAAATGAATTTAACTGTATAAAAGTGAGGAGAATAAAATATGGGGTATGGGGCGACAGTATATTCATTAGATACTGAAAAGGTTTTTAACGTACTAAAGAATGAGCGTAATCCAGAGCTAGAAAAAGCCATCATGGAAAGGTGTCAAGACTCCTTTAAAGTGATTAATGAAATGCTGGAAAGTAGTGGCGAAAGCATCCGAGCTGAAGAGCTTCTTATGCAGATGCTGTCTGAAGAGATAAAATACAGTCACTTGGGTTACGCCTATGCTTACTTGCTTGAAGCTATATGTAAGATCACTGGTTATTACTTATCCAATAACTCTTGGTATCCTTGCGATGTAAACGATTTCTGCGATATTCCATTCACTAATACCGATTATCCCATAAAATTCCCACTCCCTGACGATTTCCCTGTTGTTTTTATGATAAAAAATCAAGATATTCACCAAGATAACGTTGACTTCGGAGGCTTATCAGAGCAACAAATATCTGAAGTCAAGAGCTGGTACACTCATGCAGTCGTAAACAATCGTGACTTGGTATTATTTTATTATTAATTTTAACTATTAATAAATTATCCAATAGTTAAAATAACAATAGAATATTAATAAAACTCTAGCTTATATTAAGATAGAGTTTTATCTATTTAACTGAAATTTTTATAATTTTAAAAATATTATATTTCACACCTAATTTATAGACTCTGTGTATAGTGTGTTCAGAGGCAATGTGAACTCATAGGATCAAAATCAAGTTCTAATTTTTAGAAGAAAAAACGATCTGCTTGTGTCAAAATGCGCCATCCCAACCAAAAAGTCTTAATGTAATGAACTACCAAGCTGCTATTTTTGATATGGATGGTTTGCTCCTTGATACTGAGCGCGTCTGTATGCATATTTTCCAAGAAGCATGTGAAACCCAGAACCTACCCTTCTATAAAGATGTTTACCTTTCAATCATTGGTCGCAATGCAGCGGGCATTGAAGTGATTTTTCGTAAAGCTTATGGGGATGATCTTGACCGCTTACACCAAGAGTGGCGCGACCGTTACGACGCTGTGGTTAAGCACCAAGCGATACCGGTAAAAGAAGGGGTGATTGAGCTGCTTGAGTGGTTGAAAGGCCAAGGGTTGCCAATTGCAGTCGCCACTTCTACAGCAAAAGAAGTGGCACAGAAGAAGTTGGAGTTAGCGGGCCTAAGCAAGTATTTCGACAACTTAACGACAGGCTGTGAAGTGTCACACGGCAAACCTGATCCAGAGATCTACCTGCTTGCAGCAAGTCGTCTAAGCGTAGATCCAACCAAATGTCTCGCCTTTGAAGATTCAAATAATGGCGTACGTGCTGCGGTAGCAGCGAACATGATCACTTATCAAATTCCTGATCTGGTTGAGCCTTGTGACGAAATAAAGCAATTAGGCCATACTGTCGCACCTTCACTGCATGATGTGTTGCACACGTTAAAACAAACTCGCTAGGTTTACTTGTCGTCTGTTCTCTAGAAGCTCAGCAATTTAGCTGAGCTTCTTTCTCGAAACCTCTCCAATACCGTAAAACCAAACAATTCTTCCACCCGTTTAGCGAGATTATTTTCACCTTAACTCTGGCTAATCACGACTTTTGATTTAACTCACGCAATCGCATGAAATAAGGCATTTGAGTGATCAAATAGCGGAACTGACCAGTACAAGCTTGCAACAAAACGTCAATATACCGATTGAAGCACGTTTTTGGAGTGAAAATTGGCTGATAATGAGAACTATTGGATAAGATCAATCCAAGTCAGCCTAAAATACAAAATGGAGAGTGTTATATGTCTTTACGTTTATTAGCAACAACCTTCGCATTAGTAGGAATGAGCTTTGGTGCCCAAGCCAGTGCCGAGTGTGAAGTGTCATTAGATGCTAACGATATGATGCAGTTTTCTACTAAAACATTGAGCGTACCAGCCACTTGTAAAGAGGTAAAACTGACGCTGAACCACACAGGTAAGATGCCAGCGCAATCGATGGGTCACAACGTGGTCATATCTGACACTGCCAACCTACAAGCAGTCGGTACTGACGGCATGGCAGCTGGAGCAGAAAATAACTACGTAAAACCAAATGATGATCGCGTCTACGCTCACACAAAAGTAATTGGTGGCGGTGAAAGCACCAGCATTACGTTCAGTACTGAGAAAATGAAAGCCGGCGGTGACTATTCATTCTTCTGTTCGTTCCCGGGTCACTGGGCAATCATGCAGGGTAAATTTGAGCTAAAATAAAAGATTTAGCCAAGCCAAAAGAAGACTCATTATAGGGAAGCCAAGGCTTCCCTTTTTGATAGATAAAATAGCAATTGAGAAAGGTCTAACACGTCTGGAAACGTGACCAAGAAACATAGCAAGTATGAAACCCTTGCTCCATTGAGATTAAGTTCTTTTGCGAAAAGTTATGGTTAAAAATCAGATTTTTATTTTGCCTTTCCGAAAAACAACTAAATGATAAAAGTCATTTAATACCATGTAACTCTTTCCAGTTTCCCGGATGAACCACATAGCCGAACAGAGCATGCCCACCATAAACCAATTCAGTCCCTTCCGGTATCCACAGCATCTGACCTGGGTGCACAAAATGTGTTTCACCATTTGCGGTCAGCTCGAAACAGCCTTCAATCACGAAAATAACCTCATCATAAAGCACTGTCCAAGCCACTTTAGCGCCTTCCCATTTAGCAAAGCCTACGCCTATGTTTGGTGAAATTTCTGGGCTTAACGCCCTGGCAACATACGCCATTCCTGGCGTATCACCACGAACATTGAAATCTAGACTTTTACTATCAACAAGTTTGACTGGCTTCATAATTCACTCCGGCTTTGCCATTTTGCTAATTGGATACGCGTTTTTACTCCCAAACCTAAAAAAGGCTCTGGCGGATTCAAACAAGGCATTCCTGTCACTTGCTGTATGTCATCCAATGATTTAGATGTCGCACCAACGACATAGTCAGCTAACAGTGTTCCAGAAATGGTTCCCCACGCAGCACCAACACCATTGTCACAAGCGCTGGCATAAACACCTTCATCTAATTGACCGAAAAAGTTAGTAAAGTTACGAGAGATTGCATACACCCCACCCCATGTGTGAGTAAATGGTACGTCGGCCAGCTCGGGATAACGCGCCAGAAAGACCAGACGATGATCGTCGCGAATTTGTTCTCTGACTTTATCGTTCATGCTTGAGCCATATTTCGGCACGTGTTTGTAAGTATTGCGGATCAAAATACGTCGATCGGCGGTCATACGTAACGTCGTTCCCGCATGATCAGCTGGAGTTAACCCCCAATTCAGCTCACCTCCGTATCGTTGCATTTCTGCGTCGGTTAATGGACGCGTCCAGCTTGCAAACGTCATCACTGGAAGTAGTCTGTTTTTAAGATAACCAAACTCCCGAGTAAAAATGCTGGTCCCAAGCAGCAGTTCAGGGGTTTCAACAGAGCCACTATCTCCATGTAATACCCAGCAACCGTTTTCTTTACTGAGCTTGCGGATTGGCGAGTTCTCTAACACCTCGACGTTCTCTGGAAGGCTTTCCCCTAGCCCACGCACCAAAGCAGCAGGTTGCATTAAATAACCACCTGGCGTGTAAATTGCGCGGCTGTAGTAGTTGGTTCCCAAGACTTTCGCCAGCTCACTGCCATTAACATGGAAGTATGGTTCGCCAAGGTCTTTCATTAGGTGCTCAAAGTGATCGAGATACGCTTCACCGCGCGCCCCTACGGCTCCTTGATATTTGCCCTTTGCTGACCACTGACAAGAAATACTGTGCTTCGACACTAAAGTGTTTAGCTGAGCAATCGCAGAACGGTTGAGCGACAATAACTTTTGTTTGTGCTCAGGGTCGGGATGCTCAAGTGAAAACTTATGAGGCAAATCGATAACAAAGCCCGAATTTCTTCCTGAAGCCCCTTGGCCGATACGTTGCGCATCAATCAGTATAATTCGTGCATTAGGCATAAGTTCAGCTAAACGTCTTGCCATAGCTAGGCCTGCGAAACCGGCACCTAACACGGCATAGTCAGCACTTTGTTTACCTTTTAACGCCGATTTTTCTGGAATACTTGGCAACGCATGGTACCAACCACACGTCACGTCATCATTGGGTAAATGAATCATCTTTTTTCTCCGCTACGCTGCTGACAGTTTCAATGACAATTGATCTAGCCAAGGGCCGCGTAATGACTGTACTTTTCTTCCTAGCAACGCAAAACCGAGCATTGCTCCTTCTGGTGAATAAAACGCAGCGGTCAATTCATCTGCTTGGTTCTCGATGTACCATTGTCCCTGTTCTTCAGCGGCTACCGGGAAAATCGTGAGTGGAAGAATCGGCGTTTTTACAATCACTGGAGTTGGTGTTAAAGAGGTAGGCGTAATATCACCTAGCAAGCTTTTCGCTACGGAAGGAATCATTTGATTAATCGGCGCAATATACGGCTGCCAACCTTGCTCCGTTTCAACACAGTCGCCTAGCGAGTAAATACTCTCATCACTCGTCTGGCCGAATTGATTCACTTTAATGCCCCGGCCAACTTCAAGCCCCGCGCGCTCAGCCAGAGAAACATTTGGCTTGAGTCCAACCGCGCTCAGCACTAGATCTGCTTCAATCTGCTTGCCACTGTTTAGATGTAAAACCGCACTGGATGCGGACCTTGGCTCGATTCTGGTGATACTGTCTTGTAGAGCCCATTGCACGCCTCGATCGGCAAGTGCGCTTTGTAATGATTCACCCAACTGTTGCGGGATCAAACGCTCCATTGGCCATTGACCCAACCCGATAACTGTTACTTCATAACCGCTTTCGATCAGATCATTTGCGAACTCACAGCCAATTAAGCCATCACCTAGGATCGCGATGCGCTTTTTGTCTTGCAGCTCCGCTCTGAAACGGCGGTAATCAACTAAGTCGTTCACACTCATAACCCAAGAGCGATCGCCCTCAATTGGGATTTCAATCGGTGATGCACCTGTTGCCAGTACCAAGCGGCTGTAGGCGTGTTTACCGATGGAGGTATGTAACGTTGAATTGGCACGATCGATCTGTTCAACACGGGTATGCGGGTAAACTCGGATGTTGAGACGGCTTTCCCACTCCAACGCGCTCTCACTTTGTAGCGCGTCGCCGTCTTTATTCATGACCAGTGCATTAGACAAGGCAGGCTTGCTGTACAGTGCGCCATCATCAGCGGTAAAGACAGTGATCGGAACCGTTTCAGATTGTGCTCTAAGTGCCGCTGCCAACTGGTAACCACTGTGGCCACTGCCGATGATAACGATAGGGTCAGCTGAAAATATAGGTTGAGTGACTTCAGATGGAAGTGGCTGAGCCGTATTTGGCTGAACAGACGCTTCTACCGATACCGAAGACACTGCCACGACCTCTTCTACTGGCGCATCGTCGGTGATTTCGATCATTTCAAAATCGGCCTTACCCACTAAACAATCGGGGCATAACCAATCATCCGGCACATCTTCCCATGCTGTTCCTGGTGCAATGCCATCGGATGGCCAACCTTGTGCTTCATCATAGATTAAGCCGCAAATAATACAGAGCCACTTTCTCATCACTTATACTCCAACTACCTTGTTCAGAATTTCCGTGTTTACAAACCGCTGTCAGATTTGTTGTGATTCCATCAACCTCGCCCTAGCTTGTGGTCTGAAATCCAAGCCGGTACGAGGTGATGAAAATACAGTTACACGGTAGCTATACGTTGCTGTCTTGCTGCAAACGAATGGCAATATTGCGTGTCTGGACATAGCTATAAATCGCTTCTTGTCCTTTTTCTCGCCCAAAACCGGACAAGCCCACGCCACCAAATGGTGTTTCGATGCCACCAGCAAACCATTCATTGATGAACACTTGACCACCACGCAGTTGCTGTGCCACATGTAATGTTTGGTTTAGGCTTTCACCAAAAACACCAGCGACCAGGCCAAAATCGGTGCCATTCGCGATCTCGATTGCTTCTTGCTCAGTTTCAAACGGTGTAATCACCAATACAGGACCAAACACTTCTTCTTGTGCAATGCGCATATCTGGCGTGGCTTCAATCACTGTTGGTGCCACAAAGTAACCCGATAGATCAGGTGCGTAGCCACCCGTTAGGATATTCGCGCCGTCGGCTTTTGCTTGTTCTATCATTTCAAGCACGCGTGCTTGTTGATCAGCAGATACCAACGGTGTGATGTCCGGCTGGCTTTCGCCTTGGCCAATGGTTAGGCTTTTTGCCATTTCCACTACTGCCGCTTTTACTTCTTCATAACGCTCTTTTTGAATCAGCAAACGAGACATTGCCGAACACACTTGACCAGCGTTAAAGAAAATACCGACCTGAACGCTTTTCAAAAGTGTTTCGAGGTTCGCATCTTTCAGCGCGATAGCAGCCGATTTACCACCCAGCTCCATCACCGATGGAGTAGCGCGTTGCGCTGAATCTTGCAGGATGTGTTGGCCGGTTGGAACGGAACCCGTAAAGACAATTTGATCGACCTCTTGGTGCTGCACCAAATGACTGCCAACGACTGAGCCTTTACCGCATAGAAGGTTAATCGTACCTTTCGGGAAGCCCGCTTTTTCAATCGCTTGAATCAACAGAGTCATGGCAAGTGGGGAAATCTCTGGCGATTTGATCACCACTGCGTTACCTGCGGCTAATGCAGGTGCCAATGAGCGTGCACAAATAGAGACAGGGAAATTCCACGGCACAATCTGCACCGACACGCCAAACGGCACATATTGAGTGAAGTCGACATAGTCTTTACCCAACGGAATTGATGTGCCTTCCAGCTTGTCGGCCATGCCTGCGTAGTATTCAAAGTAACGTGCCGACTCTAAAAACTCATCTTTGGCATCTTGCAAAGATTTCCCATTTTCACGACAGGCAACTAACCCACCTTCATCAACCATTTCACGAATAGCTGCGGCGGCTTTTAACATCCACTCGGTTCTGACGGCTGGACGAACGTCCGAAAGAAGGCCTTGATTGACCACTCGGCGTGCCGCTGCCATTGCGCGATCTGCATCGGTGATAGTGGCTTCTGCAATCGTCGCATACGCTTCGGCTGTGCCAGGGTTCATGACGGTCAGCGCTTGCTCTGAATCGCACCACTCACCATCAATATAATTAAGGTAATGCATCATATTACTGCTCCAGTGCCGCTTTCACTTGCTTTGCCAACCAGGTTTGGAAGAAATGCGTCGGAACATCCATTTCTGGTGAGAACACACCACCACCAAAGCCAGGTGAGTAACGACCTTCCTGCATGCCCTCGACCGCTCCAATATCTTCGCCGAATACGACTCGCCATGACTCAACGGTAGCAGTACGGCACGCAGCGAACTCATCTTTCGTTGCTTCATCACCCACATAGAAAACACGTAGGTGCTCAACACTCTTATTCGCAGTGATTGGTTCAATCATCATCGCAAAGGCATGATCGGCTTGAATACCAAGCAACACGTTTGGAAAGAGTGCAACATATTCTGCATGACGCAGTTTATCTTCTGGCCAGCTTGGAAATTTAGGTAAGTGTGTTCCTGCAGTATCAGAGAGGTTGTATGCGAGACTACCTTGGCCAGCAAAACGCTCTGCAAACATGATGTTGTAGTGATCCTCTAGGCGAGAATAACTGTTCAAACTCGGATGCACCCAAGGTAAGTGGTAAGCTTCACAATAGTTTTCTACGGCAAGCTTCCAGTTACTTTTCACTTCTATCTCTAAGTTGCCACCCATGTTCACGCGGCGAAGAAGCCCTAATCCTTCTTCACCTAAGAATTGCTGCCAACGTTGCTCTAGCGGCGCGATATGCTCTTCAAAGCTTTCTGCTTTGCCCGATAAGTTGACGAATACCATGTCCATCCAAACGGCTGAACGAAGTGGCTTAAGGCCATGCTTTTCACACTTAAATCGGTCATCTTTGTGTTTTGCGATACCACCGATGTGTGGTGTGCCTTTTAGATTGCCGTCAAGATCGTACGTCCATGAATGGTAAGGACAGCGAATCATGCCTTGAACTTCGCCTGCCTCATGAACCAGCTTCATACCACGATGACTACATACGTTGTGGAAAACTTGGACTTCACCTTGGCGATTTCTCATCATGAGTAGTGGAAGATTCATGAAATCAAGTGGCATCACATAACCATTTTTAAGCAGGTCTGATGCAAAACCAATACATACCCAAGTGTTACCAAACACCTGATCACGCTCAAAAGTAAAATACTCTTCGCTGGTGTAGGCCTGATTCGGCATTCCTGTTGCTTCACTGATTGGGTTCAGTACATTATCAACAAGTTCAACAGGAATAATGGTTTGGTTGACATTGCTCATATTCATATCTCCGAGAGTCGAGTTGCATCCAGTGCGTACAACATCGTGTTGTGTTAGTGGAGATGATTTTGATTAACAACCCGGCAACAAACAAACGACTTTTTCGCCGGGCTTGGATGAGTTTTTGTCATTCATGCATTGATCTCGAACAAAAAAATAACCTTTTAATTAACAATGATCTTCTTGTCATGATTAATACTCATTAACCGATGAGTATTAATCAGTTGAAACACAAAAGCCCTCTCTCTACTCTCTTTCAAAAATTAACAATAACGCAACAAACAATAACGCTAAAACAAACGCACTGTGAGGGATGCCTATGAGAGCAACATCTGGGATATTGAAAGGACTCAATCCGACTGTGACTATCGCATCAAAGATCGTCGTTATCGGTTTTGTACTTTTCTGCGCCATTCTCGCCAACCAAGCGGGCCAATACTTCGAAACGATTTCCGGCATTTTGCTGCAGAATATGAAGTGGTTTTACATCGGACTTGTTTCACTCGTTGTCGGTTTTCTTCTTTACCTTATGGTTAGTCGATATGGGCATATTCGTTTGAGTAAAGATGACGAAAAACCAGAGTTTAGTTATTTGTCTTGGGTATCCATGCTTTTTTCCGGAGGCATGGGGATAGGCTTAATTTTCTGGTCGGTCGCCGAACCGATGTGGCATTACGCTGACAACCCATTTACTCAAGGCCTGACCAATGAAGCCGCAACAACATCAATGAAACTGACATTCTTTCACTGGGGTCTACATCCTTGGTCTGTCTTTATCATTGTGGCACTCGCATTAGCTTACTTTTCCTACCGTAAAGATCTGCCTTTTACCCTACGCTCTATCTTGTACCCTTTGATTGGTGATCGTATTTATGGGCCTATCGGACACACGGTTGATATCCTAACAGTCGCGGTGACTGCTTTCGGTATCTCTCAAACCTTGGGGATGGGAGTTATCCAAATAAACTCTGGTTTGAATCAAGCCTTTGGTCTAGACATTAGTTTGGGGATTCAACTCTTTATTATCGTTTCCCTTTGTACTTGTGCGGTTGCGTCGGTGCTATCTGGTGTAGGGAAAGGTATTCGCCGTTTATCAGAATGGAACATGCTGCTTTCACTCGCACTCGTGCTGGTCGTACTTTATATTGGCCCAACTCGCTATATCTTAAATACGCTACTTGAAAGCACGGGGCTTTATGCACAAAACATTGTCGGTATGAGCTTATGGAGCGATGCACAGAATGACTCTGGCTGGCAAAACTGGTGGACGGCTTATTACTGGCCTTGGTGGATGACTTGGGCGCCTTTCGTTGGCATGTTTGTAGCTCGTATCTCTAAAGGACGCACAATACGTGAGCTTATCGGCGGTGCTCTCATCGTACCCACGCTGATCACATTCTTATGGATTTCAGTATTTGGTGGTGCAGCGTTGAAGGTAGAGCAAGACGCTCGTGTTGCTCATCAAGAGCAAGTCACTGCGGCACAAGAAACCAAACAAACACCACCTGCGGATTTTTCTGGCGGCCCTATTCTTGAAGCGACTAAAGCCGATACGACACGCGCTTTGTTTACGCTATTCGACAATCTAGATACAGGTATGTTTGGTAAACTACTTAGCGTGCTTGCGTGTCTATTACTCGGTACTTATTTCATTACCTCCGCAGACTCGGGTACCTTGGTTCTATGTACCCTCGATGCCGCTGGGCACAGTGAGCCTCCTACCTCTATACGCGTATTGTGGGGGATCATGATCGCAGCCATTGCGGGAGTACTTCTATACGCAGGAGGGTTAAAAGCAATGCAAACGGCCTCCATTATTGCCGGTTTCCCTATCGCCATTTTTATCGCAGTGATGAGCTTAACGCTGTTTCATAGTATTCGACGCGAACCTAAGCCATGGGCAATGCTTCCAGAGCACGTTCACCCAGAGCAAGAGAAACTTGATGGTCCTGTTGAACCGCTTGTTGAAAGCAAAACAGTGGTTTCCGAGCCTATCGCTTCAACATCCTCACTAAAAGATGATTCCACACTCAATCAGGGACCAGTACTAAGTTAGTGCGTCGTTTCATCAATCAATTAAAACAAAGCGGGAACTGGTACTCCCGCTTTTTAACATGACCAAACTCTGTTATTTTCTCTGCTTATTGATTTAGGCTAAACCTCGATCACCCACCTCATCTGGCAACTGTTGCAAAAGCCACTCTCTAAAACGCTTGACGCTTGCTGGGATTAAACCTCTATTTTTAGGTTCAAGCATAGAGAAATTGGAAGGTGTTGAAAGCACGTGTTCGACTGGCCTAACTAAAGCACCGCTTTGTAAATAGTCGTCCACTAATGACCCCCAGGCTAACGCGATTCCCTGACCATTAATTGCCGCTTGTAACAGCATTGGATAGTTATTGATGTTCATGCGATTACGAGGCGAAATATTTGGCAATCCTACACTCGCAAACCACTGCTCCCAATTCACCCAATCTCTTTGAGACTCTTCCAGATAGAGTAACGTTTTATTGAAGATTTCTTCTGGCTTACTAGGCTGGCCGATTTTCTCTAAATAAAGCGGGCTACACACAGGGAATACTTCTTCTGAAAACAGCGTTGTCACATCCATTTCCGCAGGTGGAGTGCGACAATAAAACAAGGCGAGATCGCAATCTAATCGGCGTAAGTCCAACACATTATCTGAGGCCAATATTCTTATATCGATGTCATCATGTTCATTTTGAAATTGAGCAACCTTAGGCAACAACCACAAGGCTGCCATTGCATTTGTCGTCGCAACCGTGATCTTTTGTTCGCCCTGCCACTTCTTCACTTCACCAGTTATTTGAGCAATATCGAGCAAAGATTGGCTGACAGCTTGATAATATTGAAGACCTGTAGGCGTTAAATTAATGCTTCGATTGGCTCGCGTGAACATAGCCTTGCCTAAGTATTCTTCTAATTGTCTAATTTGGCGACTGATAGCACCTTGGGTCACGTTTAGCTCGTCAGCGGCTAACGTAAAACTCAAGTGCCGCGCCGACGCTTCAAACGCAACGAGGCTATTTAAAGGTGGGAGGGGTTTGATTTTCATGTATCTTCCAGTAAGGCAGTATTGTAATTATTTTTATTCCCGGCAATCTTATGTTGCACGTGGATAATGCCATTCTGGACAACACCTCAAAAACGACAATTTATAAATGATAAAAAATAGAGATGAATCATAAATTGTTGTGAGAGAGACTGCCGTATACAGTTTCGTGGCTACAACGAGCACAAAAAGAGGAGCAGTTACTCCTCTTTTGTCTAGCCTTTTGCTCACTTTGTACGAGTTAGCCCATTTACCCTATTGCCAGTTTAGTACTCGCGTAACGCGCTTTTTTCTTTCTTGGACTGGCTAAGAAGTACGCTAATGTAAGAGGCCCTAATCGTCCCATAAACATCATGAAGATGATCACTAACTCACCCGGTTCGGACAAACTGCCCGTTAAGCCTCGCGATAACCCAACCGTACCCAGTGCCGAGACCGCTTCGAACATAATGTCTAACATAGACGCTTTCTCTGTCAGTAACAGCGTGAATATGGCAAACCAAGTCACCCCCACCGAGATCAGAGTCAGCGCCAATGCCTTGCTGATGGTCTCTTTGGGAATCTCGCGTTGAAAGGCATAGGTTGCTTCATCGCGACGCAAATAGCTGTAAGTCGCCAAGACTAACACTATAAATGTCACAACTTTAATGCCACTTGCCGTACTCAATGATCCACCGCCGATAAACATCAACACCAGAATGATCGCCGTTGTGGCATCTTCCAACTGATCGATAGCTAAAGTGTTGAACCCTGCCGTTCTTGGCGTCACCGCTTGAAACCACGATGCCCACCATTTCCCTGCTTCGCTCAACGGGGCAAGCGTGTTGGGGTTGTCATATTCAATCAGATAAATCGCGATAAGTGCCACCACGTTAATGATCATCGTGCCTAAGATCATCATTCGACTGTAAACGGTGAGTCGATGCCAACGGCGATTGCGTTTTAAGTCAATCCAAACCGAGAAGCCTAAACCACCAATAATGAACAAACTGGTAATGGTGAAGTTAACGACCGGGTCGTCCACGTAAGGCATTAAGCTATCGGCACTCAACGCAAAACCTGCATTGTTAAACGCACTGATGGTGTAGAAGAAACCATGGAACAAACTGGTTTCCCAGCCCAGCTCTTCACTCCAATAAACGCTCAAAATAGTGAAACCAATAAGTTCAACGAGCAGAGCGAACATCAATACAGATTTAGCAGTGGCAATGAGTGTCGATGAATCAGTCTGGTTGAACGCCTCTCTCGCGACTGCTCGCTCCAAAAAGCCAATTTTTCCGCCCAGAGCCAGCAAGGTCACGATAGCAAACGTCATCAAACCTAGGCCACCACATTGAATCAGGAAAGCAATAACCACTTGCCCAAAAGGCGTAAACGCCGTGCCCGTGTCTACCACAACTAATCCCGTCACCGTAATGGCCGATGTTGCTGTAAACAGGCTTTGAATCCAAGTGATGGGCTCTGTGGTGGCAATCGGCAGTTTGAGTAAGACCGTGCCGAGCATGATCAAGCACGCAAAGCTGAGGCTAAGTATTAATGGCGGTGCGCCCAACAATTTTTTGCCCGCTTTGGGTTTTCGCTCGATTGGGATAATAGAGGGATGCCACAAAACCATGTTACACCAACCTTGGAGCGACGTATTTCAGCTCAGCGCGACTACCGCAAAGCAACAGCGTGTCGAACTCATTAAGCACAAACTCATCATTGATATTGGTGTAGACGGCTTCTTCGCGCTTCACCAAGATTGGCTGAATGTTGTAACTGCCTCGGCTGATCAACTTAGAAAGCGGCGTATCGTGCAGATTGGATTTAACGTGGATTTCCACCACATACAAGCCATGCCCCATTTCTAAATAGTTGTTCACCATCGGATAGTTGAGTGCCTGCGCGACTCTTACGCCCATCTCCTCTTCCGGATGAATAATGCGTTGTACACCAAGCTTAGACACGATGGTATGGTGCGCTTTGGTGCTCGCTTTGACCCAAATAGATTTCACACCCAGATTTTTCAGCGCCAGCGTACACAACAAACTGGCTTGCATGTCTTCGCCAATCGCCACCAACACCACATCACTGTTCGCTAACGCTAACTCTCTGAGTGCACCTTCGTCTGTTGCGTCACATATGACCGCTTGCGTTAACTCTTCGACGTATTTTTCGACGATTTTCGGGTCGCTATCCATCCCCGTTACGGTGTGTCCAAGATGAATAAGTTCTAAGCTGGCGGCAACGCCAAATCGCCCTAGACCAATTACTGTAAAGTGAGCCATATCAATACCTAACTGTGTTTTATGTATAGAAAATGCTAATGCGTTAAGGGTTAGACTGATTTTCCGTCACGGAAAATAGGCAACACGAATCCTGTTCGAGTGCCGATAACCAGCACTAAACCTTGGCATTAACGTTGATTAAATTTGGAATTTAGTGGTGCTTGGACGCCTCTAGCACTAAACGATAACCCAGCCCCGGCTCGGTTTTTAATAGCCGCTGTTCGTCAGCACTATCGTTCAGTTTTTTGCGTAGTTGACTCACTAGCACGCGTAAGTAGTGAGTATCTTCGACATGACTTTTTCCCCAAATCACCGCTAGCAAATGAGTTTGCTCAATGAGTTTTCCCGGCTTGAGAATCAATTGTTCAATGAAAGAAAACTCTTTCTTGGTGAGTGGAATTTCCCTCTGATCCAACCAAAATTGGTGAGTGCTTTTGATGATTTTGACTCGGCCAGCCACCAGCTCATCAGCGACGGTTTGCTCATCCACCAAATCTCGAACCAGCACTTTGATGCGCGCGATGAGCTCTTTTACGCCAAAAGGCTTGCTCAAGTAATCATTCGCGCCCGCTTCTAAAAGGCGGATTTTTTCCTCTTCTTGATCGCGAGCTGTCAGCACTAGCACTGGCGTTTTATAGGTCTGACGAAGCGTAGTGAGAAACTCCTTCCCATCGCCGTCGGGCAAGCCTAAATCTAGCAGAATGACGTGCGGCGAATGCGCTTCGAAACACGCTTTGGCTTCTGAAATGGTACTCGCGCCAATGTAATCAAACCCTTCAGCAGACAGCGAAATTCGAATAAAGGTATGAATGCGAGGCTCATCGTCCACGACTAAAACTTTGTAACTCACGCCTGCTCTGCTCCTTGATTGAGTGGAAGTCGAATGCGGATCAGCGTCCCTTCTGATACTGGCATAGATTGAATATATCCTTGGTGTGCGGTGATGATGCCTTTGGCAACCGCGAGTCCCATTCCGGTGCCTGAATCGGCCGATTTGTTGTTCGTGCCGGAATAGAAAAGGCTGAATATTTTTTCCGCATCTTCAGCTTTAATGCCAATCCCCATGTCCCGAACATCAATCACGCACGACGAACCCTGCTTAGAAAGTGAAACCTCAACAGATTCATTCTCTGGTGAAAATCGCATGGCATTATCCAACACATTAAAAATCGCTTGTTCGATGAGCGAACGACTTACTGACAAATAATCAACGGAATCATCCATATTCATGGACACTTTCTCGGTGTAATTTGGCAAACGAGAAACCGCATCCCGAACAATATCTGCAATCAACTCATCTTTTTTGGTAATTTTTAATGTGCCGTGCTGGAGCTTAGTCGCCTGTAAGAGGTTCTCGATATATTGATGCAAGCGATGGCTTTCTGAAGTCGCACTGTCGAGCAATTCTTTACGCTCTAAGTCATTGAGCTTGGGCATGTACTCGTTGAGTGTGGTCAATGTTCCAATAATGGTTGCCAGCGGCGTGCGTAAGTCATGGGACACCGATAGCAGGATGCTGTTTTGCAGCTTGGTTTGTTTTAACTCGCCCTGCTGGCGACGATAAAGATCCGCAAAGGTGCTGGTGATAAATGCCACCACCATAAACACGACTAAATTAAAAATGTCTTCCGGACGAAACATCTGCAAAGAGTAACGAGGCGTCGTGAAAAAGAAGTTGAAGCTCAACGCTTCGATCACCGCCGCCGCATAAGCGAATCGCGAGTTGCATTGAAACGCCACTACCACGACCGCTAACTGTAAAATCAGCAGGACTGCGGCTGTAGAGCCAAACAGTTGGTCTAACAACCATGAGACGACAACCGCGCCAACAATCACGGTAGTAGAAAAGAGAAAGGTGTTATCTCGCCATTGAACAAACATAAAATACATCAACCAAAATTCGATGTAGAAAACTTTAGCAAAAGCCCATTCGGAGTTCGCGTAAAAAAAGCGTAAAAAATTCAATAACGACAGTGAGTTATAAACATAATCATCATTAAGTTGGCCTAACTCAATGAATAATCACAAGTTAACGTTGCCCATTAACGCCTACTTACTCGGTATAAACGACAGACACAAAAAAGAGGAGCATTTGCTCCTCTTTCGTGTAGCGTCATATTAGATGACTTGCAGTTGAGCATCACCTTGCTCAGACAAAAATCCGCCGGTTTGATGCTTCCACAACTGAGCGTAAACACCACCCAATTGCAGCAGCTCGTAATGCGAGCCTTGCTCAATGATTTTGCCGTCATCCATTACAATCAAACGATCCATCGCGGCAATCGTTGATAAACGGTGAGCAATCGCAATCACTGTTTTTCCTTCCATCAGAACTTCAAGGTTTTCTTGAATTGCCGATTCTACTTCTGAATCAAGTGCAGACGTTGCTTCATCCATGATCAAAATTGGCGCGTTTTTCAGCAGAACGCGAGCAATCGCCACACGTTGACGCTGACCACCAGACAGCTTCACACCGCGTTCACCCACTTCAACGTCATAGCCAACGTTACCTTGCTCGTCTCGTAGAGATTGAATGAAATCATGAGCATGTGCTTTCTCAGCAGCTGCGATAACGGCATCCATTGAAGCATCTGGATCACCGTAAAGAATGTTCTCTTTAATTGAACGATGCAGCAAAGAGGTGTCTTGCGTGATCATACCGATGTGTTGGCGAAGCGACTCTTGTTCGACTTGAGAAATGTCCTGCCCATCAATACAAATCTTACCCGTATTCACATCGTAAAAACGCAGCAACAGGTTAACCAACGTGGATTTACCTGCCCCAGAACGACCGACAATGCCGACTTTTTCGCCCGGTTTGATAGTCAGATTCAAGTTCTCAAATACTGCCTTCTCATCACTGTAGTTAAAACCTACGTGATCAAAGCAGATCTCACCTTGAGAGATTTGCAAAGGCTTAGCATTTGGTACGTCTTTCACTTCAACATCGTTTGAAATCGTATTAATACCGTCTACTACTGTACCGATGTTTTCAAACAGTGCGCTAACTTCCCACATGATCCACTTCGACATACCTTGTACGCGCAACGCAATACTGATAGCAATCGCAATAGCACCAATTGTTACAGCGTGATCTAGCCATAGATAAACCGAAATAGCACTAATAGACATCAGCAGCAAATAGTTGATGGCATCCACACTAAACAGTAAACAAGTCACCATGCGCATTTGGCGGTAAACCGTCACCAAAAATTGCTTCATGCTGCTTTCTGCGTATTCCAACTCTCTTTGCGAGTGCGCGAATAGCTTTACGGTAGATATGTTGGTGTAAGAATCGACAATGCGCCCAGTCATTACAGAACGAGCATCCGCTTGCTCCGTCGCTACTTGTTTCATTTTAGGGATAAAGTAGAACTGGATAACCGCGTACATTCCTATCCAAATCACAATAGGCAACATTAGCAAACCATCGGCTTCGCCCATCATCCAGAGCATCGAAAGAAAATAAACGCTGATATAAACCAGTACATCCACCAGCTTCATGACCGTTTCTCGTACCGCTAACGCACTTTGCATCACTTTGGTCGCAACTCGGCCTGCAAAGTCACGCTGGAAAAATCCAACCGCTTGTTTTAGCAAGTAACGGTGAATCAACCAACGGATAGACATCGGGTAGTTACCCAATAACGTTTGGTGCATCACCATTGAGTGGACAAAACCGAGAGCTGGCATCACAACCGCCACTAAGAACAGCATCATTAGCATGCGATCACCCTGGTCTTGCCAGAATGTTGCGCGATCTTGATTAGAGAGAATATCGACGAGCTCGCCCATATAACGCAACAGCGTCACCTCAGTAATGGCAATAAGCGCACTGAACACAGCCATAACGAGTAAAGGGGCTTCAAAGCCACGAGTGTAAAAACGACAAAAGCCAAATAGCGTCTTCGGTGGCTTTTCGGTTTCCATCTGGGGAAAGGGTTGGGTCAGCTTTTCAAACCAATTGAACATAACAATGACTTTAGGTACCGCGAATGAATTTGCGAACGTTTTACTATCTTTTGATACAAAAGTCAGTAAAATACCGAAACAAAAGCTCAAATGATAATAATTACAATTAAGCTTAGCGTTAATCATAATTATCGGGAATAGATTTATGCAAAAGAATAACTCACTGACCATCGCTATCCGCAACGCGTTGGTTTGTGCTTTAGCACCTACAGCAGTGGTTGCATTCACAGCACAAGCTCAAGAAGACGTCGTACAAGATGACGTGATTGCCATGGAGACCATAACGGTCACCGCGCAAGCACTTAAAGTAGAAACCCCGGCAGCAGAAACGCCGCGCAGCGTATCTATCATTTCTGAAGATGAACTTCGTGTTCGTGCACCGAAAAAGCTAGATGAAGCATTACGCTACACGTCTGGTGTAACCGCTCAGCCTTATGGCGCAGACAACGACACTGATTGGTTCAAAGTTCGTGGATTTGATGCAGCGACTTACCTAAACGGCAACCGCCTATTCCGCGATGGTTACTACACATGGTTGGTCGAACCTTACGGCCTAGAAAGTGTAGAAGTCGTTAAAGGTCCATCGGCTATTCTGTTTGGTGAATCGGCACCAGGCGGTATCGTGAATGCGGTGCAGAAAAAACCAACGTTTACGCCTCAAGGCGAAGTAAAAGTCGAAGTTGGCAACAACCAACACCAATCCGTAGGTTTTGACATTGCTGACGAAGCAAACGACGCAGGCACTGTGCGCTATCGTTTGGTTGGCTTGATGACAAGCCAAGATGGTGAACTGGACGGCACAAATAACGAGCGTTTCTACCTAGCGCCAAGTGTCGAGTTCGACATTTCTGACCGTACAATGCTGACCGTTTTGGCAACTTACCTTCATGATGACGGTGTACCAACTAACCCATTCTTCCCGGCAGCAGGTACTCTGATTGGTTCTAACTTTGGCAAAATCGATCCTTCGACTAACCTTGGTCAGCCAAACTACGATAAATACGAACGCACGCAGTTTTCTCTAGGTTACTTACTAGAGCACGACATCAATGACACGTGGTCACTCTCGCAAAACCTCAACTACGGTTCGAATGAGTTGTACTTGCGCAGCTCTTACGCGTTCTCAAACAACGATCCAGCGAAAGAAGAGTTAACGCAAGGCATCGTATTCCGTGACGGAAAAAACCAGAGCATCACGTTCGATAACAATGCCGTCGGCAACTGGATGACAGACAACGCAGAGCACACAGTGCTTATCGGTATGGATCTGCAATTCCACAAAACCGATGGCGACGAGCAGGACAACTACGCATTTGGTACCATCAATCCGTGGAACCCAGTTTACGGCAACTTCACCCCTCTTGATCCTGCCAACAACGTGAAACGTGAGATTGAGAAATCTCAAGCAAGTCTCTATTCACAATACCAATTGAAACTGCATGAACAGTGGATTGGTAACATAGGTGCTCGTTACGATTGGGTGAAAACAGAAAACTCTGGCAAAGGCGCTACCGTTGATCAAAGTGAATCTCGTGATGATGGTCAGCTCTCTCTAAGTGCGGGTGTGATGTACCTTGCAAACAATGGCCTGTCACCTTACGCAAACTACTCTCAGTCGTTTGAAGTGATCAGCACTATTGATGCGGCAACCAATGAACTTTACAAACCGCTGGAAGGCGAGCAAGTAGAAGTGGGTGTGAAGTATGAGCCAAACTTTATGGATGGCTTTATCAACCTTGCATGGTTCGACATCACGCAAAAGAACGCGTTGGTTACTAACCCATCAACATGGATTGCGACACAAACAGGTGAAGTGACATCTCAAGGTATTGAGCTAGAAAGCACGGCGCAGCTAACCGACGATCTAAAGCTGATGGCAAGCTACACCTACACTAAAGCGAAAACAGATGAGAGCTTTGGCCAAGGTAAAAAACAAGCCGCACTTATTCCTGAGCACCAAGCGTCTGCATGGGTAGACTACAGTGCCTACAGCCTGATTCCAGGCCTCAATATCGGTACTGGTGTGCGCTACGTAGGTGAGTCAAAAGATAACCCTAAGAGCTCGAACCTAACTGTTCCTTCAGTCACTCTTTGGGATGCGTCAGTCACTTACGACATCACTTCACAGTGGCAAGCACAGCTAAACGTGAACAACATCCTAGATAAAGAGTTTGTTTCAGGTTGCGATTACTGGTGTTACTACGGCCAGTCTCGCTCTGTTATGCTAAACGCAAACTACCGCTGGTAATTGTACTTCTACTCCCCTCTATTGAGGGGAGTTTTCTCCTAAGAGCCATCCATGTTTCAACTGTCTAATATTGAGATCGTGCGAGGTGGACGTCAGATCCTCGGCATCGAACAACTTAACATCCCAACAAATGAGCTAACGGTCGTTTTAGGCCATAACGGTTCAGGTAAGTCGACACTGGTGAACCTGCTTTCTGGTCAAATGCCACCAGATAAAGGCACGGTAACACTAAACGATACTTCCCTTTCATCACTCAAAACCAAAGAGTTGGCAAAACAGATCGCCTATTTGCCACAAAAGCTGCCCTCTTCGGCTGGTTTAACGGTAGAAGAGCTAGTGCGCTTAGGTCGCTTTCCGTGGCGTGGGGCACTTGGTCGTTGGAAAACCGAAGACAAACAGATCATCACGCAGGCTATGGAACGAACAGGAGTTACACCTTTTGCTCAAGCTTTGGCGGATGACTTATCGGGCGGCGAACGCCAACGTGCTTGGGTGTCTATGCTACTGGCTCAACAATCGCCAATTTTAATTCTCGATGAGCCAACCTCGGCGCTCGATGTTCACCATCAGTTTCAACTAATGGCGCTGCTGGCAGAACTGAATCGAACCGAGAATGTAGGCATTATCGTGATCCTGCACGATCTGAACTTAGCACTGCGCTACGCCACCCACATTGTTGCGCTCAAAAAAGGTAAGATTGCCTTTGAAGGCAACGCCGACATGTTGTTAGACGAGGCACGCCTTTCTAAACTATATGAGTCACCAATTAAGCTGATTGAGCACCCAAGCCCGGCTAACACATTAGCGAGCCAAAAGGTGGCTGTTGTATGCGCATAATGGCTCGTTTACTTACCGTGGTTACACAATCTGCTTTTCTCCTCGCATTTTTTATGACCAATGCACATGCAGTCATCACCGTTACCGATGAATATGGTGAGCATAGTTTTGAGCACGCGCCACAACGCGTTGTAGCCTTAAACTGGGACATCTTAGAACAAGTTTTGGCGCTAAACGTAGAACCAATCGCAGCCCCAAATTTACCAGGCTACCGCCAATGGGTCGTCAATCCAACTGCACCAGAATCAATTGAAGATATTGGAACCCGAGCAGAGCCCAACTTAGAAAAAATAGCCAGTTTGAAACCAGATGTCATCCTTGCTGCGTCTCCACAGCAAGACTTGATTCCGTTACTCAAACAAATTGCTCCGGTAATCTATTTACCTAATTTTTCTGAAAATGAGGCCGCTGCTGAAACGGCCATTCGTCACTTTCGTACGCTCAGCAAGCTATTCAATAAAGAGGCACTTGCTGAACAGAAACTGGCAGAATTAGATTCTTCATTTGCGCAGATGCGCCAGCGAATTCGCCACTATTACTCTTCTCCACTCAGCGTTCTTGTGATGCGATTTTCAACTCCGAATACTGTATTACTTGCAACCGAAAACTCCACCACTGACTACGTGGTTAGAAAACTGGGATTACAGGCTCCAATTAAAGAGGACCCACGAGCGTGGGGAGTAAAGCAAGATCGAATCAATCGGCTTCAGGGCCTTCAAAACAGCTACGTTCTCTACGTACAACCTTTCCCAGAAGAACGAAAACTGAAAGAGTCGCCACTTTGGCAAGCGATGCCGTTTGTGAAAAAGCAGCGGGTAAATTCAGTCAGAGCAGTGTGGGCGTATGGCGGTGCCATGTCTTTGCAATACACCGCTGAAGCGATTACCGACAGTCTAATAGAGTTGGCACCAGAACAATGAGAACGAAACATTATATTGGTTATCTGGCGCTGATTACGTTACTTAGCGTCTTTAGCCTACAAATTGATACTAATTTATCACTTTTCGAACAATGGCAATTATTAACAAAACCAGAGGTAGCAACCGAGTTTCGTGATGTATTCTTTACGCAAGCGCAACTTCCTAGGTTAAGTATGACCCTGCTTGTTGGTGCCATGCTTGGTCTCACCGGCAGCTTAATGCAGCAATTAACGCAGAATAACCTCACCTCGCCGTTGACTCTTGGCACCTCTTCTGGTGCTTGGCTTGCATTAGTCGTGGTAAACATTTGGTTCGTCGATTGGGTCGCCGATTACTCTGCATTAGCCGCAATGTTTGGGGCTTTAGTGGCGTTTGGCCTGATCGTATCAATTGCCGGTGTGCGTAATATGACAGGTTTGCCGTTGGTCGTTTCGGGGATGGTGATCAATATCTTGCTCGGTTCTATCGCCACAGCCATTATTATTTTAAACGCCCAGTTCGCACAGAATATTTTTATGTGGGGAGCAGGAGACCTCTCTCAATACAGCTGGGATTGGTTTGAGTGGTTATTGCCTCGCTGCGCTATCGCAATCGTAATTTTGATCGTCGCACCACGTATTCTGACCTTAATGAAACTAGGACAAGAAGGCGCAGCAGCCCGAGGCTTAGCGGTATTACCCGCGTTTGGTGCGTTAATGGTGATGGGTATTTGGCTGGTATCTGCCTCCATCACCGCAGTTGGTATTATCAGCTTCATCGGATTACTGACACCCAATATTGCCAGAGCGATGGGGGCAAGAACACCGCGCGACGAATTGATCAGCAGCATGCTTTTGGGCGCAATGCTACTAATCATCACAGACTCTGCCGCTATCTCGCTGAGCTTATGGTTAGAGGAAACCATTCCTAGCGGCGTAGCGGCTGCAGCTATTGGCGCTCCCGCTTTAATTTGGTTTACTCGTAAAAAACTGACGGCAACCGATCAACTTAACCTTTCAATGAGCCAAGGAAAAACGGCGCTTTCTAAACGCGCGGTATGCAGCATTGCGCTATTCAGTCTGGTTGGGATTCTAGCTTACTCATTCGTTACCCATGGTATAAACGGGATCCAATGGTCTGTGCCAGGTGAGTTCCAATGGCAATTGCGTTGGCCGCGAATGTTAACCGCACTTTCTGTCGGTATTGCGCTATCCGTTGCCGGAATCATTTTGCAACGCATTGTTTATAACCCTCTGGCAAGTCCCGATATTCTCGGTGTGTCTTCCGGAGCCACGTTTGCCATTATAACGACAGGAGTCATCGCTGGGTCGCTTCTCTCCGCATTTAGCTGGGGTATCGCTTTTTTCGGAAGTATGTCCGTATTGATGTTATTGCTGATTATCGGTAAACGAAGCCATTTTAATCCATCTAACTTCGTGTTGTCCGGCATCGCACTAACGGCACTACTAGAAGCCCTCGTTCAATTTTCGCTAGCTCAAAGTTCTGGTGACAGTTACAAAATTTTATTGTGGCTAACTGGTTCTATTTATCGAGTCACAGCCGACACCGCACTGATGCTATGTTTGGCCATAATAGTTCTGCTTGCCGCTGTATTCTCGATTTCTCGTTGGCTAACACTAATTGCCATCGGGCGACAATTCTCAAATGCACGAGGGCTTAACCCTACCGTAGCCAATACGCTTATGCTCACCATCGTTGCTTTGTTATGCGCCTTTTCTACCGCTACAGTTGGTCCAATATCTTTTGTTGGCTTGGTCGCTCCCCATATGGCGATGATGTTAGGAGCAAGAAAAGTGAAAGAGCAACTGTGTGTCGGTGCCTTAATTGGCGCAACCCTAATGTTGTGGGCAGATTGGCTAGGACAAATCGCTATTTATCCAAGTCAGGTCGCAGCTGGCACGTTGGTCGCTATTATAGGCAGCACTTACTTCCTATTTTTAATGCTGAAGAGTAAATTCAGCTAAGTTGGGAATATTGTTACAGCCTAAAAATACGCTAAGAAAAACAAACCCCGCTATTTTGATAGCGGGGTTTGAAATTAAAGGCGAAGTACGATGCTCTATTCTTCTCGCACTACAGGAAAACGTTGCTCATAAAGTTCCATAAAGTCCTTACGAATTAAGTGCTCTAAGTGGTTCGCTTTATCGGTTGGGCAGAAAATCATCACGTGCAGAATTTGTTCACCATTAATGTTACTAGAAATATGCATATGTGGCTCAGAACCAGGAAGGTCAACACCGGCATGTTTTTCAATCATCGCATTGTAACGATGTGCAACATCAGCAAAGTAACTGCAATGTTCTTCAATTTTATCAGTTAAAATCGGTAGCAGTGGATACAAATTGACGAAGTCTTTCACCACTACAGAAAAGTTGTGGTAAACGTACCGCTTCATGAAGTTGAGGTTCTTTACTGGATAGGTAAAGAACATACTATTAGGCAATGTCGCTGTTTTGCCGGTGTAATGATATTGCCCATGATGCAGGTCGATCTCTTGAATCACCGTCGCCATCATATTGTGCTCAATCACTTCACCGCATAACTTCCCGACCTCAATCCAGTCCCCAACGCGAAAAGAACGTGAACTTGCTCTTTGAATCGAACCCGTAAAACACAAAATGATTTCTTTGGATGCCACTACAATGGCAACGGCAATCGCCGTTACACTCAGAGCAAACTCGTTAATTTCTGATTGCCATAAAATAAATAAAATCAGTAATGTAACAGCAAAGGTGCCATTTTTAGTTCTGGACATCCAACTACGCTGATCTTCTGAGAGAAAAGCGTGATCACCACGAATCATCGATAAAATTGCACGACGAATTAACCACATAATCGCAAAGATCAGTGCGGTAAAAATCAATTTATGAGTGAGAAGAAAATCGACAACTAACTGCACTTTCTCCATTCCACGGCTCCCTCGAATAAAAATACGGCCCAGTAACAGCTAACGATAACAAATTATTTTGTCTGTTGTCCGTGCTCACTCAAGTCTTTTTGAAATTACTCCTCTCTGAAGGCGCGATTCATGCTTTCTGTAATTGGCTTTATTAGGTAGCTCAATGGCGTTCGTGGCTCAGATAAAATAAGCACTTCGGCATTCATGCCTGAGGTTAAACGATGTTTTGTCACATCTTCCGGTGAAATTGCAATTCTAGCGAGATAAAAATCTTCTTGGTTTTCTTGCGAGAGCTTATCGGCAGAAATCGTCAGCACTGTACCGTCTAAAGGTGCCAACGTCCGTGCATTCAGAGCGGTCAGACGAACATGCGCTTGCTGGCCTGGATTCACTAAATCAATATCCTGAGGATTAACACGAGCCTCGACTAACAACTTATCGTCTTGCGGGACCAGTTCTAGTAACGTTTCACCCGACCCAATCACACCTTTTTCGGTAAACACTTGCATGTTGACTACGCGACCAGAAATAGGTGCGTTGATCGTTGTTCTTGCGACAATATCTTGAGCGGAGCGATATTCTTCCCGAATTGCGACAATTTCCGTTTTGGTATTTCGTAGTTCCTCGACAATCTCATTCAGCCTTTCAAGCTTCAACTCTTCAATTTGCGCTAGGTTCTCATCTAACCTTTTTCTAACGGTGAGCGATTGCCTGTCTAACTGGCTTAAGGTACTTCTCACCTCCGCTGCTAAGCGCTTGAGTTGAAGTAAAGTAGATTTTCCCGAGAAACCTTTTTGCACCAAGGCTTGGTTGCTGTCTATTTCTTCAGCAATAAAGTTGAGTCGTTCCGTCTCAATCACTTTGGTTTGCTGAAGGTTTTCAAGCTCTAAATTTGCTCCAGAAATACTCTGCTCAATGATACTCAGTTTACTATCAAAGAATCGCTTTCTCGCTTCAAAGATCTTGTTTTGAACCAGTTGTGCTTCTTGTACGATATCGACACGGGGAATGCTTTCAAGATCATCAGACCATACAATCGTTGGAAGCTCGTCAAGCTCCGCACTTAAACGGTTTTCCTTTGCTAGAGTATGGATAAAACGACCACTTAACGAGTCCAACTTAGCCATAGCTTGACGCTTAGAAAGTTGAATTAATAACTGACCTTTTTCGACTAAATCCCCCTCCTGTACATATAGCTTTTCAATAATACCGCCTTCTAAATGCTGAATTTCTTGTCGCTTAGTGAGAACTGACAAATCACCATAAGCAATCGCTGCACTTTCTAATTTGGCTGTTGCAGCCCAGTAGCCAAGACCTCCAAGAAAAACACTTAAGGTCACCACACCAAGTAAAATTGGTTTTCGAAAGCTTAGTCTCGCTTTGGGGCTAAAACGATATACGATCTCGGTAGAACTCTGATTAACGGTTGGCAGTTGATTGCTCATTTCTTACCCTTGGGATATCTGTTCTTTCTTCGCCCATCAAACGTTTTAATACTTCATCTTTAGCGCCGTATAACTTGACTCGGCCGTCAGCCAAATACAACAGCCTATCCATTTGTCGTAACGTACTCGGATTGTGGGCAATGACGATAATCGTTGTACTCTGTGCTTTTAAATGGGCAATCAAACGTTGATACGCAGCCTCTCCCTCACCATCGAGGTTGGCATTCGCTTCATCGAAAATCACAATAGATGGGTCGCCATAAACGGCTCTTGCAAGAGCGATTCTCTGCCTTTCCCCCCCAGATAAACCGCGGCCATTTTCACCAATAATGCAATCATAGCCTTTGTTTTTCTTGAGTATTAATTCATGACATCCTGCTAGTTGCGCCGCCTTGATAACTTTAACCGGGTCTTCTTCTTTAAAGCGCGCGATGTTCTCTCGAATTGTGCCAGGAAATAACTCCACCTCTTGAGCGAGATACCCAAAATGCACGCCGCGATCTTCAGATGCCCATACGGAGACTTCCATTCCATCAAGAGTCACTTTACCCGCTAATGGCTTAACCGTACCTAATAACAGCCGAGCAAACGTCGATTTACCCGTACCAGAAGGGCCAATCACCCCAACAGCAACACCCGGAGGAATCGATAAGCTGATCGATGAGAGCACTGGTTCGGTTGCTCCAGGATGGCGATAGGCTAGTCCGGTAAGCTCATAGTGTCCTTTTGGTTTAGGCAGTGGCATATCTGATTCATCTTGGCGCACGATCGCATCGATTTCTTTCAACCTTTTATAGGCGCCTTTAGCAGACATCGCACTTCGCCACGTGCCTATCGCCTGATCCATCGGCGATAATGCCCGACTCATTAATATGGAGCTCGCGATCATCGCCCCTGCCGTTATCTCATGTTGGATTACTAACCATGCACCACCTCCCAGTAAAAATATCTGTAGTGATCCACGCACAAACTTAGAAAAGTTAGCCATGTAGATAGACTTACCTGCAACTCGCTCTTCAAGCACATTCACTTCACTCACGCGCGACTGCCACTTCTCTAAAAATGCATTCATCATCCCCATTGCGAGAATTGAATTGGAGTTTTGCGTGGCTAATTCAGCGTTGTTGATATGAGAAATCGCTCTGACTTCGCTCTCTTGCATTGTTTTACGCGTCATCAGCTCATTAAGTAGACCTAGGCTAAACAATACGATAGATCCAAGTAACGCGATGTGACCTAGTATCGGGTGCAATAAATACACAAATAAAATAAACAGCGGTGTCCAGGGCGCATCCAACAGTGGATAAGGTGCTTGACTGCTCAAAAAGCTTTTGATGTTCTGAATGTCTCTCAGAGTTTGCGAGGTATAACTCTTCCCGGTATGTGATTGATATTGAATCGTGCGCTTGAGCATGAAAGCGGAGAGTTTTGTGTCCATCCAATAACCAAAAGATTTACTCATTTGTGCTCGTGCAATGTCGATGATGGACATGGTTAACAGCGCGACAATTACGATGACAGTGAGCAAGAATAAAGTATCGGTTGAGTAGGAGGATATCACTCGGTTGTACACTTGAAGCATGTACAGCGGAATCGAGAGAACCAATAAGTTGATAAAAAGGCTAAAAACGATCAGCAAGCCCGCAAGCGTGCATAGTTTTTGTTTCACTTCTTTGAAAACCGTTTTTTGCACGACTACTTCCGTTTAACGTGAAAATTGTAGGCGCCAGAAATACTAGCGCCTAGCTTAAGGTAACCTCAAATCGCTCTAGAGTGTCCGATTAGTTCACCTCAGTATGGCAGAGCCACGCAAACTAATTCCCATCCAGAGTTATTTTCAGTCGTTTAGATTACGAACAGATCAGCACCATAGGTGTTGATGTCAGTTTCAGTCACGCCAATAAGTTTCACTGTTAGATCAGCCCCATCGGTAAACACTGCATTCCCAACTGCATCGTAGCTAAAGCTTAAATCACCAAAGTCTGTGACAGAGTCGCTAATGATGTGCAAAGAGTCTTCACCAATGGTGAAATCAACAACTTTGGCTTCGCCATGGCCACCAAACTTATCCGTGAACACAAACTTATCGCCATTGCTGCCGCCAACTAAAACGTTGTCACCAGAACCAGCAACAAGAATATCTTCACCGACACCACCATTTAATTTATTGTCGCCCAGCAAACCCAACAGCAAGTCATTACCGGTACCACCGCCGAGGTAGTCGTTTCCTGTACCAGCCCTAAGGATGTCATCTCCAGCACCACCAGTTAGGCGATCATCGCCGTCGCCGCCGATCACATAATCATTACCGCCACCGCCAACAAACGAGTCATTACCACCAAAACCGATAAACAAATCATCGCCGCCATCGAAATCAGCAAATTGGTTATTTACACCTGCATCGCCTAAATACGTGTCATTGTCACTTGCGCTCATTTTTATTCCCTCTTAGCTTATTAATTGAATAGACCTTCTGTTCCACGTCTGACTAGATTCGTCACGACATGAGAAGTCTAATAGTCAACTGAATAGGAATAAGTTTGAATATGGGATGATATTTCAGACTGACATTTTAATAATAAATATAAAATTTAGTACTTTATAGAGTATTTTCTTTTTATTACAGCAAGTTAATACTAGTACTACAGGTTTCTCTTAGCCCAACTTGTAGCTTGCGTACGGTTCTTTACTTCTAACTTTCTAAAAATATTGTATAGATGTGATTTAATAGTATGCTCGCTGATAAATAAAGAATCAGCGATTTCCATATTTGAACCACCTTCTTTCAACATTTTTAAAACCTGAACTTCACGCCGAGTAAGCTCAACCTCAATAGCAGGTTCGATAATGCTATTTACTTCTCTGCCTCGATAATAATTTACTAGCTGATCAAGTAATCTTCGAGACAGCCAATTATCCCCTTTTATTATTGCTTTTAATCCCTGACAAACCTTGTCCATTGAATCTCCTGGACCAAATATACCTTTTACATGAGGCCAAGAAGCGAGTTCTTCTGTGTCTAAGTCATAACCTAGATTAAGCATTATAGTTCCTAGCACTTTATTACTATCTTTTAAATAAACTAAAGTTTCGGAAGGAATCTCAACTGAAAAATCAACAAGCAAAAAGTAGCGTTCCGGAATGAGTTCATGATAACTAGGGTTTTTAGTATCAATGATCGTTATTTTAGTTTCTGTATTTTTAGAAAGCATTTCCTTAAAGTTTTCACTCTGTAAACTTTGTTGAGTGAGCATTAGGATTTCAGGCTTTTCCATATACTGTTCCATAATGTTTCTCATACTTTCAGTGACTTAACATTCTTAAATTAGTAGTTAATCGTCGGCACTTAGTTTGATATGTAAGTGCTAGTTCACAGAGTAAAGTTATTTGCTACTTTTTTAAATTCTAAAGTTATTAAAAAGAGAACCAAAAAAAGTGTTTCTCATAAAAGAAACACTTTTAACACATTCAGGTCACAGAAATTATTAAGAGTTTACTAAATTAGGCAACCTCATATTGCAATAGCATTACACCGTCAACGAGTTGTCTGAAATATTTTCCTTTGCCCAAATAAGTGCTTGAACTCTATTTTTCACATCAATCTTCTTGAAAATATTATGTAAATGCGTTTTTACCGTATTCTCACTGACAAATAATTGTTCGGCGATTTGTTGATTGGACGCCCCCATGGAAAGAAAGGTAATTATTTGTTGCTCTCGTTTGGTCAGAATAGCGGAAACATTCTTATTTATAGGTTTGCAATGTCGACGAAGGTAAGTAATGTACTGCTGAGAAAACTTACGGCTGAACCACATATCTCCTTGAAGCACCTTACCAATACCAACTTGCAACGTTTTTATATCATCAGAGGTATAGAAAATACCGGCCAAAGTACGCCAAGCAAAGAGGTCTTCTGTCGATATGGATTGCTCACAATTAATTAAGATTTCAAGCGTGTCTTTCTGCTTGGCCGCTTTAAACTCCGCATAACGGCGAAAAATTTCATCCGTGATCACGCTGCAATCAACAATAATGGCTGATGCAAGAGATTCATGTAACACTCCGCGAATCAGATTATCTGGCGTGATTAGAGCAACACTAATACCGAGTTTGGTCTCCAATACATCTTTCAACAGAGATGACTGTAGACTTCCCTCCGTGATTAAAATAACGTTTCTTTTTTTTTGCTGCTCCATCCTGATCGCATTCCCTTGGTCGTTTTTATTGAAATACGCAATAGATTTAGATAGAGCGGTAGTATTGTCAAGTATGAAAATCACTAGTACTAATTAATAACTCATTGAAGTGTCAATAATTTTTAAGTGGCAAGTATGTGAGAGGTATTAGCATTTTTCAGACATTAAAAAAGGGAGTATAAACTCCCTTTTTGTGTTTGAGCAGGTGATTTAATCACGCACGTTAGAGGCAAAACACCACCTAACTTAGTGGATTGGAACTGCGTTTTTTTGGTTAAACTTACCAAAGTGTTGTTCTAACACTTCTGGCGTCAGCTTACCTTCCGCTTCCAGCTTTTTCAGCTCAGCGACGATCGCTTTTTGCTCTTCTAGCGACGGCAGTTTTACTTCTGGCTCCTGAGCGGTTTCTTGAGAAATTTGCTCTAGTTCTTTTTCGAAGTCATTCATAGTACTTACCTAAAATTAATGATTGAACTTTTAAACTTCGCCTATTCTATCCAACTCTATAACTTGAAGCTACCAACCATCTTGTCTAAACGAGAAGAGAGCGCTTGAAGATCGCGACTTGCATCCGCCAACTCTTCTGCTGTCGCGGTTGTCATTTCATTTATCGCGTTGATTTCTTCGATATTTTGATTAATGGTATGCACCACCGTGGATTGCTCTTCCGTCGCCGTTGCAACTTGTGTATTACGATCAGAGATGTCGGTGATTCGTTCAGAAATACTGATTAATACCTCGACTGCTTCATCGGTAGAAGTAACCCCTTCTATGGTGACCGCTTTGCCCGCTTCCATAGCACTTACCGCGTCTTGTGCGTCACTTTGAAGCTGATTGATCATGCGCTGAATCTCTTCTGTAGAATCAGCCGTGCGTGAAGCTAGGTTTCTTACCTCATCAGCAACAACCGCAAAACCACGTCCCTGCTCACCAGCACGAGCAGCTTCAATTGCAGCGTTTAGCGCAAGTAAATTCGTTTGCTCAGAGATGTCACGAATTACACCCAGAATCGAGCCAATATCTTTGGTTGTCGATGCCAACTGCGTCACAACAATATTGGTTGTTTCAACATCATCGGCTAGGCGGCTGATCACCTCTTTTGCTTTCATCACAACTTCTCGACCAGTTTGAGTGTTATCTGAAGCCTGATTTGCCGTATCAGCAGCGGTAGCCGCGTTTGATGCAATTTCACTGATGGTCGCACCCATTTGGTTGATAGCTGCAACTACTTGAATGGTTTGATCACGCTGCTCTTGGCTGTTGTCGTGTGTGGATGTTGCTTTCGTTGACACACTTTCTGCCGCTTGACTTAATGAGCCACTGGTTAAAGCAACCTCTTTCATCGTGGCATGAATCTTCTCAATAAATCCATTAAAGCCTTTTGAAAGCTGAGCAATTTCATCATTACCCTTAATTTCAATACGCTGCGCCAAATCGCCTTCACCTTGCCCAAGGTCGGTAAAACGATCGGCAATCAGTCGGATTGGTTTCGTAATGCTGTTTGCTAACCATACGCCCATGAGGATGAATACAACGGCAACAATGATGGTCGTAAACAGCATTTTTTTAGCTGTCGCATTCAGGTCTGCGAATACTTCATCAACGGGAACCACGCCAATAACAAACCAGTTCATTGAAGGAACATACAAACTAGAAACAAAAGTATCCTGCCCTTCAAACTCCACATTAATTAGGTTGAAGCTATTTTTGTTCAACAGCGCACTTGCGTCACTACCAAATAGTTTAGTGATAGAAGTTTGGTTCTTACCTTGTTGGCGGTGTATTTGAATCTGGCCTTGTTCATTAGTGAGAAACACGTAACCCGTATCTTCAATTTTAAACCCATTGAGCAAAGCAACCATATCTCCCATAGATTTAGAGAGACCTGACATTGATGTACCATTAAGATCTTGGAAATTGGCAAACATTTTCACTTCGCCATTTGCCTCTTGGAACACACTCACGGACGTTTCTTGACCAGACGACGTAAATCCAAAGAACCAAGCATCTTGCGTTCGGTTAAGTTGACGTAAGAATCCGTTTTGATTCCAGTAATATGCCGTTTGACGATTCGCTACCGACGCATCATTAAGACCATACTGTGATTTAACGTTATTGAGCTGCTGAACCAACTGAACTTCTACTGACGGATCACGGTCTGTATTAGATAGGGCTTCAACAATAAATTCATTTGTAGCCAGCTGTTTTGCCGCTTGTTGCATTTCGACAACTTCGCGGTCAATTTCGGTATTGATTTGCTGCAACATCGCAGGTAGCTCGATGTCAATAAGACGATGGCTCAATACATCTCTCGCATGACGCTGAGCCATAACACCAACAATGATTGTTGATGCTAGAACAGCAAACGTAATGCCAAGTACAACCTTCTGTTTGATGCTCAAGGAATGAAGTTTCAACATATTCGGACCTTTTAAAAGAATCACTTGTTATTGGCCCCACAAGGGGAATCAGGTGCATATCTCATGACACGCACACCACGGAATCTTTATCGGCTCATATGTACAAAACTAGAGGCATTTCTCATTATATTATGAAAAATAAATGTAACACACTGTCAAATAAGCACTTTCAGAGATAGCACGTACTTGCAATTCTCTGTAGCGTCCCAATATTGAAAAGATAAATTGCAATAGAGCGTTGGAACTTTTTTCACATGGAAAATGACCAATACTCAACACGAAAATCATATGGATACCGAGAGTCCAAAGCATGCATAAATCTAACTTCGAAACTCTTCAGCAATACTTAGAGTCGCAGATCATCGGACAGCAAGATCTGGTAAAGCAACTGCTTGTTGCGCTTCTTGCGGATGGGCATATTTTAGTTGAAGGCCCTCCTGGGTTAGCAAAAACCCGTGCAGTAAAATCACTCTCAGACTGTGTTGAAGGCGACTTCCACCGCATTCAGTTCACCCCTGATTTGCTGCCAGCCGATTTAACCGGCACCGATATCTTCCGTCCCGAAACCGGAGAATTCACTTTCCAATCAGGTCCTATCTTCAACTCGCTTATTCTTGCGGATGAGATAAACCGTGCGCCAGCCAAAGTACAAGCGGCAATGCTTGAAGCAATGGCAGAGAAACAAGTCACAGCAGGTCGTCATACCTACCCGCTGCCAGAGTTGTTTTTGGTTATGGCAACTCAAAACCCGATAGAGCAAGAAGGGACCTACCCCCTTCCTGAAGCGCAGCTAGACCGCTTTTTATTGCATTTAGAAGTGGAATACCCAGATGCGGAGCATGAGCTATCTATCTTGCGTATTAACCGCGGTGAAGCAAAAGGCGAAGCAAAGGTTGAACGCCCAATGTTAAGCCAACAAGATATATTCACCGCACGTAAAGAAGTGTTGGATATTCATATGGCGGAAACGATAGAGCAGTACATCGTCCGTTTAGTTATGGCGACACGTCAAGCCAACGAATATGACACTGAGTTGGACAAGTGGTTGTCAATGGGTGTGAGTCCGCGAGCCACCATCGCTCTTGATCGCTGTGCACGTGCGCACGCTTGGCTTGCTGGTCGTGATTTTGTCTCTCCGGAAGATGTTCAAACCATGGCTTATCCGGTACTGCGCCACCGTTTATTGTTGAGTTACCACGCTCAAGCGGAAGGCATTACGGCAAACCAGGTCATCGATAAACTGCTAAACCTTGTTGGCAGTGCATAAACAGGTGAGTGATATGTCCGCTACACATTCATTACCACCTCATGCGAATGGGGTGACATTAACCCTTGAAGAGCTGCTCCAATATCGCACTCAATCTGTACGTTGGTTACCACCAGCACAGAGTCTCTGGTCGCAGATGAGTGGTAACCATACCAGTCGCCAAAAAGGGCGAGGTATGGATTTTATGGAGGTGCGCCAATATCAACCTGGCGACGATATTCGCAGCATTGATTGGCGAGTCACCGCTAGGACCGGTAAAGCACATACGAAGTTGTTTGCAGAAGATAAAGAGCAAGCGGTCATTCTTTATCTTGATCTAAGTTCTAGTCTACATTTTGGATCTAAGTATGTACTCAAATCCGTTCAATTGGCCCACTTTGCCAGTGTTCTAATTTGGCTAACTCTAGCTAAAAAAGATCGCATCGGCGCAGTGATTGATGACGGACATCAATGTCTTGAATTTCGCCCCTCTTCTTTACAAAGACAAGGGCTGCGGATTCTTAACGCCATAGTCGACATACATAATGCGCAAGTAACTCGTACTGCAAGCAACGACACTCGTACACTGCCGTATGCACAAGTATTGGAGACACTTCATACGCTCACCCCAAAAGGTAGCGAATTGATTATGCTCAGTGATTTTGCCCACGTAATACCAACGGAACTGGCACAACTACGTCGACTCAAACAACACAATAGCGTAAGGGCTGTTCAATTTTATGATCCGTTAGAAAGAGGCGAAACAGACTTTAGAGGTCAAGTGAAAGCTTCGGATGGGCTGCATAGTCAATGGTTTAACTTTGGCTCTAAAGGACAACGAAGAGAACTCGAAAACCACTTTACCCAACATCAAGAAACCATTAAGCAGCAGTGCCATTCGATAGCAATTCCATTTAACACGCTATCAAGTGGCTGGCCCTTAATTTCACAATTAAGCTAACAAACTGACAAGCAGTATTTATTAAGCAGTAATAATAATGACAACAAACAACCAAAGCCTAGACCTTGAACCTTTGATTTTGCCAAACGCACCGGATTGGTTTCCGCTCGCTTGGGGATGGTGGGTGGTGCTTGCAGCCACCTTGCTCTTCGTTTTCGGCATTTGTCTTTATGTGAGATGGCGTAAAAAACACTTACGCGCAAAAAAGACAGCATTAACACTTTTAACTCAACCTACCGCGCCTCATACCCCCTCTTCTGCTCTGGAAATATTGCGCCAGGCAGCATTGAGTTACTTTCCGCGTGAAGAGATCGCACCATTAACCGGAATCGCTTGGTATGAATTTCTCGATAGCCATACCAAAGAAAGTCGATTCGTAGACAAACAACATCAGTGGCAAGAAGCGTTGTATCAGAATTCTTCCCAAGGGCAGCATCAAAGCTTGGTAGACGATTGTGTCTTTTGGATAACCTACGCTTTACCACCAAAGAAAAAGGCAAATAACCGTGACTGAGCAAACACTCATAACCGATCTTGCCCAATGGCTAAACATTGAATTTGTCTGGTGGTGGGCACTGTTTTTGTTGCCCATCCCCTGGCTGGTATACAAGTTCCTGCCACAAGAATCTCAACAAGCCGAGATCAAATTGGCGTACTTACCAACCAATGAGAATCGCAGCAAGCCTAAGCAAGCGCTGCAAAAAGCACTTTCAATCGCGATCTGGGGCCTTCTTGTCGTCGCTTGTGCGCGTCCAGTTTGGTTTGGTGATCCCGTTGAATTCCAACCCAAATATCGGGACTTGATGTTAGTCGTCGATCTGTCCGGTTCGATGCAGCAGGAAGACATGGAACTCAACGGCGAATATATCGATCGCCTCACAGCAGTCAAAAAAGTTCTGTCTGATTTCGTAGCAAAGAGAAAAGGTGACCGTCTCGGAGTTGTTTTGTTTGGCGACCATGCTTATTTGCAAACACCACTCACTGCAGACCGAAAAAGCGTCATGCAACAGATTAATCAAACCGTCATCGGCTTGGTTGGTCAACGAACCGCCATTGGTGATGGTATTGGGTTAGGCACAAAAACCTTTGTAGACAGTGATGCTCCCCAACGAGTCATGATTTTGCTCAGTGACGGCAGCAATACTGCAGGGGTACTCGAGCCGCTAGAAGCAGCGGAAATTGCGAAAAAATACAACGCCACTATTTACACCGTGGGCGTGGGCGCTGGTGAAATGATGGTGAAAGAGTTTTTCATGACTCGCAAAGTCAACACCGCAGCCGACTTAGATGAACAAACACTGACTAAAGTGGCAGAGGTGACAGGTGGACAATATTTTCGAGCGCGAGATACGGAAGAGCTCGAAAAGATTTATGACACCATCAACCAGCTAGAACCCGTATCTAGCGACACACAAACTTGGCGCCCACAGTCTGAATGGTTTCCATATCCATTAAGCGCTGCATTTGTATTATCGGTATTGTTATTCCTATTAAGGAGAAAACATGGCTGAGTTTATTTTCCTCAATCCTTATTGGCTTTTGGGGCTCATCGTGATCCCTATAGCACTCTTGCTTAATCACAAATTTAGAGCCCAAAAGTCCACACTGATTGCCCCTCACCTATCGCGGATGCTCGGACAAAACACGCAGTCTAAGCATTACTTCACTCTATGGGGTTTAGCTTGGGCAATAACTTGCATTTCATTAGCGGGGCCAAGCTGGCAGTCCAATGCTCGACCAAGCTTTGAGTTAAACCAAAACCGTATCTTGGTGCTTGATATGTCTCGCTCTATGTTTGCTACAGACATCAAACCCAATCGGCTAGCACAAACACGTTATAAGGCGCTCGATTTGCTGCCTAAATGGAAAGAGGGAGCCACTGGACTTATTGCTTACGCTGGCGATGCCTATAACTTAAGTCCACTGACAACTGATTCCAGCACGCTTGCGGGCATTATCGAAAATTTGTCACCAGAGCTGATGCCTTTTCAAGGAGCAAACCTGCCTGCCGCGATTGAACTTGCGATCAACCAGTTTTCTCAAGCCGGCACGCAACAAGGCGATATCATCGTGTTAGCGGATGATCTTGATACGTCAGAGCTGTCTCGCGCGTTAGATTTAGTCCAAGGTACAAAGTTTCGCATTTCTGTTCTTGCCGTCGGGACTCCTAACGGTGCGCCTATCGCGCTGCCCGATGGCTCTCTGCTAAAAACGGCACAAGGCACAACCGTCGTAGCGAAAACAAATCTGAAAAATCTACAAACGCTAGCGAATAAGACTGGTGGCCTATTTGTTCCTATTCAACACACCAACCGTGATGTTGAAAACATCGCGGCCTTTACCAATAACATTGGTAGCCAGCTTTCTGCGACCCAAAGCGAAGAAGTTAAAACTGATTCTCGTCTCAACAGTGGCTTTTGGTTACTGCCGTTGTTACTTCTTCCTGCCGCTTTACTGTTTCGACGCGGCCTGATTTGGATGGTAGTTGCGACTGTAGTCCCAGTAACGTGGACACCGCATGCAGAAGCTAATCCGTTCTTAAATGCCGACCAACAAGGAGCGGAACTATACAAGCAAGGTGAGTATGAACAGGCGCAAAACCTATTTACAAACCCAAGCTGGAAAGGAGCCGCCAGTTATCAAAAAGGTGACTACGAAGCCGCTATCGAAGCATTTTCTCATGATGCCTCCCTTAACGGCCGCTATAACCTCGCCAACTCGCTCGCTAAAAATGGTCAATTAGAAGATGCGGCTGATTTGTATAAAAAACTGCTAGAGGAAAAGCCTAACTTTGAAGCCGCGAAGAAAAACCTATCGGTTGTAGAAGAAAAGCTAAAACAGCAACAGCAACAGCAACAGCAACAGCAACAGCAACAGCAACAGCAACAGCAACAGCAACAGCAACAGCAACAGCAACAG
>NZ_JAWOTS010000001.1:307214-445118 GCF_033338975.1 Vibrio sp. Vb0349 | reverse complement strand
CAACAAAAGTCTCAAAACGAAGGGAAAGAAGCGCAAGGACAACAGTCACAAAATCAGCAAGAATCTGAAAATAAAAAAGAAAAACAAAAAACGGAACAACATCAACCGCAACGAGATGACAAGCAAGTGAAGGATCAAGGTGAACCAATACAGGCTAAAGCGCATCCCGAAAAAATGCATCAGGATGATCCTGAGTTCCGTCGACTAGAAGCAGTAGAAAGTGCTCGCGACCCAAGCTTTTTGATCCGTGCGCAAATGCAACTTCAAGCGCAACAAAAACAACCTCCACAACAATCTCAAAAGGAGTGGTAAGCCTGTGATGAACAAAGGCGTAAAACTGGTCTTTATTTTTGTGGCCAGCCTAATATCCAGTTTCTCGGTGATGGCACAGACACTTCAAGCTAGTGTGAATAAAACACAAGTAGCCAAGAATGAAGTGATTAACCTCAGAATCATTTCAGATACTGAGCTCAGCTCAGACTCAATCGACTTCAATGTTCTAGAGAAAGACTTCTTCTTGGGTCAACCTCGTTATGGCCGCTCTAGCAATAACATTAACGGAAGAAAATCAGTGCGTACCGAGTGGAGTATCTCAATTGCACCAATGAAAGAAGGTGTTCTGACTATTCCAAGTTTTTCCGCTGATGGTATGAAAACGGAGCCGATCAAACTACGTGTCAACGCGAGCCAAACAGACCCCAATCTTGATGATCTATTTAGCTTCAATATTACGGTCGACAACAGTACGCTCTACCCTCAGCAATCTGCAACATTACGTATACAGCTTCTAATCAAAGCGGACACTCGACGCCTAGATAACCCGCAAATAGTACCTCCGCAAATTGAAGGCATGAAGCTTGAGGCACTGGGTGGCTTACAGCAAAGACAGAAGATCTTAAATGGGTTAGAAGTAGCGGTCATAGAGCAGTCGTTTCGCTTAACGGCCAATCAACCAGGCACTTATACCTTGATAGGTCCTAAACTGACCGGTTCTTATATTTATGGCGACAGCTTGACGGGCTCAACCAAAATAATGCCTATCAATACCAAAGCGGAACGCATGCCAATAACGGTCAAACCGATTCCGAGCGAATTTAAAGGTGAATGGCTTCCTGCTTCAGCGTTAGAAATGACACAGAGCTGGCAAGACGATCAAGGTAATCTACTGTCGATTAACGCGATCAACACAGTAAAGCAAGGTTCTTCACTCACTCGAACCATTCAAGTTAAGGCTCGCGGTACACAAGCCGAATATCTGCCACGAGTCAATATTAGTTACCCGAGTTCACTGCGCGTGTATCCAGAACAACCTAAGTTCGATAGCGCGAGAGATGGCACCGTTACCATGACGGTGAAACAAGTCATTATTCCTACAGAGGCCGGGAAATATACCTTACCAGGATACGACTTGAACTGGTGGGACAGTCAAAATGATGAAGCGAAGAAAACAACGTTACCAGAGCTAACATTAGACGTAGAGAAAAATGACACTGGGCTAATCACGTTGCCGGAATCGCCTCTTTCAGCGCCTTTAGTGTCAGCCCCTAGTCCTGAATCAAGCGGCGGTGTAAACAGTCTCTGGCGAACGTTAACCTTTGTTTTCTCAGGGCTTTGGATAATGACATTAGGAATCGCAATTTGGGCATGGAAAAAGCGCCCAATAACAGCGAGTGGAACGGTTTCAAATACTGAACAACCACTTTGCATCGACGCGCTAAAAAAAGTCATCGAAGAGGGCGATGCTGCGAAAATTGAACGCTCTGTAAATGAGTATTTAACCACTCATCAAGACAGGTTAAACCCTGGTGACGTACAAGTAATTAAGCAAGAGCTTAATGCCATGAATCAAGCGCGTTTTAGTGCTAACCAACAACCTTGGAGCCCTGATTCGCTGTTAGCGAAAATTCAAAACCTTGGCAAAGCAAACGTAACGAAAACCGACCACCAACTCGAAAAGCTATAAATAACTAGATAACAATGGCAGCTCTCATGAGCTGCCAATTCTCTTATCCGGCCAAATTTTGCTTTAGCGGTTTTATCTAGAGCACCAACCGCCGCTTCTTCCCTATCAAGTTGCTCTTATGAACATCACTTACTCAACAAAACTTGGGGCTCGTATTCGTATCGCCTTACACAATTTCGCCCATGATTCTTCGCTTGATAGAGTGCCTTATCCGACAACTGATATAAATGGTCGAAATTAAAGTCTTTGCCTTTCGCTTTATAACAGGAGTAACCGACTGAAACGGTAAGTAACTCTCCTTCTGGGTTGTGTCGATGCTTTATCCCCTCGCCCTCGATGCACTGACGAATGCACTCTGCTCTCAGTCGAACCTCCTCTTGCTCAGAACCAATCATGAGCAATGCAAACTCCTCACCTCCGATACGGCAAAAAACTTCATCTTCACCTTTGGTATGATGATCCAAGATATAGCCAATTCGCATCAATGCGATATCGCCTTCGAGATGACCATAGTGATTATTGAATAAGCCAAAATGGTCAATATCAATCAGGATCAGGCCAAACGACATGTCGTCTTCACACTCTAGGGCACAATATTTTTGCATCACATGTTCTAACATGCGGCGATTACCAAGACGCGTCAAAGGATCGAGCTTAGAAAGTACCTCAAGCTGTCGATTGGCTTCCTCCAACTCTTTTGTTCGGTTCTGAACCTCCAGCTCTAAGTTTTCGTTTAATTCGCGAATCGCCTCTTGAGCTTGAGTACGTTGCAATACTTCAGCTAAGCTGGACGCGAACATACGAATCACTTCACGTAACTGAGAAGTTAACGGCGCACGTGTCAGCAAATTATCAACAGCGATAAAGGCGATAGGACCACTGCTATTTGAAGTCAATACCGTCATCGCAGCCCAACCAAAGCCAACAATATTACAGTCATGATAAATAGGCACTGATTCTTCAAATGCGACTTCGTTTGGCATTGAGCGAGCCAGATTTATAAGAGAGAAATCTTGGGTTTCGCCAAAGAAGTAAGATTCATCCACCACGTTACCTTGAATATCGGTACCCCACGTTCCTTGCATGTAAGAGCAATTTTCATCAGTTAAAAACACCGCCATTCGATCAATACCAAGATTTTTAATGGCGAAAGTGACGGCCGATTTGCATACTCCACTGACAGTAGTGCAACGTGATAACTCAACCATGCTTGAATGCAGCATGCGTACGTTTTGTTCTTGGCGCTTACGAATGTAAATTTGAGAGAAGAGTGAACCAAACGAGTCCAACATCTGTTTTTGATATGCCGTTATCGGCTTACGATGAATAAAGTTATCTAGCGCGAACCACCCAAACGGTTCATTGCCATCGCGTAAAATCAACATCGCATTCCAGCCCTGCCCGATGACCTTGCCTGCTGTGTATATTGGCGCGTCTTCTACAATAACTAAGTTGCTCTCGAGGCTAGATAACGCGGTGATATACTCCTCGCTAAGTTGGTGTAAATCATATTGTGTGTGAAATTCATCAATCGTAATTCCTGACTCATCCGTACCGTATGTACCACTGAAGCTACGCTTTTTCATATCGAGAAGCATCAGTGTAGAGCGATCAAACCCAAGTCGTTCACGTAACGCTTCGACGGCTTTGTAGTACAAGTCCTTTAAAGAATCAGGATTAGAGATTTCGAGTGCAACTTGCTGAACTAACTTCATATTTTCGATAAAGCGCTCGCGTTGGCTAATCTCATCAACATATTGCGCTTCACGAATATCTCTGTGCCTGATCTCTTTCGAGGCATTTTTTTCAGCACGAATACATTGCCAACGCGCCGCTGCGAGTTGCATTGCGTCGTAACTTTCTTCATAGATATTATGTGCTGTGCGAGCATGAACAGATTGAATCAGTAGGTAGGTACGTTTGATAGGCGTGTTGTCGAGCATCATGATGTAACTATCACCACCTAAATCTCGGGTGTGATTCCAATTACAAGTGTTGATCGCCAGAGGTATGATGCTTTCAGAGGTGTCAAACTGACTTGCCCACTCCCAGAATGTCTCAGGATAGTTTTGGGTTGGGTAAAGCTCTCCGCGAGAGAAGCTCATCGAATGACGAGGGTTAATTGAAGGATCTTCAAAAATAGCGAGGGCTTGAGGGGAGAACAGACTCTCTAAATGATCAAAGATTGCCTCCGCTAGCAACCGATGGTCCCTCGTTGAAGACACTTTTCTTGTAAAACTTCTTAAACTCACCCTACCAACCTAATCTACTTTTTTATCCTCGATAAAAAACTACTTAGGCCATGATATGCAATCAATACGTTCAAATTTGAGCTGTTAAGTCATTCGCAAAATTATCAGACTTAGTGTTACATTCGAGAACTCTTCAGCACTTTTAAAGCCATGTTTCACATAAGTTACATGCTTTATAAACTGAGGAGGAAAGTTGTACTTATTTACAAGATTTTTGTGTTGGTAGATGTTTTAAGCCTACGACTTAAAAAGAAAAAGGCCCCTCATTAAGAGGGGCAAAGTTACCATCGCTTATAGTTATTTAGTTATGCTTGAAATACGGTGGATTAACCGAAATCACCATTTACGTAGCCTTGAGTACGGTCGTCTTGAGGGTTGCTAAAGATCACTTGCGTATCGTTGTGCTCAACCAGTTCACCCATTAGGAAAAACGCAGTGCGGTCAGAGATACGACGCGCCTGTTGCATTGAGTGAGTCACGATAACGATGGTGTAGTTCTTCTTTAGCTCTTCCATCAGTTCTTCGATTTTGTGTGTCGCAATTGGGTCAAGTGCCGACGTTGGCTCATCCATCAGAATCACATCCGGCTCCATCGCGATTGTACGTGCAATACATAAACGTTGCTGCTGACCACCAGAAAGACCGAATGCGTGTGATTTAAGGCGATCTTTCACCTCATCCCAAAGTGCAGCACCGCGCAGCGAACGCTCTACCACTTCATCAATTGTCTTTTTGTCTTTGATACCTTGAGCACGTAAGCCGTAAGCCACGTTCTCGTAAATGCTCATCGGGAATGGGTTTGGCTTTTGGAATACCATGCCGACTTTGATGCGAAGGTCAGCAACATCAATGTTGCCGTAAATGTCTTCGCCGTCCATTGCCAATTTACCTGTAATTTTCACGCCTTCGATTAGGTCATTCATTCGGTTCAAACAGCGTAGAAGCGTTGATTTTCCGCAACCTGACGGACCGATAAGTGCCGTCACTTGGCGAACTGGAATTGGTAAGTTGATCGATTTCAGTGCTTGGTTGTCACCGTAGAATAGGTCTAGGTTTTCAATATCAAATTTGTTCATTGTCTTAATCTCTTAATTCTTGAATTCGTGTCTTTTAACGTGCGTTCTTAATTTGTGTTGTTAGTAAGTTGCGGTGTTAAAACGTCTAGCAATCAGTTTCGTTACCATGTTGATCAAGAGAACAACTACGATAAGCACTGTTGCCGTACCGTAAGCCTGATTCCATTCTTCAACGGTAAACAGTTCGGTAGTCAGTTTGTATAGGTGAACGGTTAGCGTACGACCTGAATCCAATAAAGAATCCGGAATACGTGCAACCATACCTGCAGTCAGGAATACTGGAGCAGACTCACCAATGACACGACCAATACTTAGAATGACCGAGGTTAAGATACCTGGCATTGCGCTCGGAAGAATCAAACGCCAGATAGTGTAAATCTTAGAAGCACCGAGGCCATAAGAGCCTTCACGGTACGTTTGTGGTACTGCCATCAACGCTTCTTCCGTTGTACGGATGATAACTGGCAGGATTAGGATACTTAGCGTCAATGCACCCGACAGAATCGAGAAGCCAAGGCCAAGAATCGCCACGAAGAAAGTCATACCAAACAGGCCGAAAATGATCGACGGGATACCCGCCAATGACTCGGTACAGAATCGGATGATTTTCACCAAACGACTGCCCACTTTCGCGTATTCGGTCAAGTAGATTGCCGTCATGATACCGAGTGGCGCTGCCACTGCGATAGAAGCGATAACCATGTAAATGGTCGCCACAATCATTGGGAAGATACCGTGCTCTTCACCTGTGCGCGTATAGTTATCAGTAATGAAGTTCCAATCTACGTGTTGTAGACCGTTTGATAGGATGTACCAGATAATCCAGAACAAGAAACCTACCGTTAGTGCTGCCGAGATCCAGACAAATGCGTTAAAGACATTATCTTTGAACTGGCGTGCTTTTTTTAGTTTTGCGCGATCCATAATAGTCACCTTTAACGAGCGATTACTTCGCTTTTTCTCGGTTTAGGTACAGTAGTACAGCGTTCAACGACATGATGAAGACCAGAAGTACTACACCTGTAGCGTAAAGTGCGTTCGCGTGAACACCACTTGCGTAAGACATTTCAATAGCGATGTTTGCAGTTAGTGTACGAGCCGAATCAAGGATGCCTTCTGGCATTGCCGGCGCATTACCCATAACCATGATAATCGCCATGGTCTCACCCAACGCACGACCGATACCCAGTATCACACCTGTCATGATGCCTGAGCGAGCCGCTGGAACGAGCAACTTAAAGATGGTGTAGATTTTCGATGCGCCCAGTGCCAAAGAACCTTCTTTATAAGTACGAGGGACAGCGCGGATAGACGTTTCAGATACCGTAATTACTGTTGGTAGAATCATCACACCAAGAACAATAATACCGGCCAAGATAGTATTACCTGCAGGTACATCAAATACCTTCTGAATCAATGGAACGATAATAACCAGACCGAAGAAACCGTAGACCACTGAAGGAATACCGGCTAGCAGCTCAACCGCTGGACGGATGATGTCTGCTAATCGCTTTGGTGCGATTTCAGCGATAAAAATGGCGGTCAGAACACCAATTGGAACCCCAACAATGACAGCACCAGCCGTCGATACGATAGATGCCACAATCATGGTGGCGACACCGTAAAGCGCAGGTGGTAACCAGTTTTGTCCTAAGACAATGCCCGATACGCCTGCTTCTTGGAATGCCGGAATACTCTCTCGAACGATGAAGTATGCAATAACGGCTAATGAAACAATGCCGATTACGGCACTCGTTAGGAACAAGCCGTGGAAGATGCGCTCTTTCCAGTCTACACGACGCTTCTCGCGTAGGCCTGACTTGCTGATAGCTCTAGCGTCAGTATTCATAAGCTTTTCACTATTTGTTGCGATGGTCATTTAAAAATCTCACGGTTCTGGGCAATGCCGTTGAACACAATGGATAGAAAAGGCTCAGCCCGAAACGTTGGGCTGAGCAAACTTTAGAGTCCCGATGGGATTAGTTAACTGAGATGTAACCTTTTTGGTCAACTAGCGCTTGCGCTTCGTCAGTTAGCATCCAGTCTAGGAATTTTTGCGTTTCTGTTGATGGCTTGCCTTCTTTGTAAAGAACAAGGAATGGACGCGCTACTTTGTAAGAACCGTTTTTAACGTTAGCTACCGTTGCATCAACGCCGTCGATTGCTAGTGCATTAACAGTGTTGTCTACAGTACCAAGAGAAATGTAGCCGATTGCGTATGGGTTAGATGCAACCATTGTTTTCAGTGCGCCGTTACCGTTTGCAACTTGAGCACGTTGAGAGATAGCTGATACCTTCTTACCAGAAATCTTCATTTTTAGAGACATGATGTCTTCAAATGCGCCACGAGTACCAGAAGCTGTGTCACGAGTAATGGCTACGATTGGCTTGTCTGCACCACCGACTTCTTTCCAGTTTGATACTTCGCCTTTGTAGATTGCAGTCACTTGCTCGGCTGTTAGACCTGGCAGTTTGTTTTGTGGGTTAACAACCACTGCGATACCATCACGAGCAACCACTTCTTCGATTAGTGTTGATTCTTTTTCAGAGTCTTTTAGATTACGAGAAGACATACCAAGGTCTGCTGAACCATTTTTCGCTGCTTTTACACCAGCTGAAGAACCAGGACCTTGAACTTCGATAAATACGTTAGGGTTCTTCTTCATGTACGTTTCAGAGAAAACTTCCATCAGTGGAGTTACGCTGCTAGAACCCACTGCAGAGATAGTTTCTTTAGCAGAAACAGGAGTCACTGCCATTGCGCCTAGAAGTGCGATTGCACCGATTACTGTCTTTTTCATCACAATTTCCTTAAGTGGCTTTATTGCCGTTGTGTTTCACTTGAACGGTGCTCACTTTAGAATTTGAATATGACAGTTGTGTTTCACTTAGTTGAACCCTCTATGACACGTTGTCATTTCTAACTATTAATTCCGCGACTTATCCCTCTCTCAATTTGAACGTAACGTTTTTATAACGTTGCCTCATGTTCAAGATGATAACCCCATCGATTTTGGTACATTTCATAACAATTAGATATGAGTAACTCATTGATTTGACAAATATAACAATTAAAATCGAAATGCTTATTTATAAAAAAGATAATAATCAAACCGATAGAGGGTCAATCTCATGCGTCAATTTCTTAGTACGCTTTCTATTAAACTTCAGGTTTTTCTGCCTGTTCTATTCACAGTTATATTACTCATCATTGGACTGAGTGTCGGAATCGGTAAACTCGATCAAGCATTCAATAAGGTTTCGGCTTCCACCCATAAGCTAATCATTCACAAAGAGGAACTTAGCGGCATCGTAGACAACACTTACGCCATGCGCATCAAAGCCATTTATAGTCTATTTAGAGCCGAAGATGTTCAGTCTCTCAACCAAGAGCTTTCTGAGCGACAAAACAAAAACCGCGATTTTCTTAACTCCATCGACAATCTCCCTGGCGTTCAAAATGAAGTCAATGCTATGCGTAAGGCCATGAATCACTATGTTGATTTCACTCGCGGTACCATGACACCTCTGCTCACCACTAAACACTCTTCTGATTACACCACCTCTGATTTCAATCAAAAGTACGAATCTGCAATGGCTGAGTATCGATTAGCTGGCGAAGCGATGATCAACGCCATCGACAAACTATCTAAACAATTGAATCAAATCGTCACCGATGAAGTCGAAACGAATGGCGAACAACATTCAACCACGCTCACTTACAGCGCCGTCTCGCTTGCGGTGATCTTGAGTGCCGCTTCACTTATTAGTTGGGTACTCGCCAGCTACATCGTTGCGCCGATTCGTAACCTTCAAGTAACGATGCAGGAAGTCGCGAAGGGAAACCTACTAGTTAAGGCCGAAGCCATCGGGAAAAACGAAGTGTCTCAGCTGGCTCGAGATGTAAACCAGACCATAGAAAAACTGCGTGAAACTGTAAGCGCATTGGTTCGCATTAGTGAAGATGTGGCATCAGCATCAACCGAGTTAGCAACTGTTATGACTCAAAGCAGCGTCAACTCGGATCAAGAAAAGCAAGAAGTTGAGCAAGTAGCCTCGGCGATCAATCAGCTAGAGTCGACCGCAGCTGAAGTATCGACCAATGCACAAGAAGCTGATAGTGCATCAAATCAAGCACGTACGTTAACCTCACAAAGTATAAGCATGTTTGGGGAAAGCACTCGCGCAAGTGAAAAGATGGCGGAACAACTTAACGAAGCCGCTGCCGTCGTAACTTCGCTAAAAGATCAATCAGAACACATTGGTCGCGTGATCGAAGTGATTGAAGGTATTTCTGAGCAAACGAATCTACTTGCACTGAATGCAGCGATTGAAGCTGCACGGGCGGGCGAAAGTGGCAGAGGCTTTGCGGTAGTGGCCGATGAAGTACGTATGCTGGCAGCGCGAACTCAGGAGTCCACCAAAGAGATCCAAACCATTATAGAAGAGCTACAGCAACAATCTGGTCACGCAAATGAAAGTATGCATTCCAGCTTAGCCATGTTGTCAGACAACCAAGCTCTGACACAAGAAGTTAGCCAATCACTTGCTAATATCAGTAATGCTATCGCCGATCTGAACTCAATCAACACTCAAGTTGCGACCGCATCAGAAGAGCAGAAGCAGGTCACGGCTGATATCAACAACAACTTAACGAACATCTATGAACTAGTGAGCCAGAACGTCACTGGCATTACGCAATCCGCTGCTGCCGCTCAAGAGTTGTCTGGTTTAGCAGAAAACCAAAAACATCAGCTTAAGCAGTTCCAAGTTTAAATTCTCTGCTCAACACGATAAGTTCCAAAGGTTAGAAAAGAAAAAGCTCCGCACTGGCGGAGCTTATTAACATCTGGATTCGTGAAAATCCAACGGGGTGATTACTCCTCGTCAGTAACCAGCAGAACAGAGGAAATGTTCGTTGACTCTAGTGGGTTCCAGTTGTAAACCTCACCATTAAATGAATCAAACACCATAACGTTTGAGCCATCACCGTTTGGTGTGTTACTCCAGATGTAACCAGCATAGTCACCCACCTCTAGCGTGTAACCACTTGCGAATGCAGTGCCGTTCATCGCAGGGCTATGGCAAGCACGTTCTGTCAACGCGACTAACTCCTTAATGTTTGGTATGCGCCAATTCTTTTTGCCAGCGAAGTCATATAAAGCATGATTACCTGATTCATTGCGGATTTGCTCAGCGGTTGATAGCGCTAACTGCCATGACATCTTAGTCGCAGCGCCATCACAAGCTTCGTTTGCCGTATTCCACGTTGAACCAACAGGGCAACGCATCCATGTTAGACCTGTTTTCAGGTCAGTTACGGTACCGCTCTCAGAATATGTATAACGCGTGTTAGGTGCCGTTTTAGCAAAGTCAGTAGAACACTCTTGTGCAGCCATTACAGTTTGAGAAGCCAAAGCAAGAGATAGTACAGTTATTAATTTCTTCATCTTATTGGCCCTTTACTGCTACTAGACGGATTGGGAATTGGAATGACGTGCCTGTGTCACGCTCTACTTTGTCAGAATAAATTTCAACAAAGCTTACGTGGCCACGGTCAGCGCCCTTCGCTGCAATCACTGCAAATTGAAGTGCACCTTCGTAGTTAGCAGGAGAGTAATTATTAAATGTGAAATCACTTAGCCAAATAGCACCTGAATTAGCGTCTGGGCTGCCTTTACCCTGTTGAGGGAAGTAAGCTGTCGTCATACCATAGACATTGCCGTCGGCGTCTTTCTCTGTCTCACCTAAGTCGAGAACATCGTAGAACTCTTGGTATGTTGGTAGGCGCCAGTCACTAATGCCACATAGTGATTGCTTGTTTATATGTTCAACATATTGGCTTGTTGAACAGATGCCATCAGCAGCATCCACACAACCAACGACTTCAAGATCTTCGTAATACGGCTTAAATGTTTCAGACTCAAACGCAAATAGGCGATCTTTAAATTGAACTGAGCTCGCATCCGCACTCTTATTTTCCCAAACAAGACCAGTACGTTCGTCCATAGTACAAGCCCACTCAGTCGCATCTGCAGCTAAAGCTGCACCTTGTGAATCTAGCTTAACGAACTTAAAGCCAGCGCCTGTCGACGTTTGCTTGTCCTCTTTGTCGAAGCCGTATTCCGCATCTTGACCAGGGTAAGACGCCTGAACCTCTACTACGTCTGCTGCTCCTTCAGCAAAATAAAGAACGGCGCCCGTATCGTTACTACCAACCGTTTGTTCAGCAACCGCTACAATTTCTTCAGCAAATGCACTCACTTCCACTTCAGACAGAAGATCAGAGGCCAATGATTTACCCTGGAAGCTAAGGCTTTGAGCAAGCAGCGCTACGCCTTTGGTCATTTGTTGTGGCTGCATCGCAGCTAATAGTGCAACCGTGTTTTGCTCTAGCTTATCTAGCTCGCTGGCTTCTGCGTTATACATTACCGTACCAGACAGAGAAACGCCGGCATCGGTGAGTTGCGCTTTCACGATCTCTTCAGCTTGAGCAACGGTTTTACCGTCAACCACAAGACCTGCGAGCAGCGTTGTTACACCATTGACCGTGTTACCCGTTGCTAAATTTTGCCCCGGAGCCGCAAGACGCAACGTTTGGTTTGAACCTTGATCAACTTGAGCAAGAATGGTGCTGGTTAGTACGTTTTTATCGCTTGAAGTCAGGCTAAATTTACCGGCATTATCCGTTTTAGCACTCGGTTCAGTAGTATCACAAACGTAGTTTTGGTTTAAATCGATGCACACTGGCGTATCAAGAAGTGTACCTGCAGAAACGAGGGTGCCAGCTACATCATAGGTCGGTGCCGACGTGTCACCACCAGAACCACCGCCACAGCCAGCTAGGGCTAGTGACATAGCAACGAAAGAATATTGAAACTTCATAGATTTTATCTTCTTTTGATTTTAATTAACGAGAGCGAATCACTCTCACCATTGAAAGCAGGAAAAGTCCTAACAAGGTCCAAGGCGAGCCACTGCCACCTGAACCACCACCACTGCTTTCTTTAGTGGTATCAGCACTGCACTGATACTGAGCAAAGTGACTCACACCCCACTCTTTCAACACCCCAGAGTTCCCTGACACACGGTCAGACACTTCGAGACGCCAAGTACCCCAACTCGGTTGACCGACAAGTGCTTGTAACTCATCGTTATACTGAGCTGTGAAGTAACCTTTAAATCCATTGGTATTGCTTGATTGATGACTAAGTAGCACGACCGATTTGCCTTGTGGAGACACTAGCGTCACTTGCAGATCCTGCAGTGAGTCATGTTCGATGTTCAGGTAAACCGCAAACGAGTCATCAATCGTGAGTGACTTGTCCGATAGCGTCTGAGAGAACAGTCTGTCGCCCTGCTCTGGCAAAGCGGATTTCACTGATTGAGGCTGGATATCAAGCTCTGGCGTACCATTAACCAGCATCACCTGTTCACTCCACTGGTGAGTCTTTAAGCCTTCTGCAAATTGGTAATCCAATGAAATAGAGGAATCGAATTGTGTGCCACACGTCAGACCGCTTGGTAACGCCACCTTCATTGAGGTCGAATCAGAAAGCGTTTCATCAAAGTCGAAAACGGATGCGTTGTTTAGCTGCCATTGCCCTTTGATGCTCGCTTCGCGGCCAGTTTGGCTCAGGCTCACACCAACGTCTTGACCTTGTGCGATGTATCGAGCGTCATAGCGAACGCGAAGAGGCGCTTTAAGTAAGTTGTGTTTGTTGAAGCTGTCCGTCAGGAATTGGGCGTAATCTTTATTTGGGAACAAGGTGTTTGCGGCAAACACGGTCGATTCCGCCAGTTCATGCATTTTCACGCCACGACCAATGCCGTACATGCCTTCAAGTACAATGGCGTCAAACTCACGGAACACGTTATCGGTATCATCACCGTATCGCTCAACCGATGCTTTAAGCGCTTGAAACAGTGGCGTTGACCATAGCTCATCGCCTAGTTCACCGCCCACACTAACGTGCGCTGGATACTCCGAGCCCTCGAAGTAACGCGCTCTTTGGTTCCATAAGCTACGAGTTGTTTTGCGTGTTCCGAACACACCGTCCCAGTTGAACACCGTATCTAACTCGAATTCTTGACCACGACGCGAAGCATCCAAATATTGAGTGCGGTAGCTCGCGCTGCCCGCCCAGTAATCAGCAAAACCCTCTGCGATAGCGCCAGTGTGACCGTACGCCCAATCCGGTACGATTTGGTAATGAATGCCATGCCCAAGCTCGTGTATCACGACATCAGCATCGACTGCATCCGGAGAAACACCACCGACACCCAGCATGAGTGCTTTCGGACCGTAATAGTAAGTAGAGTTATCTTTTGATAAACCGCGAGCGTCAAAACGAAGCGGTTCGTCAAACAAGTCGTAAGTCAGGCTTGTCAGATATTGGATCGAGCTATCAAGATGATAAAAAGCCATCAACTGTGGGAACGCATTGTCACCAAACTCGGTGCTTTGCATCTCATCAACACTGTCAAATGCTTGAACCCCTTCTGCGCTGAGGAAGTCCAACGTATCGAGTACAGGCGCTTCACCAGGTGCTGGGGCTGCAAATAAACCCGTCGCATCCACTTGCTTTAATCTTGGGTTAGAGAGGTAGAACTTACCGCCGGACTTTAAAACCTCAATCGACTTGGTGACGTACTCGATCGGCTGAGGGTAATCAGACAGTGCTGACCACGTCGATTCTGGTGCCGCTTGCTGTTGCATGGTGCGAAGATCTGGGTTGAATAAAGCAACCTCAACATTAACCAGACTTCCAGAGCTCAAAGCAGGTGGCTCTTGTGCTTGCAGTTGGCGAGGCGATTCCAATTCCATTGCAACCGTTGGTTTACCGTTGCGAATGATCGTATCTTCAAGGCTCTTAAACACTCGCACAACGTGATGATTTTTATCAGTTGTTACTACTAAGGTGCGCTGTGCTTGATATTCACCGTTTACCCAAACATCAAAATTGTAATGCTCACCAAGCTGAGACTGGGTTTTGTAACGGAACTTAAACTCACCCGCTTCTGAGTAGTGGCTGTCTAGATAAGTTTTCGCTTGCGCTTCATTGGTCACCACAGAATCCGATGTGGGATAATCCCACTCTGCAGCCAGCGCCGCAGGGGTACATGCAATAAGCAGTGAAAACGCCAATGGTTTTAGCTTCATGATTTCGTCCTAGAATTCGTATTTTGCATTTAGCGTGAAGTAGCGCCCAGGCTCAGTTGAGTAACGCTTACTTTCCTCAGCGATACCCGCTACGTCTTGGTATCGGATGTATTCTTTGTCGAACAGGTTGATGATGTTTGCGCTAACACGAAGGTTTTTGGAAACGTGGTAAGTTGCGCCAATATCAAACGTATTCCACGCACTTGTCTGCGCGCACTCTGTCGCTAGACCAAGCGTGGTCTGGCATTTAGGAACGCGATCCATGGCCGCGGCCCAGTTCCAAGCCACGTAAGCATTGAAGTCTTGGTTGGCGTATTTCAGTTGAGCGTTACCTTCGAATGGCGTAATGCTTCGAACGTATTCGCCTTCCGCATCTTTGCCATCTACGTAGCCAAACTTGGTGCTGATGTCCCATTGTTTGGTGAGCGCGTAACCCGCGGAAAGCTCTGCACCATACGTCTCGACACCATCGAGGTTTTGGTATTGTTTAATGTAATTACCATTGCTTGAGTCAAAGCCCGTGGTCACAACGTCGATGAAGTTTTCAAACTTGTTGTAGAACAAAGACGCATAGACATACGCACGACCGTTATCGAACTTGTTACCGATTTCAAATGAGTCGGAAGTTTCAGCTTCTAGATCCATGTTTGGTGCAATGACAAACGGCGTGAGCGGCACAAAGTCGTGGCTTACGAAGCCATACGCTTTATCGTATTCCGGAGCACGGTAACCATGGTTATAAGATACATAAGCAATGTTGTTGGCAAATACTTCACGAGAAACCGACAGACTTGGAGATACCTCTGAGCTATCCATGTCTTTTAATGGGAATCCGCCCACTTCACCCGCACCGTCTGGCGTGAGACGGTGCGCATCAAAGCGTAGGCCACCTGTGATGGTCCATTTATCCAGTTCCACCATGTCTCGGACATACAAGCCAATGTTATAAGCACGAGCAGGAGCGAAAGGTTGTTTGGTCGAAGGTGTTACTCCGTTCCAATCAATCTTGGAGTCGCTATCTGTGCGTTCGTAATAGTCAGTAGAAAGCTCGACACCGTAAGCCAATTGGTGCTCAGCATTTGCTGCATAAATCGTATTGGTGAAATCGCCACGGAAGCCTATTGTTTCGTCAATGAAGGTTTTGTGTTCCAGCTCGCGACGCTTGGTGATCAAACCATTATGATCCACTTGGCGCATTAAACGGTTGGTGTCTTCCACCACTTCGGTGTGACGCCAGTAAACTTTGGTATCCAACTCTTCGAACCAAGTTGGATTAATCGGAGTCACCTCTGCACCAATATAAGCGCTGTACTCTTCTGTGGTTTCATCCTCAGCAAAGTCTTCAATATGCCAAATTCCATCAGGTTGAATGGACGGTGAACCCTCCAAACGCTCTTGGTTCTGGGTGTAGAGTTCCGCTTTGGCTTTCAACATCACCTCTTCATTGAAAAAGTGGTTGATCGTATAAGCACCGCTGTAACCATCGAGGTCGCGGTTATACAAATCTTCATCAAAGTTACGTGTCTCTTGTCCTTGCCAGTATGAAACGTTAAACAAACTCTCTGTATCACCGGAACGGAAAGCTAGATTACTCGTGCCTTTGTACTTGTTGCTGATATCGGTGTAAGTACCGGAAACATCGGTGTAGAAGTCTTTGTCTTTTAAGAAATCACCCGGCTGACTGGATTCTAAAATCACCACACCGCCGATCGCGCCAGAGCCATGCACCGAAGAACTTGCCCCTTTAATGATTTGCAGCGATTCAAAATTGGATAAATCAAAAGTATCTCGCCCAACAGCATCATTAATGTCATTCGCACCGAAGCCATCCGCAGAACGAATGCCATCACGAACGATCATAATGCGGTTACCCGTCATACCACGGATGGTAATGTTTTGCGGACGTCCAGCACCGCCCGTCACGCTTACACCAGGCTCGTTACGCAGCACGTCATATAGCTCGGTCTCGCCTCTTTCTTCGATTTGCTCGTTTGTGATAACCGCGACACTACCTGCCACTTTTGACAATGGCTGATCGATTTTATTGGCGGTTACCACCACCTCTTCCATTGAGAAAACCTTAGATTCGGCGTGCACTTGACTGGCAGCAAGTACCGAAAGTACTGCCGCTGACACTGGGGTAAGCTTCATTTACTGCTCCGCTTTAGATGTTTTAATGAGTGATAGTAGAAATGCGTATTCTTTTGCTTGTTGTTCTTGCGCTTGTCGCCGGTCCATTTGGTGGCCCGAATTAAAATTAGTTTGCAACAAGTACGGCCCGTTGCGCTCACTTAACGCTGAAACTTTAGCGAGATACTTTGCGCCTTCCCAATATGGCACGCGCTGATCGATTAAACCGACTTGAACCAACATGGGTGGGTAAGCGTCTTTATGGATATTGAGAATCGGATCGTACGCCTTCATTAACGCCAATTGTTCAGGTTTGGTTGGGTTACCCCATTCGCCGTACTGCTGTGTGGTAAGCGGAAGTGAGGTATCCGACATACTTGCAACCACATCAACAAAAGGCACTTTAAGTACGACACCTGAAAACAATTTAGGATCTTGATTAACCGCTCCGGCCACCAACGTACCACCAGCACTAGAACCGATGGCGAAAACCTCTCTATTGCCACGTTCGAATGTTTGCAGCGCCTTCGCGGCCGCGACAAAATCACCAATAGAATTGGATTTTCGCACACCACGGCCTTGCTCGTGCCATTCATCGCCAAAGTACCCACCGCCACGGACATGGGCGATAGCGTAAATCACACCTTGGTCGAGTAAACTGATAACCTGAGGCATAAAGTACGGTTTCATCGTAAAACCATACGCGCCGTAACCGTAAATCATCACAGGAGATTGTGGGTGCAATTTGTCTTTGCGATACGCCAAAGAGACAGGGACAGAAACGCCGTCGTGCTTAATAAAAATACGTTGGGATACATAACGCTGACTATCAAAGTCTTGGTAAGCATCTTGAGAGTACAAGGATTTATTCAGCGTTTTTACATCGAACTCTTCCCACTGAGGAGGCGTAGTCATCGACATGCTTCGGATACGAATTTTGTTTGATTCAAAATCGCCCAATGTGCTTAGCCAAGCGACATGACCATCGTGTTCCAATGGCAGTATCACTTTTTCCTGACCTTGGTAAGAATACACCGTCAAAGTCGACACATTGTTTGGCTTGCTAAGTGCCACAACTCCTGCATCATAAAGGTAGAACTGTTCAAGCGGCTCACGAGGATTGGTAAAGCGTTGCCATGTTGCGCCAAGCGGTGCGAGTTCGGCTTGGTAAAGGGCGAACTTTCCTTCAAGATTGCTTTTCAGATAAATGTAACCTTTCGCCACATCCGCGTAATATTCCACACCCACTTCAGGCTTTCGCAATGAATCTGAGACAGTGCCCGTTTCTAGGTCGACAAGCTTCTGCTCTGTTGTTGACTCGTTGTTGCTTTGCAGCACAGCATAACGGCTATCTGCCGCACGATAGAAAGAAAGTAACCAATCTGACTTGGGTTCATTCCATAGGACTGTTTTTGCCAAAGATTCAGTGGAGATACGTAAGATCTGATGAGGTCGCTGAGTGCGCTTTTCCTTTGCAACGAGGAATGCCACTTTCCCGTTAGGTGATAACAATACGCCACTATCGACGTGCGTCGCCAGTTCCGTAGATTGGCCGGAGAGTAAATCAACAACCACGGCGCGATATTGTTCGCTGCCGTCGATATCTTCCGTGAAAAGTAATGTGTCACCATTCACTTGCCATTGACCAAGTTGGTAGTACTGATGCGCAGATTGTCGTTCATCGAAATCGAACACCACGTTTTCTGGTGCATGTTGACTCGCACGGGATAATAGTAAGTAACGACCATCGCGACGCATTAGCGTCCACTCTCTTCCACTCACGATCGACCATGGCTTATCACCTTTGTCTGCCACCATGGTATCCCACTGCGTTAGTAGGTTTTTTGTCAACGTCTGATAACTTTTTTGGTGCTGTTCAGTTTTGTGGTTTTGTTCTGTTAGGTAGGTAAGAACTCGCTCATCTTTACGAGCATCATCTCGAAGCCAGTTGAAATCATCAGCAGCAAAGCCAGAACTAGAGGTAATTATGAGCCCTAAAAAAACATGAGTAAATTTCATATAGAGAGCGAATTCATTTATAGGATTAATACAATGGCGCGTATTCTGCCCTCAAATAAAAATGAGATCAATTATCATTTTCATAATCATGTGAGATTTTTATCTAGTGTGTGAGGAAAAACGTTTGCTTTGACCGAGGTAATAAAACTTAATAACTTCCTAAATTAGCGTTCTATGCTGTTTATATACAACCAGACAAGTATAAAAGCTGACAAACGAGTGAGCATGGAAAGACGCTATTTCACCTAGCGACAGACATAAAAAATCCGAGTGCGAACACTCGGATTTTTAAGAACTAAAATCAATGGGAAACTACAGCAGCTTTTACTCTTCAGAGCTCGGTGCCGCTGGTTTTTTCTTAGGGATGAAGACATCATCACCCACAGATACGTTTTTGTAGAAGCTCTTGTCACGCTTAGCTGGTTTTTTCGCCGACTTTTTCGCTTGAGGGCGAGCTTTCTTTGCGGTCGCTTTCTTATTGCGAAAATCTGGTTTAGGTGGCTTAAGGCCTTTAAACTTACCTTTCAAATCTTCGAACACTGAAAACTCAAGATCTTGTTGTAGGTATGCTTCTACACGTTTAAAGCTATCCCAGTCTTTTGGACCAACAAGAGAGATTGCATCCCCTTTGTTTCCAGCACGACCAGTACGACCAACTCGGTGTACGTATTCTTCGGTATGCTTTGGCATATCGAAGTTGATGACGTGTGTCACAGTTGCAATATCCAAACCGCGGGAAGCAACATCAGTCGTTACAAGGATCTTAAACACTGCGCGCTCAAACTGACTCATAATGGTGTTACGTTGAGTCTGGTTCAAGTTACCACTTAGTGCTACAGCCTTCAGTTTCTTTTCGTTCAGCTTTTCTGTTAGTCGCTCAGTATCATCACGCGTTGCCGTAAAGATAATAACTTGACGGTATTCAGCCTCAGAAAGAACACGATCTAAAATTGCCTCTTTATGATCCAGGTGATCACACAAGTAAAATTTTTGCGTAATATCTTTATGTTCTTCGTTAGAAACGCCGATAGCAATACGCTTTGGCGTATTGAGCATTTCAGCCGCGATTTCATTGACGTCTGCATGATCTAATGTCGCAGAGAACATCAACGTTTGACGACGACGATGCTTGGCTGCTTTATGAATGCGACGAAGCTCTGGTGCAAAGCCCAAATCCAACATACGGTCTGCTTCGTCAAGAATCAGCGTTTCCAAACCATCCAGATAAAGCGAACGATGATCTAAGTGATCAGCCAAACGTCCTGGTGTCGCCACGATAAATTTCGGGTAACGACGCAGAGCTTTTACCTGATCGTTAAAGTTCTCACCACCCAAAATCAGTGCTGCTTCATAAGATAGGCCAGCTAGCATAGAACGAAGCTCACCATATACTTGTTTCGCTAACTCACGAGTAGGAGCAAGGATAACCGCGCGAGGGTCTTTCGCAGAAAACGATTTTGTCTTTAAAGACTTATGAAGCATTGGCAATACAAACGCCAAAGTCTTGCCCGAACCCGTTTTCGAAGATGCCAATAGATCCTTGCCTGCAATCGCAACAGGAATCGCCTGCTGCTGAATGTCAGTCGCTTTTTTAAAATCGTAGTGTTTTAGGTTCTTCAACAATCGGTTGTCTAGGCCTAGATCTTTAAATTGCAAAGTATTCTCCAATAAATCAGTCAGCGTCTGAGCGCTCTGTAGTGTCGTTTCCGCTCTAACGCAGCAAAAAAATAAAGCTCGGTATAATACCGCAAATCATAGGAGTATAGATAGAGATCACACAAACTAATTCCCTGTGGTGACGGTAAAACATCATTTGTGGCTCAGTTCAGAGTAAACCCTAGCCTTTTTGATGTGCATCTGAACGTGAAGTTTAATGAAAGGCCTTTCAGATATGTCTTCTATTCTTCAACAAAACGACGTAAATAGCAGTTATTTGGGCCAATAAACTTTCATTTGTGTCAATATCGTCTAAATTATTGATATCAGGAACGTGGCAAATACACCTGCTATGAAAACTGTTGTGAGAACGAAATAAAGGATAGGTAGTTAAACTTTGTTAAGTTCAGGTAAAAGTTGACGTCAGGTACTCCATGAAATTCTTGGGTTTTTTTGACTTTTGCTACATCATGTACTGATAAAATGTAACCACATTTAACCTCGCTACTGTATAAAATAATAGTTAGTGGCGAGACTTTCACTATAAGCAAGGAGTTCTTATATGAACAAAACGTTGATCGCAGCTGCAGCAACTTCAGTACTTCTACTAGCCGGTTGTGCTTCTTCTGATGACGCAGCTACAGCAAATGCAGCAAAATTAGACGAACTAAGCAACCAAGTTAGCCAACTAAGCCAAGACGTACAAGCTCTTCAATCTGACGTTCAAAAATCAGGCGCAGCAGCAATGGCTGCTCAAGAAGAAGCTGAGCGTGCTAACGAGCGTATCGATAACATCGCTCAGTCTTACACTAAGTAAGATTTGATACCGCGTCTTAACGCCCGTTAAGGCGCGGTTATTTCGACAGGAACCCCATTCTGTGCAGCGATTGCTGCTTTAGCCTTCACGTTTTTCATACCGAATTCATCCAGCCACCACTTTAACTCTTTCGGCACTTTGAGTTCACCTTTCTCGCCATTACTACGAGTCAAAGGCTCATGTGCTTCTAAGAACACACTTCTGTCAGGCTCAAGTGTCATTTTGATAGGCTGGTTAATGATGTTAACGTCTTCGCCGTTACGAACCTTGTCAAATAACCACTCAATGTCACTTGGGTCCATACGAATACAACCCGCGCTGACTCGCATACCAATCCCAAAGTCCTTGTTGGTACCATGAATTAGGTATTCGCCATTCCCGTAAGCTAAACGCAATGCAAACATACCAAGTGGATTATCAGGCCCCGCAGGAACAACGGCTGGTAGGTCAATGCCCTTTGCTTTGTACTCGGCACGAATAGAGGCTGGAGGAGTCCATGTAGGGTTCGGTCGTTTTTGGCTGATACGCGTTGTCATTACTGGGGTATCGCGCCCTATTCGGCCAATTCCGACAGGAAATACATGGACAATATTCTCTCCTTTCGGAAAGTAATATAAGCGCAGCTCGGCTAGATTAATAACGATACCTTTATAAGGTACGTCTGGGAGGATTAGCTGTGTCGGAATAGTAAGAACATGCCCCTCTTCTGGTAAGAAGGGATCCACGCCTTTGTTTGCGGCCATTAAACCTAGCATACCCACATCGTAGAGCTTAGCGATATTTGCCATGGTTTCGCCTTCTTGCACGACGTGGTTTTCAAGGCGACCAATTAAACGGCTTCCATCCTCTGGTAATTCGTACATCTTAGCGAATGATAGACCACTCACTAAAGATAACGACACAGATAGCAGGGTACGTTTTGCGAAACTCATTGATCGCTTTTTGCTAAGCATTTCACTCTATTCCTTGGCACTTTTAAAGAGCTGTAAGGTTATCTCTCTTTCTGTCTTGTGATCAACCATCGGCTTGTGATATTCCAGTAAAGAAAAGCCCTCCCAAGTCCAAGGTTTATGGATGTATTTGTTCGGTACACTTTTGATTTCTGGTACCCAGTGGCGCACAAATTCACCATTAGCATCGAACTTTTCGCCTTGGCTTATCGGGTTGAAAATACGAAAGTATGGCTGCCCGTCACAGCCCGTAGAAGCAGACCATTGCCAGCCACCATTGTTCGCTGCAAAATCGCCGTCCACCAGCTTACTCATGAAGTACGCTTCTCCCCATCGCCAATCAATATGTAAGTCCTTGGTAAGAAAGCTCGCGACAATCATACGTAATCGATTGTGCATCCAACCTGTTTGATTGAGCTGACGCATTGCTGCATCAACGACTGGGTATCCTGTTGTTCCTGTCTTCCATCGCTCAAAGGCTTTCTCATCATAGGACCACTGGATTTTATCCTCCCAATCGATAAATCCTTTGCCTTTGACGAGTTTTGGTTCGAAAACCAATAGGTGCTGATAAAACTCACGCCAAATGATCTCACTTAACCAAGTTGCTTTCCCTTCTGTAAGGTCATTTTGTTGATTTTCAGCATACAAACGAGCAATACACTGCCTTGGTGATAGCGCGCCAATCGCAAGGTATGGAGACAGTTGGCTAGTGCCATCAATAGCTGGAAAGTCTCGCTCGCTTTGATACGCGTCACTGCGCTCCCGTGCAAATTCCCTAAGCTGCTTCAAAATATCATTAGTCGAAGCCAGCCAGTCTTCACTGGATTCTCGAGGATAGCTAAATGTGAAGCTTGAATTAAATCGAGCCGACTCTAATTGTTCGAGTACCTTTTTATTGAGTGGCGCTTGCTCGTGAGGTTTTACTACCGTCGGCATATGGAACTGCGTTAACCAAGCACGCTTGAATGGCGTAAACACCTTAAAATATTCGCCTTGCTTATTAAGAACCGTCGTTGGCGCGTGCACACATTTGTCATGAAACAGTTCAAATTCGATATCGTGAGAAGCTAACGCTTCACTTACTTGTGTATCGAGCTCTCGTTCGTTCACCTCATAGTGAATGTTTGCCATGACAGACGTAGCTTCAAGTGTTTCCGCCCACCCACTAATCACATCTGTACAATCGGAAAACGACGGTACCTCTTTGTACAAAAAGGGAATATTAAGGCTTTCAAGCTCCTCGTTAAGACAAGCTAAGCGACGAGCAATGAGGTCTGCCTGCATCGGCGCCATGTGATGCTCCCGCCACTGCTCTGGCGTCGCGATAAAGCAAGCGACGACAGGCTGACCTGAATCCAATGCCGCTTTGAGTGCCGTGTGGTCTAACGTACGTAAGTCACGTCGAAACCATACTAAAATCATGGTAGCTCCTATCTTTTGTCTACTAAGTTAGGTGTAATTTCTCTATCACTTCAGAGCACCCCATCCGATCACCTAGTTGTGCGTGAAGCATTTTGATGGACGCTACTTGTTTAGCAGCTAGCGCTTTGTTGGAGAAAAGGTAGATAAACGAACCATTTTCAACGACCTCGTGATCTAGTAGACCAGAAACATCATCAACCTTATCGATCAAAGTCGTGTGATACCCTTGTTCGCAAAGCTTCGCTGCTTGAATCCAACTCTCAGACTCTCTGTTTTGTTCAAAGCTAATGAGCAGACACTTTCCTTTGGAAGCGGCTTTGTTTTCAGAATCGATAACAAGGGCAAGTCGAGTGATCAAACAAGTCTGAAATAACCCGACCTGTAAAGATCGCAGCGATCCTTTCACCATGTCTAGCGCATCAAATACTGGGCTAATAAACTGATCAATAACGAGTTTTAGTGGATACTCTTTAAGAACAGAGGCAAGTAAACTCTCTGCTTTTCCTCGATTCAGGGTAGACAGCGCAAGCAGCATGTTTTCAACTTCTTCGAGTGTGCGAACCTCGTTTTTGACTTCGACATCGGCGCTTTTTCCTAGCAGCCCCTTCACTTTACCAATCGAAATCCCCTTCGCGAGCCAACTCTGGACTTCGCGAATCGTATCGAGATCTTGCTGGCGATAGAGTCTGTGTCCTTTTTCTGTTCGCTGAGGCTGGATCAAGTTGTATCTTCGTTGCCAAGCTCTCAGCGTAACTGGTTTTACACCCGTGATTTCTGCGACATCTCGGATCGCGTATAGTTTTTCTTCTGAACTACAAACCATAGCGTAATCTCATCTCCTGCGGATACGGTTCTAAAAACTTCTGTTTTGCTAAATACTCGTCTGGGTAAGTATTTAAGTAATGCTTAATCAATGTAAGTGGTGCTAACAGAGGCAGCATTCCGATACGGTAGTCGTGAATCACTGTCGCTAACTCTTCTTTTTCTTCTTTAGTTAGTGAGCGTTTGAAGTATCCTTGTAAATGCATCAACACATTTGTGTTATTTTTGCGGCTAGCCCGATTCGTTAACGCCTTCATAAGTCCTAAACGATACTCTTGGTAAAAGTCTTCAATTTCATAATTAGCGACATCAGCGACTAAGCGGCCAAGGGAGCGGTATGACTCTGGGTGGTGTGCCATTAACGTCAGTTTGTAGCGCGAATGAAAGTCGATGATTTTGCCACGAGTAGGCTCACCATCCATCGAGTCGTAAAAGTCATTTAGACAAAATACTCGAGTGATAAAATTTTCTTTCAATACAGGGTCGTTAAGTCTGCCATCCTCTTCAACAGGCAACCAAGGCATTTTTTGCATCAATGTTTGTGTATACAAGCCAACACCTTCTTTCGCAGCACTGTTCTTGCTGTAAACCTTGACTCGCTCCATGCCACAAGTTGGTGACTTAGCACAAACGATGTAACCACAAAGCTGCTCACTTTGAAGTTCATCTACTTTATTGGCCGAGTAAGTGAGCATATTGTCGGTATGATCATTTTCTGGATTTTTGGTTTCAACCAATGCAACACGCTCTTCATTAGAAACAAGACGAATGGTTGGACGGGGTACTGGCATACCTACGCCGACTTCAGGGCATACCGAAATAAAGTCAAAATACGGGCTAAGCTCTTTAGTCACAAAGTTGCTCACCTTATGACCAGAGTCAAAACGCACTCGTTCACCCAAAACACACGAACTGATACCTACTTTGATCGAAGATTCCATGATGACGCATCCCTATACAAAAAGTTTTATTGTATAACTTATAGCAAGCCTTTCCAGATTGTACAAGAAAATAAGTTGTACAATTTAATCGTTTTACTTCACTCGAAAGTATTTCGATCAACCAGCTTTCAGAAAAAAGTTTGGCCCAAAAACAAAGAATTTGTGCGCGCAATCGACAAACTGCTCAAAAGCAAATCGATTGCTCTTTTGGTTTCAACAGATTTAGTTATCAATAGGAGTTGCAGTTTCTAAATGCGTGGTTTTTGTGACTAAGCTCTCAAGGGGCTACTGTACGTCCCGATATTATTGCCTCAACGAAAACGAACAAGTTCAACAGAATTGGTAATAGCGTTCTATAATAGAGGCGTTTTATCAAAACAAAACTTTGGAGAGCACTTATGGCAACCCCACACATTAACGCACAACCAGGTGATTTCGCTGAAACAGTTCTGATGCCAGGCGACCCGTTGCGCGCTAAATACATCGCTGAAACGTTCCTAGAAGATGTGAAACAAGTTTGTGACGTTCGCAACATGTTCGGCTTTACTGGCACTTACAAAGGCAAAAAAGTTTCTGTAATGGGCCACGGCATGGGTATCCCGTCTTGCTGTATCTACGTACACGAGCTAATCGCTGAATACGGCGTGAAAAACGTTATCCGTGTGGGTAGCTGTGGTGCAGTACGTGACGACGTGAAACTAATGGACGTTGTTATCGGTATGGGTGCTTCTACAGACTCTAAAGTTAACCGTATCCGTTTTAACAACCACGATTTCGCAGCAATCGCTGATTACGGTCTTCTAGAAGAAGCAGTTAACCAAGCACGCGCTCAGGAAGTGCCTGTAAAAGTAGGTAACGTATTCTCTGCAGACCTGTTCTACACACCAGAAGCAGACATCTTCGAGAAGATGGAAAAACTAGGCATCCTAGGTGTAGACATGGAAGCGGCTGGTATCTACGGCGTAGCAGCTGACCTAGGCGCGAAAGCACTGACTATCCTGACAGTTTCTGACCACATCATCCGTGGTGAAAAACTAGGCTCAGAAGAGCGTCAGAAGTCGTTCAACGACATGATGAAAGTTGCACTAGAAACTGCAATCAACATCTAAGAACAAATAGTAAGTAATAATTTGCAGCCAGAGTTATGCTGGCTGCCCGAATTATCCCGAGGGGGCGATTGTGTCTAACGGCGAACTGCCAAAAGACGCAGATGGGTTACAACTCAACTTTTGTAAAACATTGGCGTGTGACAACTTTGGATTGAGTGATGCAAAGCGTTACGTTCTGCAACATGCGAACCCTAAGCGTCCGGCGATGGTATGCCGTGAATGTGGAGCTTTCCCCCCCTTACTTAATAATCGCGATGTCGTGAACGAACTTCATCGCCTGCGGCACGTCCACAGTGACGGGTTGCCTGCTTGCCGTAATGATGATTGCGACAACTTTGGACTTTCTGTCCACACTCACAAACACCTCTATCACGCTTTCGGTTACAGTGGCGATCGCCAACGTTACCGCTGTAAAGTGTGTCAAAGTACCTTTGTCGACAAGTGGTCTGGTGCCAACAAGAAGCTTCAATTTCAAGAGAACTTGATGGGCTTGTTGTTTACGGGATATTCCGTACGAGAAATCTGCCGTAAGCTTAGTATTAACCCAAAAACCTTTTACGACCATGTTGACCATATAGCTAGCCGCTGCCGCCGTAAGCTGGCAACCATTGATGCGCGCTGGGTAAACCACGCAACGCATTATGAATTGGCCTCAAACTATATTGCATTGCAACCGAACAGCAATAATGGTGTGTATTGGATTGTTTCTGGCGAAGCGCATTCTGGCTATATTCTTTGCCAGCACGTCAATTATTCCGCTGATGAAGAGCCAATCGCAACGCTCGATCATAATCCTTACGATGAGGTGTCTCGTTTTGTTTCCCAGGAGTACGTAGCGGAAGCAAGTGAGCCGCTTGCGGAACCTTCTCATCACCTCAGAGAGCGAATTGACCAAAAATACCAAACAATTTTGGCTCGCGGTAACGTAGAAGACCCTCTTGGTAATCTATCTGTATTTCATTACCCTTCAAAAGGGGCATTAGTCCGTCCACCATACACCTCATATGCACACTATTTGCACGTACTTGATATGTGCTGCCCAAACAAACGTGTATCTCTATACATGCCTCAAGATCCCCTACTACGTTCGGCTGCACTGAGCGTTTGTTTACCTCGCATTAAAGAGAAAAGTGTCGACTTGATGTACGTAGAAGAGGACGCTAGTTGGGACATGAGTACTCCCTTTGGCAAAGTCGATATCGCCTATATGAGTTGGTGGCGCGATCGTTGGGCAATCTCTAGTCAAAACGAAAACCACAAAGGCATTTGCTACCTCGCTGGCGATCAAAATGAGCCTGAAAAATGGTTTAACGTTGCGACAACTCGTCATGTGAAGTTTTATCAAAACCGCTTTCAGATCCTTTTCGAAAGCTTCATTAACGAGCCACGTCGCAAATTACGACCTGCTGGTATTTTACCTCTTTTAGATATATTCAGAGCTTGGCATAATTTGTGCTATCAGGATAAACAAGGTCTTACCGCTGCACAAAGGTTAGAAGTCTCTGATGCACCTTTGACAATCAAACAGCTCCTATCGTAGCTATTCTATTGGTAATTTAGATGTAGTAATTAGGGGTTGTAACGGTATACATTACGGCCCCTGATCGTTTACCAAAACGTTATCCGCATCGCTTTGGTAAAGAAACATGCATCTAACCACTTAATATTAGGTGTGATTTCCAGTTCGATAGTCATGGATGTGAACGTTGGATAAAAACCAAATTCAGCTAGAAGATGATCTCACTAAGCTTAAAGGCCAAATAAAATCGGCCCCTAAACATACCTTTAATATTGCGCAGCAATATCGTATCCGCGCGGAACAAATTTTATTTGTGGACGGAGAGATCAAAGCCTTACTCATCATGGCGCAATGCTGTTGGTGCCTAATGGATTACCGACAAGGCTTAAAACTCGTCAAAGACGCTTACAGCAAACAAACACAGCTTGAAACCGACGATAATCTCCCGGAAATTCTCCATCTTTTTGCACTCCAATATTGGGGCCAAGCAAAGTATTATTCCGCGCAACAATATTGGATTAATGCGCTCGAACAATCTGCTCTTGTTGATGATGTTGAAATTCAAATCGAATCTCTAATTGGGCTTGGTAATGTATGGCGCATCACTAATGAACACCAACTTGCCGCTTCAACTCATGAGTTAGCCGTTAAAGTGGCAAACAATGTTCGTATTGCTTGGTTAGAAGGCAAAGCGCGCATCCTATTAGCTTGGGACTATTACTTACTAAATAAGTTTGTCGAGATGCTTACGGTACTGGATGGAGCAACCGAAGTATTAAAAGATCATGATGACAGTACGTGGCAAGCCGAGATCTGGGACTTTAAAGGGTTAGCACTGCTTGGACTAGAACGCCTTGATGCGGCCGAAGAAGCCACCCAAAAAGCCCACCAGCTTGCCATTGAGCATGACCTCGTTTGGATGAAAGCACACTCTTTTATTAGCCGAGCAAGACTTGAGCTTTTGCGCCAAAATACAGACAGCGCTGCCAAGTTGCTACTTGCAGCAGAAGAGTCTGCACTCAGTTTCGACCACGGTGAGCTACTCAGCCAAATTTGCTTCCAACAATCACGAGTCGCTGAAGAACAAGGTGACTTTGAGTCTGCGTTTAACGCGTTCAAGAAATACCGTAAGCACGCACTCAAAATGCTCAAAGAACAAACTCATCGAATCAGCATGGATAAAGCAAGAGGCTCTAAACGCCAACTAGAGCAGCGAGCACGTAAGCTGATCAATCATATTCGCTCTCAACACGAATACGACCCTGAAAAACAGTTCTCTAATGTCGTTTCTGAGACCTACTGGTGGGAACAGTTAGTTTTGTTTAAAACGGAGCTCAAACGCTCTAACCACGCCATCATTATGATTCAGCATTCAAACCCCGAAGTTCTCGATGTTTGTACCGAGCTCGTTCATGCATTGACAACCTCCAGCGACCTCATCTCGAGAATTTCCAGTAACAGGCTAGCAATGTTAATTGCAGAAAAAGGTCAAGCAGCAGAAGAGGTCTACCGCACTGTCCAAGCGATGTTAGACATCTATCCATGGAAGCGACGCGGAATCAAAGGCCCGAAACCGATACTGTATTTGCAAGATATCCTGACCTTCCCATTCACGTTAGAACAGCTCGAAGAAAGTTATATTGAGGTAATGAAGAATGGAACAACTGCTTAGCAAGGTGACTGACGCAGGTATCGATCCTTCTTCCGTTTCAGGTGAAGAAGCGATTACGCTATGGGAACACATAGGGTTACATATTGCGTCAACAAACCGTGAGAAAGCGCATTGCTATATCATTAGCGCCGAGTATCGAAGAGAGATCAAACAGCTCAACGACAGCATTAGTGAATTGAAACAAGCCCTTGAGTTGCTTGTTTTACCAGAAGATGCGGAAGATATTCTTTCTGTGAAAGCAAGCTTGAGTGAGCGTTTAGTTGAATTAGGTGACTACAATGCGGCATTAACCGAGTATGTTGCTTCAACCAATATCGCCGTCGAGTACGGCTATATTGATGAGTACGTATTGGCCATTATTGGAATGGGTAATTTGTGCGATGCCTATGGGGATCACCAACGTGCATTACGTTATTATCAAAAAATAGATGCTATCGATCACGCTATTGGCAGTCGATCCCTACGCCTTCGTTACAAGCTGTACATGCTTGCATGTTATATCAGCTTAAACCGTACCGCAGACGCCAAAGAGTTGCTGAGTGAATGTGAAGAACTGAGCATTCTCGTCAGTGATAAAAACCTCGCCGCGCAAATTCACCTCTACCGAGCCAAATTACATCGTCTGCAAGAAGACTACCCCAATGCGTTGCTGGCTATTTCGAATGTTCAGTATACAACGGGTAGTGCCACGACATACTGGTTATCCACGATGGTCAAAATTGAGACTGCGTATTGTCTAAACGGTGTAGGGCACACTTCTTTAGCTAACTTAACGCTGGACTCCATCAGTAAAAGGATTCAAAAGCAGCTATCTCCTATCGTTACTCAGCATTTTTATAACGCGATGAGTCAAGTTTACGCCTCTCAAGGGGTGTATCAAGAAGCATTAAATTGTGAAAAAAAAGCGCATAGAATCGAATCTGATCTTGTAAAACATATTCCGATCGGTGAGTTAGGGTCTGCTCAACTACGCCGACTTTCACGCTTTGAGTTACAACTCAAACTCATTTTGTCAGAGCTAGAAAACAAAGAACTAAAAGAAACCACCAAGCAGCATAAAAATACTGTTGCTCAGCTACAGCAGGACGTCTTTACCGATCCACTTACGTCTTTACACAACCGACGCTGGTTAGAAGTTAAACTAAAAGATCTACTTCTGCACGATACTGCATTTGCATTGATGGTCATCGATATCGATCACTTCAAATCCATCAATGACGAACTAAGCCACTTGGTGGGCGACAAAGCGATCAAAAGTGTGTCACAGGAACTGGCGTCCTACTTCAGATTTAAAGGCGCATCGTGCGTACGATTTGGTGGTGAAGAGTTCCTCGTGATCCTTGAGAATACCCAACTGGAACGCGCAGAAATGCATGCCGAGAATTATCGTGAACGGATTTATCAATATGGTTGGGACGATATTCTTGGTGAACGGGGGCTGACCGTATCCATAGGGATTACCTTGCATCGAGAAGGCGAGAATACTCAGCGAACTTTTTATCGTGCAGACAAAGCTCTTTATCGCGCCAAAGCCAACGGCAGAAACCAAGTCTGTACCGAACTTTAAACCATGCCCCGGTTGACATCTGGGGCTTTGTTATACTTTTTACTTATCCTTCCTCTATCACTTCACTGTTTGTTTAAATAAGTACTCAGCAACACCTTAACTGCCAATAAACATCAGTGGATACTTACATCGCATAAACATAATTCCTACATAAAAACCGCTTGATTCATCTGTAGTTAAGACAAATACTTAAATTGTTAATTTACGTAGATTTTCCATTTCGCAATAAGCACAGGTAGGTAAGATGTTTCTAGACTATTTTGCACTTGGGTTACTCATCTTCGTTGCTTTAGTGATCTTTTACGGAATCATTGTCATTCATGATATTCCATATGAAATCGCCAAAGAGAGAGAGCACCCGCACCAAGACGCAATTCACTACGCTGGCTGGGTCAGCCTTTTCACTTTGCATGCGCTGTGGCCATTTTTATGGATCTGGGCAACATTATGGCGCAAGGAACGCGGCTGGGGTTTTAAACAACTAGAACAAGAAACACACGACATTCATCACCGCCTTGAAGAACTCATCGATGAAGTCAACGAACTCAAAAACGAAGTATCGATGTTGAAACAACAAAAGATTCAGCAAATGCCTTTGCCTGAACAAAGTAAAGAGGACGAATAATGGACTTATTGCTGATTCTGACTTACGCAGCTCTTTGTATTGCCATTTTTAAAATTTTCAATATTCCTCTAAACAAATGGACCGTTCCAACCGCCGTACTTGGCGGCGTAGTGTTAGTGGGCACACTCGTGCTGCTTATGAACTACAACCACCCATTTACTCAATTGGGTAACCAAGTGTTCCCGACTACGCCTATCGTCTCTGGCGTGCGTGGCCGCGTGGTGGAAGTGCCAGTCCAGGCCAACCAACCGCTCAAAATGGGCGATATTCTTTTCAAAATCGATCCTGTGCCTTTTGAAGCAGAAGTTGCTCGCCTGGAAGCGAAAGTCAAAGAAGCAAGCCAAGGTGCGTTGGGCTTAGAGTCGGATCTAAGAGAGGCAGAAGCTGCTGTATTGAAAGCGCAAGCGGACAGAGATAAAGCACAAAGGGAATTCAGCCGATATCAAAGGGGCTTTGATCGTGGCGCGTTTACTGAACAAGATTTGGATACTCGACGCCAAGCGTATAAAGCGGCAGAAGCCATGTTAGACGTTGCGATTTTGCAACAAGAACAAGCGCAAATCGCTCTGGACTCTGAAATCGGAGGCGAAAATACCCAAGTCGCGCAACTTCTTGCCGAGCTGCGTAAAGCAGAGTTTAACCTAGAGCAAACCGTCGTTCGTGCGCCAACCGATGGTTACGTTACGCAATTGGCTTTGCGTCCTGGTGTTATGGCTGTGCCGTTGCCACTTGCCCCGGCAATGACCTTCGTACATACCGAAGACATTACGTACACCGCGGCATTCAGACAGAACTCATTACAACGCTTGAAGCCAGGCTTTGAAGCAGAATTTATGTTCCGCGCAATTCCGGGCAAAGTGTTCCGTGGCGAAGTCATTGACGTGATTCCAGCCATTGGTGAAAGCCAAATTCAAGCGCGAGGCGCTCTGCTTGGGACTGATGCCTTGCGCACGAGCGGACGTGTTTTTGCGAAGCTGAAAATTACCGACGACTTGAGTGGATACCACCTACCAATGGGTACTGCGGTTGAAGTTGCAGTTTATTCAGACAGCTTTACTCACGTATCAGTGATGCGCAAAGTTCTTATTCGTATGAAGAGCTGGCAGAACTATTTATACCTCGACCATTAATGAACATATAGCGCATTCATTTATCGGTAAAAATAACATCAAACAGTGTAATCAGGGGCTGACGATCAGCCCCTGATTCATTCTAGCCATCCAGATAGATAGCATTCCCACTTTTATTAATATTCTGTATAATGCGCGCCTTATTTTTAATGCTTGCTAAAACCAAAGCCAGTCAAAGGGATACGTGAATCAAATCACACATTTCCTGAAGAAAAATAGAGCAAACAATAAGCAGCTTGGTTGTTTTGAATATATGTTACACAATCAAATAACTAACGCTTTCCGACAAAACAATTAAACGTTCTTTAAAATCGACTATTGAACTGAGGTTATCTATGAATCTTTCCGCTAAAACTGTTGTGGTTATTGCAATCGGTGCTGCTCTTTACGGTATCGGCGGCTTACCTATGTTTGGCATCCCTGTGTTTGCAAACACAACGCTAAAACCAGCAATGGCAGTATTAGCATTGTTCTCAGTACTATTTGGACCACTTGTTGGCTTCTTGGTTGGTTTTATTGGTCACTGGGTTACTGACCTATTTGCAGGTTGGGGCGTATGGCTCACTTGGGTACTTGGTTCAGGTATTGTTGGTTTGATTATCGGTCTATTCCCTTCTCTAACGCGCTACCGTTTGGAGAAAGGTGATTTCAATATGAAAGACTTCGCGTTATTCGTAGTACTTGCGCTATTAGGCAACGTATTTGGTTACGGTTGCTCTGCATTCCTCGACACGATTTTATACGCAGAACCGTTCACTAAAGTGTTTACCCAGCTTTCTATTATCGCGATCGGTAACACCATTCTTATTGCTATTGTTGGCTTCTTCATTCTTAAATCTGTCGCTAAACGTAACAAGCAAAGCCGTAACTTAACAGAGGCTTAATGTCGAATGACAATCGAATTTTCTAACTTCTCTTTTAGATATGAGTCGCTGGACAAACCGACGCTAAAAAATATCAATCTAAGGATAGAGAAAGGAGAGAAAATCGTCATTATCGGTCCAAGTGGTAGTGGTAAATCTACCCTTGGGCAATGTCTTAACGGACTGATCCCACACGCAATCAAAGGGGAAACCAGTGGAACATTGACCATCAATGGTCAAGACACCGCCCCTTTCGACATGCACCAATACACTGAGCAAGTTGGCACCGTACTGCAAGATACGGACAGCCAATTTGTCGGTTTGAGCATTGGCGAAGACATTGCATTTGCGCTGGAGAACCAGCTAACTTCAAATATCGACATGTACCCATTGGTCAAAGCCACGGCCAAAATGGTCGACTTGGAACAGATGCTAGAACGCTCACCCCACGATTTATCTGGCGGGCAGAAACAGCGTGTTTCTTTGGCGGGCATTCTCGTCGATGATGTCGATATCCTTTTGTTTGATGAACCACTAGCTGCGCTTGACCCTAAAACGGGAAAAAAAACCATCGAGATCATCGATGATCTACACCGCGAAACGGGCAAAACCATCGTAATCATTGAGCATCGTCTTGAAGACGTTCTGCATTGCTCAGTTGACCGTATTATCTTGATGGAAAGCGGCAAAATCATTGCCGATACAACGCCAGATGAAATTTTAGCGTCGCCTCTGCTAGAAGATTACGGCATCCGCGAACCGCTTTATATTTCAGCACTGAAAGAAGCAGGCTGCGCGATTGAGGGCGATGCAAAACCTTCTAGCTTAACTACCTTACCGTTGGAGCAATATAAACCGGCAGTACAAGCATGGTTTGATGGTTCAAAAGCACAACCGCCCAAAACGCCAGCCGAGACTTTGCTTGAAGTCCGTGGCCTCACCTATTCTTACGACGGTGAGAAAAACGCGTTAGAAGACGTGAGTTTTGACATCAAGCGTGGCGAGTTTGTCTCTGTACTTGGCAAAAATGGCTCGGGTAAATCGACCATCACCAAACTGATTATGGGCGTTATTGAAGCGGATAGCGGCTCAATGAGCATGAATGGTCAAGATCTTAACGAACTGACCATCTTCGAGCGCAGCCAGAAAGTGGGTGTGGTGATGCAAAACCCGAATCACATGATTTCCCATCACATGATTTTCGACGAAGTGGCCTTCGGCCTCCGTAATCGTGGCGTTGAAGAGAAACAAATCGAAGCTAAAGTACTTGAAGTCCTTGAGCTGTGCGGTTTGAGCAAATACCGTCACTGGCCAATCGAAGCATTGAGCTACGGCCAGAAAAAGCGCGTAACCATTGCGTCAATTTTGGTCTTGGAACCAGAGCTTCTGATCCTTGATGAACCGACGGCAGGTCAGGACTATCGAAACTACACGTCTATGCTGAGTTTCATCGAAAAGCTCAATCGCGAGTTGGGCGTAACCGTAATGATCATCTCTCATGACATGCATTTAGTGTTGGAATACACCTCGCGCTCTATCGTGATTGCAGACAGTAAATTAGTCGCGGATGCACCAATGACGCAGGTATTCAGCAGTCCAGAGCTACTAGACCAAGCAAACCTCACTACCACAAGTTTGTTTGAGTTGGCTACGAAAGTTGGTATCGAGGACACCAATGGCTTTATGCAGCACTTTATCAATGTAGAAAAAGCGCACCGCCAACAAAAAAGCGACGACGTAAACCAACTAGAGAAAGCGGTGGCATGAAAGACAATAAGATGAAGTTTGGTATCAACTACATCGATACCCAATCGCCACTTCATAAGTTGAATGGCATTACTAAGTTCTTGCTTTTCATTGCTTGGGTAACGGTGGTATTGACCACATTTGACTTGCGAATCATCGCGCTGTTGATCGTGCTTGGTTTAGGCTTATTGAAAATGACCAAAGTGCCATTTCATGTCTACAAACCGCTTTTACTGGGTACAGGCACGGTATTGCTGATCAATGCCCTGTTTATGTTCGCGTTAGCGCCGCAACAAGGTACTGAGTTCATGGGCTCATCAACGGTTTTACTCTCGTTACCCGGTAATTACTCGCTCACTCAAGAGACGTTGTTTTACTTAGTAACAGTGACGTTGAAATACTTCAGCATGTTCCCAATCGCGTTGGTGTTTGTATTTACCACTCACCCGACGGAGTTTTCAGCCAGCTTGAACCGCTTAGGTGTACCTTACAAAATCGCCTATGCCGTGAGCTTAACGCTGCGCTACTTGCCGGAAGTGAAAAAGGACTTTGTTAACATCATGCACGCGCAACAAGCACGCGGAGTAGAACTGAGCAAGAAGGCTCCGTTGTTCACTCGTATGAAGAACGTGGCGAAGATTCTTGGCCCTCTGATTTTCTCTAGTTTGGACAGAGCCGATCAAATCTCAAACGCGATGACGCTACGTGGTTTTGGCCGTCACTCCTCTCGCACTTGGTACAGCTTAAAACCACTAACCACAGCCGATATGATCTGCATGGCGGGGATTGCGGTGATAGTGATTGCTGCGATAAGCAAGCGTGTGATGGACACACAACTGTTCTGGTATCCGTTTTAAATTCTGAAGCTTCAAACTGCACATAACGTGGTTAGTGTTGTGACCACGTTATCTTCCGTCTTTCCCCTCGATAACTCGCCTGCTGGCTTCTTGCTTGCAAGTATTCAAAAGAAGCGGTGATTTCAGCGGCTCGCTGATGTGCCAGAAAGTTGCTTATTCAAACGACCAACATGAACTAAACTCATCAGTTTTATCAGGGGCTTAATGATCAACTGCGCACTGCCCACGATGAAAAGCCAAGTACCACTTTCAATCAACGAATCGTTCAAAAAGAAAAAGCTACCAATTAAAAACCAAATAGCAATGAGTAGGTCGTTTACAGCTCCTAACGCCTCATAGCGGCGCTGAATAACGATGTGACGGCTTCCTAGATCTAAATCCAACTCTCTGCCATGTATCTGCACTGTATAGCTCCCCTCTTATTGTTTCGCGTCAGTTATGCCCAAGTTATTTCGATATACTTAGTTCTAAACCCTAACGGACGTGGCATGCATTGACAACCATTGGGGGGATTATCTATTTGCAATCAAAAGAAAAGGGCGCATAAGCACCCTTTTCAGCGAGTCTAATTACAGGTATTCACTTCAATGGCTAGATAGTGAGTACCAACTTAACTCCACTTCAACAAACGAGTTTCATTGCCTTCTTCCGGCTTCGCTGGAATATTGAGTGACAACAGCAAGCTCACTGCTGCCATACCAGCGCCGATGTAAAATACGCTCGCAGGTGAAACAAGCCAGATGACACCAAACGTAACAGGTATTACAACTGCAGCAATATGGTTAATCGTAAACGCAACGCCTGCGGTCGACGCCATATCGGCAGGATCGGCAATTTTCTGGAAGTAGGTTTTAATCGCAAGCGCTAACGCGAAAAATAAATGATCGACAACATACAATGCTGCCGCCCACTCTGCCGTTTGCACCAAACCGTACCCGACGAACACGAAGATCAAACCGACGTATTCAAACATCAACGCTTTGCGCTCACCAACAACGCCGATAAAACGGCCTATTCGCTTCGCAAACAAGAAGTTAAAGACATAGTTAATCAGGAACAGCAACGTAATATCTGCGGCGGAGTAACCAAACTTTTCTACCATCAAGAAACCAGCGAACACCGTAAAAATTTGACGGCGTGCTCCACTCATAAACGTAAGCGCATAGTATAACCAGTAACGTTTACGCAGGATGAGCTTCTTGTTCTGAGGCACTTTTGTCTTAAATTGTGGGAAGGCAAATGCCATCACCAAAATGAGCACAAAACCTAAACCACCAGCCATTAAATAGACCGTTTTAAAATCAAGTTTGAGCTGTTCGAGCGAAACCCAAATGGCGCCGTAGGTAAACAGAGAAGCCAAAGCTCCAACAGAAATAAACTTACCCAGCATTTCTGGCGCTTCTTCTTTAGATAGCCATTGTAAAGACAAAGACTGCTTGAGTGTTTCAAAGTAATGGAAGCCGGTGGACATTAACAAGGTTGTAAAAAGTAGACCGTACAAAGTGGGAAAATAACCTGTTAATGCCGTACCAAGCGTAAGCATCGCCAAAGAGACGAGCATAAAGCGTTGCTCTCGGATAAACAGCAATACAAACACGGCGGTAAAGGCCAAAAAACCCGGAATTTCGCGCACACTTTGCAATAGGCCTATGTCGGCACCATCAAAGTTTGCTTTCTCTATAACAAAGTTGTTCAACAACGCCATCCAGGTAGAAAAAGCAATGGGCACGATAATGGAAATTAACAGGAGGAAATTTTGCGGCGTTCTCCAGCCGTGCGATGAGGTAGTCATGATGTTTCCTTTAAATATGAAGGCATCATCATAGCTTTAAATGTAACAAATTCGCAATATCATTATTATTTTCAGCCCAGAGCAAGCAGATATGGCTGAGGGATATTGTTATGAAGACAAACATCGCACTTAACTCCTTGGCGAAGCGCGATGTTCAAGTATCAAGAGAAATAAATCATGAGTAAATGTGCTCAGTGGCTTAATCAATGACTTTTACTGATAGGCGATTTTTAAATTCAAACACATGTTCTGGACATACATCCAAACAACGACCACAGCTAATGCAGTTTTGATCCATAACTCGACGATCTCCCTCTTTCAAAGGCTGCCGAAGCACTTCTGGTTCTGGGCAAACGTAAAAGCAATCCATGCATTTGGTGCAATCTTCGCGCCGAACAGCAGTAACGCGCAACAGGCTTTTTCGGCCTATCACGCCATAGGTAGCCCCCAGTGGACATAAGTGCCCACACCACCCATGCTCAACCAAGAGTAAATCCAACACAAACACTAGGGCGATTAGCACCCAACCTGCGCCCATACCAAACACCAACCCGCGATGCAGTGCCGCAACTGGATCTAACCATGTCCAAAGAATCGCGCCAGATAGCGCACTGCCCAACATCAAAACAGGGATCAGCCAATAACGAATCATGGGAGACCAACGATAGCTCGCTTTAATGTTGAACTTTCGACGCAACCACGCCGCCAAGTCTGTCACGATGTTCAACGGGCACACCCAAGCACAAAATGCGCGCGGCGCCAAAATCGCGTAAAACACCACGACAATCACTACGCCTAACAACGCATTAAACTCCGGAACATGCCCTGTCGCCAAAGCTTGAAGCACGATTAACGGGTCACTTAACGGCACGGTATCGAGCAACATACTTGATGACAGATTACCAGTTAGAATTCCCAGCGTCGGCCCAGCCATAAATAGCGCAATGATGGTGAACTGACATAGCCGACGTAAAATCAAAAACCGATGCGCGCGCCACCAACCAAGCTTTTCAAGCGCTTCTTTGCCAGCATTTTGAGCTAAATTCTTTGCCATTACTTACCTCCTTTTAGCGATTCAAGCGCACCTTCCGGCACAGGCGTCTCACTAGGGAGGATATTTTCGAGTGGTTTGTCGAGCTCTTTCCAACCAAAATTGTAGTGGCTGCCCACTTTGCCTTTCGCCAAATCCGTCGGGACGACTTTAATAGCAGCGACATCCAACACGCACGCTTGTTCACACTTACCACATCCGGTACACACTTCGGAATTCACTGTAGGGATAAGTTTGGCGTGATAGCCAGTTCGATCGTTGTGAACCATCTCTAACGTGATGGCTTCATCAATCAGCGGACAAACGCGATAACAAACGTCGCATCGTAACCCTTGCCAGTTAAGGCAAGTTTCATGGTCAATAAGAACCGCTGTACCCATTCGAGCATCATCAATATCGGTTAGTTTCGGATCCAGCGCCCCACTCGGACAAGCGACAACACAAGGAATGTCTTCGCACATTTCGCAGGGAATATCGCGTGCAGTAAAGTAAGGTGAGCCAGTCGCGACGGGTGAAAGTAATGTCGCAAGTTTCAAGGTATCGTAAGGACATGCCTGAACACACAAGCCACATCGAATACAAGCTGATTCGAAATCGCCTTCCGGCAGTGCACCAGGCGGACGAATAGGCACACCTTTGGTTTCTCGAGCTTGGCTTTGTAGCGATTGTAAGCCCAATACACACGCAGCTGCGCCAACACCAGCCGCAGTTCGAGCTGTATCACGCAAAAATCGGCGCCGACTTTGCGATATTTTAGACTGAGAGGATTTCATGCTATTTCCTCAACAAAACTCCCTTATCAAGTTAAGCATAAATAGCCCTAAACGTGTCGTTTCCCTATACCTCATAGGAGGTAACCCCATCCTCTATTGATTCAAGTCAACTGACGCACAGTGCCGTCGTCACAGTTTGACTAAATGCGTTTATTTACTGCGACATGAAATTCACCACGATACTCTGCAGTACGCGCCATTCTCAGTACAATAATTCAACACCTTTGCAATCTACTCGCTCAATTCGATGATAAATCACTACTAAAAATTCAAAAAATGACATCATAACAAGCTAATTTAAAAGGCATTTATCCATTAAACATAAAAAAACACTATCCAAATAAGAAAACTGTGGTTAGATTAAAAATTAAAACTAAAAAGCGAAGGAGAGAGGCATGGAAATTATCGTACGTCCAACGACCGTCGAAGACGCAGCGGCACTCGTAGAAATCTATTCACAACCAAAAGCACAACGTGAAACCCTGCAACTCCCAAAGCCTTCGCTCGCGATGTGGGTGGAAAGGTTGTCAAACATACCTGATGGTGTTTATAGCTATGTCGCTGAAATTGATGGTAAAGTCGTCGGAAATATTGGCTTTCACCACTCTCTACGTCCAAGAACGATGCACACGGCATCGTTTGGCATCGGAGTACATGATAGTTTCCATGGACTCGGTATTGGTAGCAAATTGATAGAAACAGTCACTGAACTAGCAGATAACTGGTTAAATGTGAGAAGAATTCAGATAGAGGTCAATGCCGATAACGACGCCGCCATTGGGCTTTATAAAAAGCATGGATTTCAAATTGAAGGTGAAGCGATTGACGGTTCCTTCCGTGATGGTGAATTCATCAATACCTATTACATGGCGCGCATCAGACCAGGCCAAAGATAAAACAAAGCCTCCTACTAATTGGAGGCTTTTCTTTTTAAACTTCGACTCACTTTCGTAAGTAAGCCAACGCTCTGCGAGTCAATGCTTCTGTGTAGGGATTGATCTTCCAGTGGTCGGAACTCCAACCTTTCACAAAGCGCTGAAAGTCTGCCCAAGCCACAGCAAACAAAGGACGCCATTCACGCTCGACTTCATTAGGGTCAAGATTCGGTTGATAGCCCATTAGCGCGTGTTGCAACTGAGCAAAATACGTATCCAAAACCCAAACTTCCATCTCTGCACAACGTTCTGGCTTAACGGCGCTACTCATAAACAATGCCACATCTTTCATTGCACCCCCACATCCAACGTATTGAAAGTCAACCGCAGCAACGCTTGATTCTTCTTCATCAAAACAGAAGTTCGCCAATTTGGCATCACCATGTACTAGTGTTTTAAACTTAGCTTGCGAAAGCGTTTGATCAATCAATTGAGCCGCATTTTGTAGCTCAGTGTCTTGCAATGCTTCAAGCTCGTCGGGTCTGGTTGCTAAGTGCCAGTATGTTCCGGTATGCCACAACTTATCCGAACGAACATCGATGTATCGCGCATGAAAGTTCGCCAACCAAGTGAGGCAGGCTTGTAGATGCTCTAGCTGTGCATCTGTGATGACTTTTGGAAAGCCCACCTCGGCGAGATCTTCCATCACAATGAGCCATTCATTCTCCGATTGGAACGTTTTTAGACCTTGTGGTACTCGGCAGCGAGTATCCACCCCTCCGGAAAAATGCTCATACCAATTCACTTCCACCTGATAAGAATGCAACTTTCTTTGATGAGAACGGTCCGTATTCCAGCCTCTAGGATGCTCTGAAGGCTTAGGGAGTTTTACATGCTTAATGATCACCGAACGAGTAGAATAAGTAACTCGGACTAACTCTCCATAGCCTCCCCATAGCGATTGTATGACTTCTACAGAGCGGTAATTACCTAGATTGAGTTCCTGGCCAATATTTTGGTAGCGTTGGTGGTTGTTACTCATCATGTGAGCAGATGTGACCACGTTTGGTTCTTCTCCATGTAGTGAATAACATATGGGCAAACTGGTTTGATTTGATAACCGAGTGACTCAATTTCTGGCAACACCGCTTCCATCATCACTTTTCCGTACCCCTTACCTCGCAGTGCTTCAGGAACAACCGTTGATGTAATGTGCATGACATTACCCTTAAGCTGATAAATTAACTTGGCTTTATAGCCCTGCTCTAAATCAACCCAGAATGTACTATTCGTGGCTTCATGAGTTACTTTATGCATATCTTGCTCTCTAATTTTTGTTACAGATTGATTGAATCAAACTATATCACTGAATAAAATCGATACCATGCGAGAGTGCTGCTTCGCCTCACGCGATTACGTTCTTACATCAGGTACGACAATTATAATGAGAAATATGAGCCCAATTGCCAGAGACGGCAAGCTACCTCTGCAAAGCAAGAAGGCACCAGAACGTCAGGCAAGTACATTAAATAGCACCGATGCAATGGCAATGGTCGAACATGGCAGTGAAGTGAGCTTAAACGTCACCACCCCCGTTGGTACAAAGTTTATTACAACCAGCACATTTGTTGGCTGTCACTCAAATAATACTGCATTGATAGAGGTTCCGAACATCTCCGATGAAGACTTGAAGTTCTATTTTCAAGAAGGCTTTTGGATCAATGTAAAAGCCTACTCTCATCGAGGTGAAGGGGCCGTTATCCCATTTCGGGCCCAATTACAGCATCGACTAGGCGATCCGTACCCAATTTTGGTGCTAGACCTACCCAACACTATGCAGGTCTTTCAGCTTCGCAAAGAAGTGCGTTACGAAGTAAATTTGAGAGCGCGTGTTTGTTTAGAAGCCTATCGAACTGAATGCGAAATAAGAGATTTATCTCGTAGTGGCTGTCGTTTTGTAACATCACCAATGAGCCGGCCACTTCAGGTTGGTGACCACGTTTCATTGGATCTAACGATGCCCGGAGAGAGTCGTATGCTAGCGCCATTGCGAGGTCGTATTTGTAATTTACAAAAATCAACGCACTATGCTCGCTACGGAATGGAGTTTGATGAGGTTGGTAAAAACAACGCTAAAAACCTCCTCAGTCACCTCAAATTTGATGGTACTAAGCTCACACTAAAAAGATAGATTTGATAACCCCTATCGCTTATCAAGAAGCTTTGAAGTGCTAGAAAACAAGAAACCCCTTACTTTTCAGTAAGGGGTTTTTATTTACTAAGAATAAGGCAGTATCTTAGATAAGAGTCATGACTTAGAAGTCGTAACGTAGACCTAGCGCTAGCTCATCTTTTTCATCAGCGCCTTCGTTATCCATTAGATCGAAGTTGTATGATGCGTAGCCACGGAAGTTAGGCTTGAAGTAGTAAGTTACATCAACAGCTAGGTTTTCTACAGTATCTGCGTCTTCTAGTTCACCTTTGTTGAACGTAGAAGTGAATACAGTTTGACCCATAGTGTAAGCAGCGGCTAGTTCGTAGCCTTTGTAATCAAAAGTCTTACCTGCAACATCCATATCCGCGCCAGTGTAGTTACCAGCGAAGTAGAAGTCACCTACAGAGTATGCAGCTACCAGCATGAACTCATCGCTGTCGTTTTGATCTGCGTAACCAGCACCTAGTTCAAAACCAGTGTTAGCAAACGCGTAAACACCAGATAGAGAGAAGCCATCTTCCTCGTTGTCTGTAAAGCCTTGTGCATCTGTTGTGCGATCAGCAAAACGGTAGCTAGCGCGTACAGCTAGTTGCTCGAATTGGCCTTTGTAAGACAGCATGTTATCTGTACGGTCAGAAACAGGCAGTTTAAGTGCTGCTGTGTTACCGTGGTAAGCCATAATGTCAGTAAAGTCAGTAAGAACCACTAGTGCACCGTCGTTTTTACCGTAAGTTACTTCACCGTATTTGCCACCCAGACCCGCATAAGCGTAACGAGTTTCAAGATCACTATTGTTATCTACGGCACCTTCTTCTTTTGTTTTGAACTCACCTTCCCAAAAACCAACGCCGTATAAGTTTTCATTGATTTCCTGTTTGCCTAGGAAGTTAAGACGGATGCGAGTACGGTCTTCTGCCTTACCATCCATCATAGAAAGACGCGCTTCAGCGCGGCCGCCCATCTCAAGAGAAGTGCCATCTTGGTTGTATAGTTCTGAAGCGACAACTTGAGATCCTGATGCCATTAGCGCCACTGCTACAGCTAAAGTTTTTAATTTCATTTTTATTTTCCATATCATTGTTTTATATGTATTTTCTCACCAGAAAAACAGGACTTTTCTGTACCAACGAGAAAACTGGCGGCATAGTAGCAGCTGTTATTTTTCACGCAACGTGTTGAATAAACAGCGATTATAGAAGAAAACACCACTTAAAATGACGATATGAATACCTCTCAACCATCAAGTTATCGGTTGAGTTAAAAAAAATGTTCGCGTCAAAAAAAAATTGACGAAAAAAATGTAAAAACAATATCACAAAACGTGACATTGCCCGCAAAAAAATCTTGTTAACTGACTGTTTTAGATAGACTTATTGATAATAAATCCGATTATTACAAACAAAAAAATCCCTGAGCATTCACTCAGGGATTTAGAGATTTGATAAGTAGATGATGAATTAAAGCTTAAAGAAACTTAATTGCTCTTTCTGCTTCTCTGCAAGTAATGAAAGCTCAGTACTCGCACTTGCACTCTGGCTGATGCCCGCTACGTTTTGGTTTACAAGCTCCGACATGTTAACCACGTTGCGATTGATATCTTGAGTAACTTGAGACTGTTCTTCGGCTGCGGTTGCTACTTGCGTGTTTGAATCGTTGATGTTGGCGACTGACTCGGTAATTCCAACCAACGCTTCATTCGCTTGTTGCGTCAGCTCGTTGTTGCGGCTAAGCATATCAAGGCTGACTTGCATACTGTCATTCGCAAGCCCAGACTGCGCTTGAAGCTCTTCAATGATCGTTTGGATCTCTTGTGTCGAGTCTTGAGTACGCGCTGCTAGCATCCGTACTTCATCAGCTACTACCGCAAAACCACGACCAGACTCACCAGCTCGCGCCGCTTCAATCGCAGCATTCAATGCTAGCAAGTTGGTCTGCTCAGATACGCCGCGAATCACTTCAATAACATCGTTGATCTGTACAGATTGCTCTTTTAGACGCAAAACAACTTGCGCTGCATCGTTCAATGCTTGAGACATTTGCGCACTTGCTTCCGCACTTTCTTGGAAGATAGCCAAACCTGATTGAGCAAGTCCATCAGCTTCACGCGCAGTTGCGTCAGCAGAGGTCGCGTTATCACTCACATTATTCGCAGTGCTTGCAAGCTCGTTAACCGCAGATGCAACTTGCTCGATCTCCGCCAACTCTTGTTGAGCGTTCGCTTCCGCTTGCGTCATTACCGCAGCCAATTCGGTCGATGCAGATGCAACTTCCTCACTAATACGGGTTAACTGGTCCACAGTGTTGTATAACTGCTCTGCGGTTTGGTTTACATCTTTGCTCAGCTTAGAGATCTCATTGTCCCCATCGACATCTGCACGTACTGATAGATTACCCATTGCTAACTGACGCATCACTTCTTGCAGCTTTTGGATTGGTGTAACAATCATGCCAGATAGGAACCAAGCGCCTATCAATGAGAAAGCAAATACCGCTAAAACTGTCAACATAGCGTTATTTTGCACACGTTCATTTTGCTGATGACTTCTGATAGTAGATTGTTCAGCTTGCTCGTTTACATGCTTTGATAGCGTGTTAATTTGTTGGACCATTTCTCGGCCAACATTGCGATACTCTTTGACAAATGCACGGTACTCTCTATCCGATTTTAAACCTTGATCGTATTGGTTGAAGAAAGCAACTGAGCGCTCTGAATATCGCACATAGGATTCAATTGCTTGGCGAACTTTAACGGCATCGTCACGGAATAGGTTTCGGGCTTCAATTGCGCTTAAATCGGCATCAACTTGCTTTAAGCCTTCTTTCAATTCGGTTAGAAAATTCTCACGACGAGAAGCATCGTAAATAGCGTAAACCGCGCTTATGCGCAGAGGGTAAATTTGGTCGTCAATACTCGCCAATGTGTCTTTGTGAAAAACCAAAGATTCTTGGTTGGAAGCAATAACATCTTGCTCTGCTTGAAGATTGTTTTTAGTAATCCAAAGAGCAATAAACAAAACAATCGCGGTAAATAATACCGGAACCAAAATTTGCGTTCGTACTGACAAATTTTTCAGTGATAACTGCATGACAGGGCCTCAGTTGTATGCGTGATGTCTATATCCAAACAAACTCGAGCTGTGCTTATAACAACGTTACTTTTCGGCAGTTTGAATATCTATGCTTCCTTGCGACGGGATAAATCCCAGACGAATAAAAAAGTGGCGAATATTAGAGGTCGATCACACTTTTGTCTAGTACAAAAACTCTCCATTTTCAATCTGTTATTGACAATATCCCGACAGTGGCGTCGGGATATTGTCGTTATGATAAATTATGATCACTTATGATGAGATACATTCACATTTAGGACGGTTTCAGCCTATTTTCTCAACGAATTGAGCTTAGCTTGAGCAAGGCCAAAAATGGTATCGATTGGATAAGAACCTTCATCAGTTGGCTCACCAGCAACTTTCCCCGTAAACAATTCGATAGCTTCAGTAACATGGTCAATCGCCCAAATATTAAACTCGCCTTTTTCGACTGCTTTCACGATGTCGGAACGAAGCATTAGATTGTGAACATTAGAGCGCGGAATAATGACCCCCTGCCCGTCATGACGACCTTTAATTACACACACATCATAAAAGCCTTCGATCTTTTCGTTTACGCCACCAATAGGCTGAGCTTGACCAAATTGATTCATCGACCCTGTTATCGCAATGTCTTGTCGGTTTGGTTGCTTTGAAAAAGCAGACACAACCGCACATAACTCAGCCATGCTGGCACTATCACCATCAACACCACCATAAGATTGCTCAAAGGTAATGGTTGTCGTTAATGGCACTCGTGCCGTTTTACCAAATACGGAAGATAAGTAGGCAGACAAAATCATTACGCCCTTAGAGTGAATACTGCCACCCAAATCCACGCTGCGCTCGATATCGATAACATCCCCATCACCGTAACACGTCGTCGCTGTGATGCGATTCGGTGCACCAAACATGTAGTCACTAGTGCTCAATACCGAAAGTGCGTTCACTTGGCCTACGGCTTCTCCTTCGGTGCGAATCAGCGTTGTGCCGTTAATAAAGGTTTCCATTACGTTATCGCGTAATCGGCTTACTCGCATTTCTTGGTTATTGAGCGCCTCTTCAACATGCCCAATACGGATCATGTTAGAGTTAGCTTGACGAGCCACGTAGTTCGACTCTCGAAGCAAGTTGGCGATATTAGCCGAATGTAGAGATAGCTTGGATTGGTCGCCAGACAAACGTGAGCTGTATTCGATGATCCGAGCAATGGCTTTGCGATCGCAATGCAGCATATTGTTGTCATGCACCACGCTAGAGATAAAGCGCGCGTAATGCAGCTCAGACTCCGGCGTACGTTTCATTTCGTCTTCGAAATCTGCCGTCACACGGAACAACTCGCTGAACTCTGGATCGTAATGTTGGAGCAATTGGTAAGTTCGATAATCACCAAATAAGATAATTTTGATATCAAGCGGAATCGGTTCAGGATCGAGTGATACCGCCCCCGTCAATGTGACTTCTTTTTCTAGAGACGTAAAACTCAATTGACGAGCACGCAATGCGCGCTTCAAACCATCCCAAACGTAAGGCTGTTCAAGTACTTTCTGAGCATCCATTAATAGAACGCCGCCATTCGCCTTATGCAAGCTCCCTGCGCGAATCAGCGAGAAGTCGGTAAACACCGTTCCCTTGAAAGTGGCAGTCTCAATCGACCCGAAGAGTGAATGATAGTTGGGATTTTCTTCAACAACGATAGGAAATTCGCTGCTTTTACGGCTTACCAAGACGTTCACTTTATAACGACGTGGCAATTTTTTATCCAAGGATGCCGTCGCAATTTCGCCTTGCTCGCCACTTTGGTCAAGGAAGATATCTGCGTTTTCAACAATATCTTTTTGCAGCTCAGTTAAGTAGGTTTTGATTTCGGAATATTGCGCGTAATCCACTTTGAGTTTTTTGATGAAGTGAGTAATCACATCAAGCGTCACTTCATCATTGAGCTTTTTGATTTTATCGCTGTATGTCTCTTCCCACTCCGTAAGCTCACGAACCATCGAGCGCAATCGCACTTCGAGTTCATCAATAGCATCGCTGAATTGCTCTTGTTCTTTTTTGCTTAGTACATCAAAAGACTCTTCCGTATGAAGCTCATCACCGTTCATGGCGACAAACTGATAATCCCCCTGCGTAGTCAGTGTTAGGCTGATGCCCTTTTCTTTTGCCTCTCGACTAATACGATCCAGCTCGTTTTGTTGCTTAGCTGCCAATTGATTTTTTAATCGCTCAGCGCGGCTAAAGTACATTTCATTGTCGAATGCTAGGGGTAAAGCATTCAATAATTTGCCCATTAAAGCTTCAATATCAACACGTAGTTTATTTCCGATACCACAAGGCAGCTTTAATACCTTTGGTGTACGGGTATCCTCAAAGTTCGCAACGTAACACCAATCAAACAGGGCTGCTGCATCGTGTTGGTGACGATTCAGATAGCGCAAGATCATGGTGCGTTTACCTAGCCCATTCTGACCAATGGCGTAGATGTTATACCCTTTCTCTTTGATGGACATCGCAAACTCGACCGCTTTTTGCGCGCGCTCTTGGCCCACGATTTCATCAATTGGAGGTAACTCCTTGGTCGACTTACATGGCATATTCTCTAGATCTGCTACAGAATATAGCTGCTTAGCTTCCAATCTTAGTATTGCCATATCCACTTCCTTTTTTCTTATTTTCGTCATTTGAGTGTAGAGATTATTTGCTTAATTTTAAGTGATTTACCTTCCACCCTAGATTGATTGGACATTTTATGAACACATAAGTGATATTAACACGCACTTGCAATTGATAATCAATTTCATTTAATATCTAAACAAATCAAATGTTGTGGAGATGGATATGAATATTGAGCAATGCTGGATGCGCTACTTAAAAGCGGAGCAACTGATGGAACAAGGCCATTGGCCAGAAGCTCATCGTTTATATGACGACGTGCTCAACAATCTACCCAACCACATTCATTTAGCGCTAGAAAATGCACAAACTAAACCTTGCCAGTTTGTATGTCTCATTACGGGGCTTAGAGATGCCAGCGTGACGCAATCAGAGATTCTCAACAAACTCGGCTTACAACATGATGCGTTCTCAATACTCAATCAAACTTACGCGCTATTTCAATTTTTGCAGCTAGAGAGCCATGAACTGATTGAGCGCGTAGGTCACCTACTTGGTCAACAGAGCGAAGACTTGTTAGCTCACATGGCGGCATTTTGCTCTGCCCAACGTAATGCTCAATGGATGATAGAACTCGAGCACGTAACGCGGGCGCATGAGCAGTTCTTACATTTGCAAGCAATGAGTTCGGCAAAATCTTCGCCTTCTCACCTGTATAATTAATCTAAAGCTCAAGCATTGAGGCCAGCTAGGTTTATGCTGTCCATTGCTTGAGTATCATTTGCTTTATCAACCACAAGGATCTGTGATGTCTTCTAAAACCATTCTTTCGGTGAACAACCTATCAGTCAGCTTTACGACAAACGATGGGATCGTCGATGCAGTAAAGAATGTTAGCTTCGATTTAAAAGCAGGCGAGACGCTGTCCATCGTTGGCGAATCTGGCTCTGGCAAGTCAGTATCAACCAATGCACTGATGAAACTACTGCCAGACAACGCTATTTTGCATGAAAGCTCATCCATCATGTTTGAGGGTAGCTCCATCTTGGATAAAACAGAGCGTGAAATGCAAAGTATTCGCGGTGATCGCATTGGCATGATTTTTCAAGAGCCGATGACCTCACTAAACCCGTACATGCGGGTGGGTATCCAAGTCGCTGAGGCCATCATGTGTCACCGCCCGGTCGACAGACGAACAGCAAAAGCAAAGGTGTTAGAGCTGTTTGAATTGGTTCATATGCCAAACCCAGAAAAAGCGTACAACAAGTACCCACACGAATTTTCTGGTGGTCAATTGCAACGCATCATGATTGCGATGGCACTGATTAACGAGCCCGATATTTTGATCGCCGACGAACCTACAACAGCGTTGGATGTCACAGTTCAAGCAGAAGTGTTGCACCTGATTAAAGAAATTCAGGCTCAGATGGGCATGGCAATCCTATTTATTACTCATGACTTAGGCGTCGTAAAACACTTTGCAGACCGCATCATTGTGATGTGTAAAGGAGAAGTCGTCGAAGAAGGCGAAACGCAAATACTCTTCGAGGACCCAAAGCACGAATATACACGTATGCTAATCAACTCGATTCCTAAAGGCAGTAAGGAGCCTATTAGCGAAAGTGCTACACAGCTTTTAAAGGCCGACGATATACGAGTCAAATTCTTGGTAAAGTCGCATTTTATTGCGAGCAAGAATGAGTACTTCGAAGCGGTAAAAGGCATTTCTCTTGAGCTTAAACAAGGAGAGACCCTCGGGATCGTTGGGGAGTCCGGTTCAGATAAGTCTACACTCGGCCGAGCTTTGATAGGTCTACTGCCCTCAACTGGCAAAATAGAATACAAAGGCCAAGATATGGCCTTGCTGACAAACAAAGAACGTTTTGAGCTGAAAAAAGACGTTCAGATGGTATTCCAAGACCCTTATGGTTCGCTTTCTCCTCGTATGACTATCGGCGAGATCATCACAGAAGGATTAACTGTCCACCAACCAATGTTGAGTAAAAAAGAACGTATGCAGAAAGCGCGCAACGTGCTCCGTGAGGTCCGCTTAGATCCCGCGTCCATCAACCGTTATCCGCACGAGTTTTCAGGAGGCCAGCGTCAGCGTATTGCTATCGCGCGAGCACTGATCCTTGAACCTTCGTTTATTCTGCTTGATGAGCCAACCTCTGCATTAGACCGCTCGGTGCAACTGACAGTGATTGACCTTCTGAAAGATTTGCAGAAAAAACACAATATTGGCTACTTGTTTATTAGCCACGATCTATCAGTAGTTAAAGCACTCTCTGATCGTGTTCTAGTCATGCAAAAGGGCGAGGTCATGGAACAAGGTACGGCCGAAAAGATTTTCCAAAACCCTAAAAATGACTACACGAAAAAACTGATAGATGCCTCATTTGATCTTGAAAACAGTGAAAATCAGCACAATGCGGCTTAGGTTCATCACAGTTTCATATTCATAAACTAGGATTAAGAAAAGGTGATGAATTCATCTTGTCTTAAGAATGGCGTAGCTGCCTTTCGGTTTGGCCGCCGAGACTGGTTGGTTCAAGAGTCAGACTTAGTCAACCTGGCTCAAATACTGGCAAACAGTATGAATTGAGTTCCCCCAACCATGAAAAATGCCGCGACACTGTCGCGGCATTTTTTTATTCTCAGAAGCTTCGAACAACTAGGGCATTAAATCGACTCAATACCCATATTATGTAACGTAAATGCATACACGTCTGTGGTGAGGTCAATTTGCTTACTCAGCGGCATTCCTGCACCATGACCGGCATTAACATCAATGCGTATCAATACTGGATTAGCGCCTTGCTGTTTGTCTTGCAGCTCCGCAATAAATTTGTACGAATGTGCTGGCACAACTCGGTCGTCGTGATCAGCAGTTGTCACCAAGGTAGCAGGATATTGCACGCCTTCTTTTACATTGTGAACAGGAGAGTAACCAAGCAAGTATTGGAACATCGCTTCACTTTGCTCCGACGTGCCATAGTCATACTTCCAGCCTTCTCCAGAAGTAAACGTGTGATAACGCAGCATATCAAGCACGCCAACCGCAGGCAGCGCGACTTTGAATAGTTCAGGGCGTTGCGTCATACACGCTCCAACTAACAAACCACCATTAGAACCACCGCGAATCGCTAGGCGATCCGAGCTAGTGTAGTCGTTTTCAATCAGGTATTCCGCCGCCGCAATAAAGTCATCAAACACGTTTTGCTTTTGCTGCTGAGTGCCTGCGTTGTGCCAGGCTTTACCGTATTCACCGCCGCCTCGCATGTTGGCGACAGCGTATATACCACCCAACTCTAGCCAGTTGGCTACATTGCCAGAAAACATTGGAGTAAGGCTGATGTTAAAACCGCCGTAACCATACAACATGGTTGGTGCTCTACCATCAAGTGCAATGCCCTTCTTGTATGAAATGATCATCGGAACTTGCGTGCCGTCTTTTGAGGTGTAAAACACCTGTTTTGATTCATACTCATTACGATCGAACGGTGCCTTTGATTCCTGAAACAGTGTCGATTCACCAGATTCGACATCAAATGAGAAGATCGTCGGAGGCGTCACGTAGTTAGTGAATGTGTAATAAAGTGTGGTTTCTTCTTTTTTACCCGCCAGACCATAAGCCGTGCCTTCTCCCAGCAATTGTACATCTCGAATCCACTCACCTTGGTAGTTAAACTGCTGCACTTTAGAAAGCACATCTACCATATAAGTCGCAAACAGATAACCGCCACCTTTGCTGATTTCTAACGGCTGTTCTTGTTCAGCAATCACGTCAGCCCATTGTTCTGTCTGAGTGTTGTAGCTGACAACTTTGCCGTTCGGCGCATCTAGGTTGGTGTAAAGCAGCAAGGTCTCGTCTTGACTATCAATCAAGTAGGTGTCGCCTTGCGTTGTATCGCGCAGCGTCACAATTGCTTGGGAGTCAGACTGTAAATCGATATAAAACAGACGATTACCCGATGTAGATTCTGCGCCAGAGATAATAAGGAAGCGATCATCTGTCGTCGTCGTACCAGACACATAACGATGAACTTGCGTATCCAACTCACCAAAAATCACTTTATCTTCAGATTGAGGGGTACCAAGTTCATGATAATAAAGCTTGTGATGCTCAGTTCGAGCAGACAACTCGCTGCCTTGCGGCTTATCGTAGCTTGAGTAATAGAAGCCTTTGCTGCCCAGCCAAGAAATCGACGTAAACTTCGCATCAACAATCTCAGGCTCTAACTGTTCTTTGGTTTCCGTATCAATGACAAAGATCTTACGCCAATCACTACCCCCTTCTGAGATGGAATACGCGACCAAACGGTAGTCTTTAGAGAAGCTGACTTCGCCAAGAGAGGTCGTGCCCTCTTCGGAGAAAGCATTTGGATCAAGGAAAACCTCGGCTTCTCCCTCGCCTTTACGTCGATACAATACGCTTTGGTTTTGCAAACCGTCGTTTTTGTAGAAGTAGGTGTAGTCACCACGTACAAATGGCTGGGAATATTTTTCGTAGTTTTGACTGTTCGCCACTAAGTCACGGATTTGTTGGCGGTACGGTATCTGACCAAGGAAATCGAAGGTGACCGAATTTTGACCCGAAACCCATTGTGCGGTTTCTTCACTGCGATCATCTTCTAACCAGCGATAAGGGTCGGCAATGTCGTGACCAAAATAAGTGTCCACGACAGAATCTTTACGTGTTTTTGGGTAATGCATAACGTCCGTGTTACTCCGTTGTTTTTATTAAGTTGTTTATCTTCAATCGTTTTATTGCGGTGATTACCTTAGAGCACCCAATTTTGATTTCAACGACATTGTTTTAAATCTATGAAGAACCTAGAAATAATGAGATATCGTTAAGTACCGGTCACGAATGTGCTCAATAAGCAGCTTCACTTTGTTCGGTGGTTGACGAGTAAACGGATACACCGCGTAGATACCCAACTTTTTACCTACTAATTCAGGAAAAATATCCACCAGTTGACCATTACGAATATCGTGATACACCAAGCAGCGCGGGACGTAAGCAATACCATGGCCGCCCAGAGCGGCTTTACGTAATGCGGTCGCGTTATCAGTAGAAAAGCAGCCCGATACTTTGACGATGTAATTGCCATCTTCTCCTTTAAACTCCCAATCCGTTGCACCTGTGGTTTGGTAAGCGTATTGCAGACAATTGTGCGTGGTGAGATCAATCGGCTCGATCGGTTTCCCATTTTTAGCGATATATGAAGGGGACGCGCATACCACCCATTGGGAATCGAGAATATGTCGTGCGATCAAACTGGAGTCGGCTAGGTAGCCAGTTCGAATGACTAAGTCGTAACCATCAGCCACTAAATCGACAAAGCGGTTATCCAATGACATGTCCACGGTCAGACCCGGATGAAGGTTACAAAACTCGGCAACAGCATCAGCAAGTATCAAATCTCCAGAGATACACGGCACGGACATTTTTATATGACCGCTCACATTCTCTCCAAAGCCTGCAACAGCATCCATAGCCTCCTGAGTGGCCTGCTTCACATTTTTAGCACTGTGGAGTAACACCTTACCTGCCTCGGTCAAGGTTAATTTGCGCGTTGTTCGATATAATAGCTGAGCCCCTATTTCTTCCTCCAACCTCGCCATTCTTTTGCTAACTACCGAATTTGTAAGGTTATTTGCCTCTGCAACCTTACTAAAGCTGCCAAGTTCGATTACTTGAGAAAATAGGATTAAGTCGTCTGCTCTCATACCATTATGTCACTTTTGGAATTAATTATTTTCATTATTTCCCTATATCAACAAAAAATAAAGGAGTAAATTCACGCCAAATTAACAAAACCATTACAACAAAAAGTCACCTCTACAGCGGATTGACACCGTTCGAGAAGTCAGCGTACGAAGGATGTACAAATGAGTGAAACCCTACTTGCCCTAGTGGCATTTTCGCCAATTGTTGTTGCCGCCATCTTATTGGTTGGTCTCAACTGGCCTGCTAAAAAAGCCATGCCTGTTGCGTTCGGTCTAACCGTCGCTATCGCACTTATGTTTTGGGATATGTCAGCCAATCGCGTACTGGCTTCCGTATTCCAAGGACTCGGCATTACTGTCTCTGTTCTATGGATCGTGTTTGGTGCCATCTTCTTGCTCAACACTTTAAAACACACTGGAGCGATCACCACAATCCGTAATGGATTTACCGATATTTCGGCTGACCGCCGTGTACAAGCCATCATCATTGCTTGGTGCTTTGGCTCGTTCATTGAAGGCGCATCTGGGTTCGGTACCCCGGCAGCAATCGCTGCACCACTGCTGGTTGCAATCGGCTTCCCTGCGCTAGCCGCTGTCCTAATGGGCATGATGATTCAGTCTACGCCTGTTTCATTCGGCGCGGTAGGCACGCCTATCATCGTAGGTGTAAACAAAGGTTTAGACACCCATAACATCAGTGAGTCGTTGGCCGCACAAGGTGCAACGTGGGAAATGTACCTGCAAGATATCACAGCGCACGTTGCTGTCATTCACGCAGTCGTAGGTACGATGATCCCAGTATTAATGGCGATGATGTTAACACGCTTTTTCGGCAAGAACAGAAGCTGGAGTGAAGGCCTGGATATTCTACCATTTGCGCTATTCGCTGGTGTCTCTTTCACCGTTCCATACGCGTTAACCGGCGTATTCTTGGGCGCAGAGTTTCCTTCACTTATCGGTGGTTTGGTTGGTCTGTCTATCGTTGTTACCGCAGCGAAAAAAGGCTTCTTAGTACCAAAGACTAAGTGGGATTTCGAAAGCGAAGACAAATGGCCTGCAGAGTGGTTAGGCTCGCTAAAAGTCGATCTAAACGACAATCCGGGCAAGCCAATGAGCATCGTAAAAGCTTGGGTTCCATATGTAATGCTGGCAGTTATTCTCGTCGCAAGCCGCGTTAGCCCTGAGCTGAAAGGCTTTGTACAAAGCGTAAGTTTGTCGTTCAGCAACATTCTTGGTGAGACTGGCGTTAGCGCTGCGATTCAGCCGTTATACCTTCCTGGTGGCATTCTGGTGTTTGTCGCACTACTTGCTGCAATGTTACAAAGCGGTAGTGTAAAGCCATTGCGTGAAGCGTTTGGCGAGTCAAGCAAAACACTGATTGGGGCGGGTTTTGTCTTGGTATTTACCATTCCGATGGTTCGTATCTTTATCAACTCAGGCATCAACGGTGCTGACCTAGCAAGTATGCCCGTCACAACCGCAAACTTCGCCTCTGACCTTGTTGGTTCTGCGTTCCCAGCGCTGAGTGCCACCGTTGGTGCACTGGGTGCGTTCATCGCTGGCTCAAACACGGTATCAAATATGATGTTCAGCCAGTTCCAATTCGAAGTGGCACAAACGTTGTCTATTTCGAGTGTGATTGTTGTATCACTCCAGGCCGTCGGTGCTGCTGCAGGTAACATGATTGCGATTCACAACGTTGTTGCCGCATCAGCCACGGTAGGTTTGCTTGGTCGAGAAGGCGCAACATTGCGTAAGACGATTATCCCTACGTTCTACTACATTGTAATGACAGGCATTATTGGATTGGTGCTGATTTATGGCTTCCAAATGACAGATGTCTTAATGAAGTAACGCGAAACGCAGGGTTTACAACCCTGCCTAATTTGACACAGCTGTCTGCACTACTACCCCGACATGTTGATTTAGCTTGCTACATCAATTCCCCCGACAGCTGTGTCATCCTTTCCAGTTTGCATAACTGATTGAGTGATTTAATAAAATTTTTCAACCAATTATGTAAATGGGTTACCAACATCACCGGTTCAAACGTAAGTGAACCATAGGTAACTATACTCATTTTGATGTCTTCACTGCTTTGCGATGAAGACTCAACGAAAGAGCAAATTGCTCCACAACTTTGCTTAGAATAACCGCTAGGACACCATTATGATTATCTCAGCTTCTACTGACTACCGCGCTGCCGCGAAAGCCAAGCTTCCCCCGTTTCTATTCCATTATATTGATGGCGGCTCTTACGACGAACGCACGCTGAAGCGTAATACTGACGATTTAGGTGATGTCGCTCTTCGCCAACGCGTCCTACGCGATATGACAGATTTGAGCCTCGAAACCGAGATCTTCGGTGAGAAACTGGCAATGCCAATCGCGCTAGCTCCTGTTGGTCTAACTGGTATGTACGCGCGCCGAGGCGAGGTGCAAGCAGCAAAAGCAGCCGAGAAAAAAGGCATCCCATTTACTATGTCGACTGTTTCGGTTTGTCCGATTGAAGAAGTCGCACCTGCAATTGAACGACCAATGTGGTTCCAGCTTTACGTGCTTAAAGACCGTGGCTTTATGAAAAACGTACTTGAGCGTGCAAAAGCAGCAGGCGTAACAACGCTGGTGTTTACCGTTGATATGCCAGTTCCTGGCGCACGTTACCGTGACATGCACTCAGGTATGAGTGGCCCTAACGCGGCCATGCGTCGTGTACTCCAGGCGATGCGCCACCCAAGCTGGGCGCTGGATGTGGGTCTACTTGGTAAACCGCACGACTTAGGTAACATCTCAACTTATCGTGGCGAACCAACAAAGCTAGAAGATTACATCGGCTGGTTAGGCGCAAACTTCGACCCTTCTATCTCCTGGAAAGATCTTGAGTGGATTCGTGATTTTTGGGATGGCCCAATGGTTATCAAAGGCATTCTAGATGAAGAAGACGCGAAAGATGCGGTACGTTTCGGCGCAGATGGCATTGTGGTATCTAACCATGGTGGCCGTCAGTTAGATGGCGTACTTTCAAGTGCTAAAGCACTACCAAGCATTGCGGATGCGGTAAAAGGTGATCTTAAGATCTTCGTAGACTCTGGTATTCGTACTGGTCTTGATGTCGTTCGTATGCTCGCACTTGGTGCAGACTGTACGCTTCTTGGCCGTTCATTTGTGTACGCATTGGCAGCACAAGGCGGAGCAGGCGTTGAAAATCTACTGGATCTGTACGATAAAGAAATGCGTGTAGCAATGACGCTGACTGGCGCTAAGTCTATCGCGGATCTTTCACGCGATTCGCTAGTGAAAATCCCATAATCTTTGCAAGCGAGCAAAACAGAAACGAAAAAACGAGCCAACAGTGGCTCGTTTTTTATTGCTCTTCAACCCGATAATTTGACGAGCAAGCTAGCTAACTTGGTGAACGTACTCGATCACGACTTGGTTTCCGTCGATAAACACGTTACTGATATCGCCATCCACCGTCACACGATTTTGTAAATAAACGGTACCAGATGCAGATAGATCACGCTCCGTCAAAGACGGAATCACCTGACCAGGACGTACATGTAGCTGCTCGCATAGCTGTTTTACAAAACCTAGCGTCAGTGGAGAATTACCACGTAACAAGCCAGAAAACTCGTGTAGACTCAAACCAAGGCGCTTCGCCATTTCCATTTGAGTGATGTGCATTTTGGCTTTTTGTGACATCCAGATGTCGTAGAGCGCGTTTCGATCCAGCTCTGTAAATTCCATATCTGCCTCCGCTAATTCAAGAGTCAATACACTCTCACACTTACTTAAGATAAATGTTAGCGATAAGTCAGAGAAGTTATAATTGATCGTCCAAATATCAACCCTCAATCATTGGTAGCGTACCTCTGAACATGCATGAGGCGGTCGCTCAGCAAAACGTAAAGGTAACTCTCTTGTCATTGGAAGGAAAAGTCCATCTCGGCGGTTTAGACATAAGTAAATGATTTAAAGGAAATCACTGGGGTGAAGGAGTAATATCTGCTACCTTTCCTTCCATGGTTCACTAGAAATAAGTTACATATGCCACAGTGGTTTACCGAATTACAAAGCTACATTGAAACGTCTCATCAAAATTGGAGTGGAAGCGTCCTTTTCATTACGCTCGCTAGCTTTATAGCTTGGATAGCTTGGCGGCTGATTCGCTCTCGCCTCGCTGCGCTCGTAGAGAAAACGCCCTTCCACTGGGATGACATGTTGCTTGATGCGCTAAAAGCGCCAGTCAGTACACTCATTTGGTGTTGGCCTGCAACCGTCTCTATCGGCATCATATTAGAGAGCGAGCTCAACGATAAAATAAACTGGTTAAGTACGCTGAAACTGATTTTAATCATCAGCATCTTCGTATGGACCGTTATGCGGCTCATTACCAATGTTGAAGAGCATGTTCTCGAACAAAAGAACCGAGATGAAACAACAGTACAAGCGATAGCTAAGGTCGCGCGCCTGTTCTTTATTACCGTCGGAATTCTAACCGTAATGCAGGCATTTGGTCTGTCACTATCGGGCCTACTTACCTTCGGTGGTGTTGGTGGTTTGATCGTCGGTTTAGCGGCGAAGGATTTGCTGTCTAACTTTTTTGGAGGTCTTATGATCTACTTCGATCGTCCATTTAAAGTTGGCGATTGGATCCGTTCTCCAGACCGACAAATAGAGGGGACGGTAGAACGCATTGGCTGGCGTATGACCATTATCCGAACTTTCGATAAGCGTCCACTGTATGTGCCAAACTCAGTGTTTAGCAGCATTGTCGTAGAAAACCCATCTCGCATGCTGAACCGACGTATCTACGAAAAAATTGGACTTCGTTACGACGATGCTGAAAAAATGCCGCAAATTATCACCGCGGTAAAAGAAATGCTGAAAAATCACAAAGACATTGATGCACGCCAAACACTTATCGTCAACTTCGATACATTCGGTCCATCATCATTGCACTTCTTTATCTATACCTTTACTAAAACCGTGAATTGGGTGAGATACCATGAGGTTAAGCAGGACATACTGCTTAAGGTAATCAACATCATTAAAGAACACGATGCAGATATCGCGTTCCCTACTCAGACGCTTAAGCTTGATCCTATACAAATGGTAAAAGCGGAAGAGCAAGAAGATCACGGCTTCTAGTTCTCACCAATACCCAAATAATCAAGCCCGCTGTGTTTAAGCGGGCTTTTTATTTTTCTTCGCATGAAGTGGTTATTGTTGCGTTAACACCATACGTGCATTCAGCGGTTGGATTGGGCGATTGTTTTTCCCCATTACTTCCGAAAAAGATTTTATCTGCTCAGGAGAAATAGTTTGTGCTTCTTTCATCACCAACCAACGTACACCTTCAGAGCATGGCGGTGTCGTTAGTGAGCCGTTAAAGCGGTAGTAGTCTTTATCACTTGGGATAAGGGCATCAGCATCAAATGGAACCTTGATGGTAACATCTTGATCTTTAGTTGGAATGTTAGCTAGCATCTTAGCTAGATCTGGGTTCGCGTCACCCAGTTTAAAGAACACCGCGACAACAGCTAGATGACCTACTTTGTCGGCATGCACAAAGTGTGCTTCTAGAGGGTATTCTTTACCGTCCACATGGTTTTCAGATGGCGTATGGAAGTGGAACTGTTTCAACGTAAACTCTTTACCATCAATGGTGAGTGTGTTTTTACCTTCTAAACCAGTCTGTAAAGTGTGACCGTTGTTCAGCAGTGAAATTGCCTTACCTTCGTAGTCGAAATTCAATTTTTCTAGCTTCGCTTCGGTCGCCGATTCAATGTTGATTGGGCTCTGGTTTTGACCTTTTGCGCACTCAGATGCAAACTCACCCCAATGAGCAGGTCCATGGTTTCCCTCGTAGCCCCAGCTTGCTGCATAAGCTGTTCCTGTAAATACCAGTGCCAAACCTAATGTTGTTAGTGACTTCTTCATCATTTTCCTTATTTCTGAAAGTTAAATTCCGTGAGAATAAAGCCATACTAATCTCACAAAATTAAGCAGTGACAGAGTGAAAACTATGATTACAAAAGATTTTTGGAATAGAAGCCTCTAATGATGTAATTGACATGATGCTCAAAATTGAACGTCAACGATTATTGAGTCGGTGTAAGTACCTGCAGGAGGGGTCGTTTGGCTGGTTAGTATCTGCGCGCGATAATTATAATTCTGTGGAGTGATACCATCAGGAATAGAGCCGCCAGTATCGACGTCACTGTGTTCACGACGTTCAGAACTGGTTCCTCCCCAGCGATCCATCGATGATGACTTATAGATTTCATACTCCAAATAGTGACCACTAGAAATCATTCGCCGCTGACCGCCGGACGCATTTAGGCCGTCATTCAAGCCAATGGAGAAGGAACTATTCTTGGTACAAGTTAACGATATAACCTGACTGACTGGCTCAAAACCGGCCACTAATGGGGACGAACCAAAATCAATATCTGGCGCCGTGATCATACAATCAGGGGTCACTTCCAACTCAACCGTAATCACGCTTTGAGCGCTGCCATTGGCGCGGCCAATGCATACTCCTAGAACCCCGATACCCTTACAGTAATCCCAAATCCAGGATACGGTGATTTGGTCTTTATAAGTCCCAGCGGAAAGATTACTACCCACTCCCGTCCGAGCATAGAGCGGAAACTCGGCTTGAGTGCCAAACAACCCGAGTAAATCGAGTAACCCGATTTCAAAAAAATTGTAAGTTTGGCCGAATACATACTCTTGTGAAAGACCTGGATCGCCAAAAATCTGATAGCTGAGCTCCGAACTCGGATCATCCTCATTTAATAGCAAACCATTATTTATACTGTTAAACGTTGCTGATACGTAGTCGCCACTTAACAAAGACACAAGTGTAGAAAAGTCACACGTAATCCCCGCATGAGGCTGAGCTGAGCTTTGCTGCTGAGAGCTTGAAACAGTAAACGAAGAAACATTGCCAAACAAGATTAAAGGTGCTGCCGCCGTGAGCTGACAAGCCATTGTCGAGCACGAGAAAAAGAGAAGTAGGCTAGCAAACCAGCTGCGCAAAATCATAGTGCGGTCTCTTCTTCGGCTTTGATACAAACCTGCTCAGGCAATGTTTGTATTTTTTGACTGTCACGCTGATACAACCCCTCAATAAACACTTTACATGGCGACTGTCCTTGAGGATAAAACTGAATATAGCGGCCTGGGTCAACGCCTTCAAAGTACGTAAAACCATCCCAACCAATTTGGCTTGTTAAGCCCGTTTCTGAGCGGCCATATGTACCAATCGGAAGGAACAAATGATTTTCGTCTACCACCGTCATGCTCAGTGCAATTTGTAGCTCTATTGGGAACTCTAACAGGTAGCCGTAGCCCGAATGTATCGAAGCAAACTGCTCTGTTGCAGAAAACGCAGCATTGGCAGGTAAATTAAGTGGATCGATTTCATATTTGGCGGTGTAATACGCCGTAGCCCAAGGAACAAGTAAGTAACCTTCATCGTCTGTCACTCCGACAATTTGATTTTCATATTTAACCGGAATACCTTCAAAACCACTGGTGCTCACCACAGCGAAGCTGTCATACACTTCATTCGCCGGGAATATTTCTCCATCCAACGTAGAGACCGAACCTGCCATTTCCGCAAAATAATCATAGTCGCCACTGGTGCCATTTAACCCCGCTCTGAACTGCGCCCATGACGCACGGTAGGTCAAATCAGCCTGTTTACGGTTTTCTGGGTGTTCGTTAATATCATGCGCTAAATTGACGCCCCACCCACCTCGTATTGGCGCAAGGCGGCTGTAACCCACTCGCCCTCGCACATCGCCATCGTCCTCTCTTTTCAGCGTTAGCCCCGAACTTCCCCCCAAAGAACTGAAAGGTAGAGAGAATTGCGCCAACGTAACACTCTGACCACCAATACTATGATTGTAAGAAAGGGACATATTGATATTAAAAGGCAGAGCGTAGCTATAAGTGAGATTTAGGGTACGTGAATCTGAGTCGGATTGTTGAATATCAAAGTACCCACCAGAAAGTGAGCCCCAATCTCCCAAACGGACTCCCATATTGATTTGTGATAGATGGCGCGACGCGAGTGAAGCGTCTTTGCCTTCATCGAGCATTTCGTAATTTGGTAAATGAGATAAGGTATAAAAGTCGGCTTGTTCTACTTGAGTTCGAGCAGCGAAGCTAAACAGCCGAGACTGATAACTATAACCTAGCGCATATGAGGTAGATTGATCCTGAAAATTACTCACACGAAACGAGGCATCCACCGTACCCAAGTTGAAAGCATTAGTGACAAAGCCCAGCCCCGCAACGATCAGGTCATCTTTTGCTTCAGCTTGAGCTTCTAATGTTAACCAATCAGTCATGCCATGACGCAGAGCGGTAACCACGCCACCGTCTCCATAGTCGTTAGATGCATTACCGAAATTTTCTCTGATCGCACCAATACTCGCACTGTAAGATGTAAATCCGGTCTTGAGTAGATCGGAAGAGAGAAAAAATGGGCTGGTCATGACCGTTTGCTTACCTTGAGCATCCGTTGCAATTACCGTTGCTTCCCCAGCACCAGAGAGCATTGGAATATCGTTAATAATGAAAGGACCGGGCCCAACATTCATTGAGTCAGTTTTAAAGCCATTGATAAACAAATCTAACGTAGTGGGCGCTGTGACCTCACCGTAAAATGCAGGTAACGGCGTCGTCACGACATCCGGACGCATAGAGAAATCATGCGACAACTGAATACCCGCCAGTCTTACTGGTTGGCTCCAAGATAAAGGGCGAACAATATAGTCCCCTACCTCTATACGAATTCGCTTCTCTTGATTGACGTACTCGTAACTCGTATCAAAACGAGTGTACTGGCTGCTTTGCTGGGACTGAACATCGCGATGAAAGTTAGATTTAAATATCCCGGTAGTAGAAAAAACGCCAAACTCAGAAAAGGCTCTGACTTCATGATTGATAGAAACCTCCTTTTGTCGGCTTTCGTTCTCGTACACACCAAATACGTTGTAGTTAAGCAGGCCACCACGCCCAAACTGAGCTGGGGAAAATCGCCCCATATCCTGCGCTGATAAGTTCTGCATCGGTAACCAATTAGGCGGTACGTCAATTGCAAGTTGCAATGACGATTGCAAGTAACGCACGTTAACACCTGGGATAGACGTAACCTCAAGTCTCTCTTCGGTTCCAGGCAACGACTTGGCGGTAACCCCAACTGAAATGAGGTCCTCCCGGAGCAAAAAGAACTGATCGCCAACTCGCTCAACTTTCGCAACAAGCCCTGTTGCTCTTTGATTGATCACCAACTCCAGATTGAGGCTGATATTCTCAAACTTTTCTAAAGAGAAATTTTCAGGACTCGGTAGCTCAGAGAAGTGGTTTGCTGAATTTGCACAAAGACCAATACTGCTCCACGTTACGCTAAGTAATACCAACCAAAAGAAAGCATTCATTGTATTAAATCTATTCATTATTGCTTCAATGGTATTTGGTAACGTTTACCTCCAATATTCGCGCTCAAACTCATAGGTCTGACATTACTATGGGGAATAGACCAAACCTTATACTGTTCAGGAAGAATATAGCCAGCTAGTCCATCGGAAATAACGACAGGATCTTTATTTGGTAGGTTCAATTGTAAATTCACTAAGCGAACATGGTGTTTTCCTGAATTTTTAATGTGAACAAAACGCTGATTATTTTTCTTAATAAACTGTGCCTGTAAATCATCCCATAATTCACTGTCACGGTTTGGTTTTTGAGTATCAGTCAGCCCTTTCCCGTAAATAAACAAAGGTATCGAGTAACGCATTCGGACTTTTACAGCGAGTTCATTTTCCGTCAATTCTGTTTGAGGGTTTTGAGTTGGCGGTAATTCATCTATGATCACTCGGTATGCATACTCCTTACCCGCAGAGGCTTCATCTTGGTTGATGATGCGGATTAACTGCTTTTCACCTGGTTCAATTTTGACAAACGGAGGGGTTGCAATTAACTGGCTTTGACTTGAATAGCTATCTTCTCCTTCGTTTTGTTCCCACTTAAAATTCTCACCTGTAAATAAGAATCAACACTGCCTTTATTTACCATCCAAAGTGATGTTGCATTGCTCTCCTCTGATATTTTGGGGTAAATCGGCCAAATTAATAATGAGTTAGCGTTGGCATTTGAGAAAAAAACAAAAAGGAAGGCTATTAATAATAGTTTTTTGAGTATGAATTCCATTTCACCCCTCCAAAGTTCACTTACCACTCTAATGTCAGCGTAAGCGTATCCATATAAATTCCAGCCATTTCATTCCCATTTATTGTCGCCTTTGCCCAGATAGGAAACTGAATATTATCTGGGTCTTGGTCAGTATCGACGGAATATTGCGTGTCAATATCAAGCACCTGCATATAATTTAGATCCTGAAACAAAAAGTAATCTACCGTTGTCGCTTCTTCACTGTGCTTTAGCTTACGTACACCATCCGATGCATTCATCCCGCCATTTACGGAAACATTCATCGTAATACCCGGAGTACAACTTAATGTGAGTGATGAACTGTAAGTGATGCTGCCTTGTACTTCCGTCGCGTAAACTGAAGAATGCTCACCAAAATCTAACGTGCCTATTTGCCCGGCTTGGGTTGCGCTTTCTTCTTGTACTGCGCCGTTAATCAAACAACCTGTATCTACGGTGGCAGACACCTGAAAAGTTTGTGTCGCATCAGCCAGCACAGTTAAAGAGCACAAACTCATCGCGACAAGTGAAAAGCCCCTAACAACCAGCGTCACGTTTTACCAGCTTAGCGTCACACTGATGGTATCGGAGTATGTACCGGCAATGCTGCTCGTACCGTAAGCTTTCGCAAAAAGCTCAATAGTTTGCGATGTTGCACTAGTAAATTCAGACAGAGCTACCGTCCCGCCTTGTATAATTTGTGTGCTTCGGTCTGAGTCGGTAAACAACGTATAATCAATAAATTGCGCGCCATTTGACATCGCATAGGTACCAACGGTCGCACTTGCATCATACAATCCGGTGCCCAATGTAAACGTCGGTGTCACACCGTTACTACAAAGCACTTCAATACCCGTCGCACTACCACCATTTACCACACCATCTTGTTCACTGAAGATTGCAGGCACGTCTCCAAAGGCGAGTGAGCCAAAGCCAACGCCAGAAGCTGCATCTACCGCATTATTTCCATTAATCACACAACCTTGTACAAGGTTAATTGAAACATCAATCGTACCGCTCACTGACGCTCCACTCGCTTGCCAACTAAATGAGGTTAAGAGCAGAGGCATCATCAGATAAAATCTTTTCATATAAAGCTCCATTTTTACATTCCACTGTATATCGGTAACCTTTTTATTAGTTATAGCTCAATTATGACAAACCAAATGCATATAAAATGTAAAACAATAAAAAGAAGCAGGATAAGGATAAAGACGAACAGCAAATAAAAACATTAAACTTAAAAATGGCGATTTTTAAGCATTTAATTCCAAAGGATAACCACGAAAAACAAATGGTTATTATCTTATTCCAAATACAGAATCGACAATGAGTTAGAAGGTAGGGTGAAGTTGAGTGGAAAAAATCTAAAAAAAGTAGCAGAACGACACGAGAAGTTTAGAAAAGATTGGCGACCATTTCTTCCCGAAACAAGAATCTTCATGAAACAAAAATGCGCCCCAAAAAGGAGCGCATTTCTTACTTGAATAAGTTATTCCCAATCAAGAATAACCTTGCCTGACATGCCAGAGCGCATGACGTCAAAGCCTTCTTGGAAATCATCAATCTTGTAGTGGTGCGTGATGATTGGCGATAGATCCAAACCAGATTGGATCAGTGAAGCCATCTTGTACCACGTTTCGAACATTTCACGGCCGTAAATGCCTTTGATCACCAAGCCTTTGAAGATAACTTGGTTCCAGTCGATACCCATGTCTGATGGCGGAATACCGAGTAGTGCAATGCGACCACCGTGGTTCATTGTGGTTAGCATTGAGTTGAATGCTGCTGGGTTACCAGACATTTCTAGACCAACGTCGAAGCCTTCTGTCATGCCTAGCTCAGCCATTACGTCTTCTAGCTTCTCTTCAGCCACGTTTACTGCGCGTGTTACACCCATCTTACGAGCAAGTTCTAGACGGTATTCGTTCACGTCTGTGATCACTACGTGGCGAGCACCAACGTGCTTTGCTACTGCCGCTGCCATGATACCGATTGGGCCAGCACCTGTGATAAGCACGTCTTCGCCTACTAGGTCGAAAGAAAGTGCTGTGTGTACTGCGTTACCAAACGGGTCAAAGATAGACGCTAGATCGTCAGAGATGCCTTCAGGGATCTTGAACGCGTTGAACGCTGGGATCACTAGGTATTCTGCGAATGCACCTTCGCGGTTAACGCCCACACCAATCGTGTTACGACATAGGTGAGTACGGCCGCCACGACAGTTACGACAATGACCACACGTGATGTGACCTTCGCCAGATACGCGGTCACCGATTTCAAAGCCACGAACTTCCTGACCAATCGCAACCACTTCACCCACGTATTCGTGACCGACAACCATAGGCACTGGAATTGTCTTTTGTGACCATTCGTCCCAATTGTAGATGTGTACGTCTGTACCACAGATAGCGGTTTTCTTAATTTTGATCAGAATGTCGTTATGGCCAACTTCAGGTTTATCAACCTCAGTCATCCAGATGCCTTCTTCAGGCTTTAGCTTTGATAATGCTTTAATTTTCATAATGTAACCTTAATTAAAGGCCCTATTGTCTAAGGCCTAGAATCTTAAATAAGACCCATGTCCTTACCAACTTGGATGAACGCGTCGATTGCACGGTCTAGTTGCTCGCGAGAGTGCGCCGCAGACATTTGAGTACGGATACGTGCTTGACCTTTTGGTACAACAGGGAATGAGAAGCCGATTACGTAGATGCCTTTCTCCAGCGCACGCTCTGCGAATTCTGCTGCTACTTTTGCGTCACCAAGCATGATCGGAATGATTGCGTGGTCAGCACCACCCATTGTGAAACCAGCCTCTTCCATACGAGTACGGAAGTGTGCTGCGTTTTCCCATAGACGATCACGTAGGTCACCGCTCTCTTCTAGTAGATCTAGAACGCGGATAGAAGCGCTTACGATTGCTGGTGCAACAGAGTTAGAGAATAGGTATGGACGAGAACGCTGACGTAGCCAGTCAATCACTTCCGCTTTACCAGATGTGTAACCGCCTGAAGCGCCGCCCATTGCTTTGCCTAGCGTACCAGTGATGATGTCGATACGGTCAACCACGTTGTGGTGCTCGTGCGTACCTGCACCTGTTTTGCCCATGAAGCCAACAGCGTGAGAGTCATCAACCATAGTCAACGCGCCGTACTTCTCTGCTAGGTCACAGATAGCCGGAAGGTTTGCTACTACGCCGTCCATTGAGAACACACCGTCCGTTACGATAAGAATGTGGCGAGCACCTGCTTCTTTCGCAGCGATCAGTTGTTGCTCTAGCTCTTCCATGTTGTTGTTTGAGTAGCGGAAACGCATTGCTTTACATAGACGAACACCATCGATGATTGACGCGTGGTTTAAAGCGTCAGAGATGATTGCGTCTTCTTTGCCTAGAATAGTTTCAAATAGGCCCGCGTTTGCGTCGAAACATGATGTGTAAAGAATCGTATCTTCTTTACCTAGGAACTTAGAAAGCTTCTGCTCAAGCTCTTTGTGGATGTCTTGCGTACCACAGATAAAACGTACTGAAGCCATACCAAAGCCGTGCTCGTCCATGCCTGCTTTACCCGCTTCGATAAGTGCCGGGTGGTTGGCAAGGCCAAGGTAGTTGTTCGCACAGAAGTTTAGTACTTCTTCACCAGTAGAGATTTTAACAGCCGCTTGCTGTTGAGACGTAATGACACGCTCTGATTTGTAAAGGCCTTCCGCCTTTACTTCTTCGATTTGCTGCTGAATCTGTTGGTAGAATGCAGAAGACATTTGAAATTCCTTCCTAGTTATTTTGGCGAGTATTTACTCGTTTAGAATTAGGTTGAGCCTTTATGTGACGGGCGTCACGGGCTATCACTCATCAATTAATTGTAGTGTAATTCAAGGAAGGAGGAAGGATTATACCTTAAGGTGGAAAAGCATTAATGAATCCTAGGCACAAATTCGATTAATGCTTTTCTATGAGGTTGTTATAAAAGGAATTATAGCCAGGTAGGCTTAGCCAAAAGTGCTTCAAAGTCCTTAGCAGGTAATGGTCGACTATAGTGGAAACCTTGTCCGAACTCACAGTTTAGGTTTTTCAGGTAATCCACATGACGCTGTTCTTCGATGCCTTCTGCGACGATCTTAAGATCCAGCGCTTTTGCCATTGCTATGATTACGTTCACAAGCTCGCGGTCTGAGTCGTTCTCGAACATATTTTGCATAAAGCTACGATCAATTTTTAAGCGGTCGAACGGAAACTTCTGCAAGTAACTCAGCGCAGAATAACCAGTACCAAAATCATCAATAGTAAGTTTGGTGCCTAACGCTCGTAAGTTATTAAGCATGTCTAATAGCTCAGAATCGTGATTGAAGAGGAGACTTTCTGTCACTTCAATATCGAACTTATCTGACGGAAGACCAGACTCCTCAAGGCTGTGTTTAATAAACGTAAGTAAGCGCTCGCAGTACCTAAATTGAACACTAGAAAAGTTTACAGAAACAAACAACGGAGTCAGACTCTGCCATTGTGCCGCTTGTCGACACGCTTGTTGAATAGCAAACTCACCAATTTGATGAATTAAACCATTTTTCTCTGCAATAGAGATAAACTCTTCAGGGTTTACGAATCCGTACTTGTCATCATTCCAACGCATTAGCGCTTCTGCCCCTACGATTTTACCACTACTCAGCTCAATAATTGGCTGATAATACAGCTCTAACAACTGATTGGAGATCGCACTTCTCAGACGATTTTCCAGATCTAAGTAGCGTTGCAAGTCTTGGTTCATATTATGGTTATAAAAACAAAAGCCATCACGCCCATCTTGTTTCGCCCGATACATTGCCATATCTGCACATGCAAGAAGCTGCTCAGCGTTGTCTCCATCATCCGGGAACACAGACATTCCGACGCTGCTACTCAAGAAGAATTCATGGTTGTTCCAAACAAACGGATCGTTAAACGCCGAAAGTACACTTGAAGCAACTCGCTTTGCAGTATCATTATCAGGCAAATCAGGGATGACGAGTAAAAACTCATCCCCACCAATTCTCGCCAATAAGTCTGTTTTTCTCGCGACTTGATACAGTCGCTGAGCACTGAGTTTAAGGATTTCATCCCCAACAAAGTGTCCCATTGAATCGTTAATCTGCTTAAAGTGGTCTAAGTCGATGAACATCACCAAAACTTTAGACCCACTACGCGATGCCCTAATTAACTCCAAAGCCAATCGCTCGGAACCATAACTACGATTAGGCAAATTAGTTAATGTGTCATATTTAGCTTGGAAGGCGAGTTCTTTTTCAGACGCTTTTCGGCGTTCAATTTCGTTCGTTAATTTTTTATTCTGTTGAGAAAGAATATCTTTACGCTTTTTTTCTTCCTCAAGCTTAATTTTCAATTCAATCCTATTATTGTTCGTGATGAATGCATAACATAAAGCAATGACGATCATAACGGCCAGAATACTCAAACCAATAATAAAGAGCCGTGATGTAAATATATCTCGTTCACTCAAAGGCTCGAACCACGCCATCAATTTGAAGTGATGTTTATCCACAGGCACTTCAAAGTAAATTTTTCCGTCTACAGCCTCAGAAACGAAATAGTTCTCATCCTTATTGTGAGAAGGTGTTTTATTTATGGTATCCCATACAACCATTTCCACGTCTTTTATTTTTAGCACCATTCGGCTATAACTATCTTCGTGTTCTTGGTTAGTAAGTTGGTCAATAACAATATTCTTATTAAGATCGGCAATTAAAAAGGCAACAGGCTTTCCGGAGAACTTAACTTGCTTAATGACTTGAATGCGAACGTCATCATTGTATCGCGTCGCACAAACCTCTTCGGGATGCCCGTGTTGAGTCATTAAGGTTTGTATGTCCATTTTGTGCTCGGCAAGGTTTTCAGATCCAGTGGTGACAATGGTGACTCCATCACTGCCTACTAGCGTGAGCTTCTTATAGATTTGGCTGCTATTAATTAGCTTACTGTCTATCTTCTCATCGAAGCGACGCTTTAAATTAATTAAACTGGCACCTAATCCATACTCCATTGACATGCCAGAAGCTAAATTACCAAAGAATGTTTGTATTGTTTTATCTGTAGCTAGATTATCAACATCTTCACTCGCTATGGTAAATAAATTATCGAGTGTGCTTGCATAACTTTTTACTTTTAAATCTAGTTCTCTGTATTGAGATTCTTTTAATTTATTTTGACCTACGCTAGTCACAGTAATAAGCATAGCTAAGTAAATTGAAACTAATATTGCGCTTATTGTAATAAATCTTTTACTGGAAAATTTTTTAACGGCCTTATTCATCGGACTTTCTTTTTATCTTCTATAAAGTAATCGTTATAAAAGTAGTAAATAGATGGATAGTATTTTTTTACTAGTTTTTCGTATGAACCGTCTTTTTTTATCGAGTCTAAATAACGATCAAATGCTTTGCGTAATTCAGGGGAATTTTTACGGAATGCAACAGCCATTTTTTGATTTTCAGATATAGGGCCAATGACTTTTATTTCGCCCGGCCATTTTTCGAGGGCAATTAGCGTATCCGCAACATCTAATAATGTGCTTTCCGCATCATTTTTCATTATCGCTGGAACCATCTCATTAAGGAGACGCGCCCCATCAGGTAATATAACTTTTGCACCTGTGTCATATAAGTCATAAAGGTTAGGATCCAAGCAAGAATGTTCTAAAGCTAACACTTCGCGACCATCGATCAGCTGCTTGACGTTTTTAACATCTTCATCGACCGACCCACTTGGTTTAATCGGGCTCAGACTAGAGTCGGATCTGGAAACCAACCATACACCTGAAGGAAAATAATCTTGTGAAAAATCGACAACCTCAGAACGCCAATCAAGAATAGTAACGCCATTTGCGATCAAATCGCCTTCAATTGGAACACTTTCTCCGACAACAGCCTGCTTGTTGTGATATTGCACATTTTGCCCTGTCAACTTACCAACCACGTCGCTCCACTGTGCTGGAACATACTGGTACTGAACACCTAACGACTTGGCAAAACCTTTTATTATCTCTACATCCAAGCCAGTCAAAGTTTCCACTTCACCTTGTTCAATATAGGAGACAAAGTTAGCGTACGGGACACCAATGTGACGCAGTACACCACGTTCACGGATTTGTTGTAAATCGTCTGACCAAGCGGCAGACGACGCAACAGAGGTAACCATGAGCGCCACCGTCGCTAAAGTTCTTTTGAATGTTATGACTGACATAATAATATCCTTACCTTTCACAAAGCGCCCAATAATGGGCGCTTGAGTGATAAACAACGATGTTAGAACGACGAGTAATACAAATTCGTCATCGCCACTACGAGCCCTTCCACATCTTGTTCGTCATGGAACAAATGCGTAGAGATACGCAGCGCGTAAGTATCAAAGTCATCATCCTTATGCAGCTTAAAGCTAGTCGTACGGATGATGTAACCATACTCTTCACGTAAACGATCTCGGAATTCCGTCAGTATCTCTTCATTAGTTACATCGGAGAACGGGTTAACCGTCGTTAAGCCACTGGTTAAGCCTTCCACGTTTGGTGAATACATTTTGGCTTGTGGTAAGTACTCTTGAAGCAAGGTTTTACATAAACTACCAAGGCTTACAACTCGCTCTTCGATACGGTCTCGACCAATCTCATCCCACATTTTGCAACTATCAACTAGTGCTTGTTTCGCAGGATAGTTATCGTTACCAATGTATTGCATTTGCAGCTGTTTACCCAGGTAATCAGCATGAGAAAGTGAGGAGTTGATCAACCATAACGGGTTCTCTCGGTCACTCCAATACTCATTCAAACGGTTACCGTTATCACGAACATACAGAATACCCGTCGCGCCCGGACCACACTGCCACTTATGACCAGATCCTGCATAGAAATCACAATCCATATCGTGGAAATCAAGGTCAAACATACCGACCGTATGCGCGCCATCAACAAGAGTAGGTACACCATACTCTTTTGCTAAAGCACAAATGGCTTTTGCTGGTAGCGCGGTTCCTGTTTTGTATGTGATATGAGAGAAAACAATTAGGCGAACGTTTTGATTCGCATCAAGCGCGTCTCGGAACGCTTGAATGTAATCTTGCTCAGAAACGTTTTCGGTACCAGTAAATACTGGTAGTTGAATTTCTACCACATCCACACCAAAACGATGTTTCGCTACGTTCATAGGTGATGTTGCAGCAATATGTTCATGGTGTGTCGTTAGAATCACATCACCTGGTTCAAAGTGTAAGCCATTAATGATCGAGCATAAGCCATCAGTAGTGTTGCGGCTGAGAATGATCTCTTCTGGGTTAGCACCAAAACCTGGTGCGACGTCTTTAACCATCTCAGAAACATACGGCCAAGAGCCAAATTTGCCTTTCATATCCCAAGGGTATTTAGCCACCAGCTTGTTGTTATGCTCGTAATCTTCAAGAACATGTTTTGGCATTGAACCTGTTGTACCAATGTTCATGTAAGTGGTTCGTTTATCCAAAACGAACTGTCTTCGCACTTTACGCCAGAAGCGCTTATCGTGTTTTCTACCTAGCCCGCGGCTGCTCCAATCAATTTTCTGTTCTCGTGCTTGAGCTACGCCTGAGAAAGCGGAAGCACTCACACCAGCAACAACAGCTCCTGTTGCGCCTTTCAGAAAATTACGGCGGCTGCTATTAGTCTGAATAGATTCCTTGTCTTTCATCTTTTTCAATCCTTGTCGGAAATTAGCCATATTATTAATTTTAAGTGCGTAACTATCTGTTACTAAAACATTATTACCCATTACAATCAGAGTTTAATTTTTTCCTCTGCCATTAAGTGACTTTAGTTCCAATTTTTTATCTTATTTGATGATATAAGCAACAGTTTGACCACAAATCTATAAACAACAATGTTCACATTAATATATTCGTTAATTTGATTATTCTTTATTGCGGACAATTCCACCAAATTCTTTATAAAACAATTATGAGCTTTGTTATAAAGTCATTAAAATTTAACTTTGCGTTAATTTAAAAATATTCAGGCTATTTTAAGATTGGCGTCTATTCTTTTTATATCTTAACGATCTCAACATGTTAAGACTAAATAAAAGAAAGCTGATTTCGGATCGAGATATCAGTTTAAGACCATAAAGTGATACACATCACTCTATGACATAAACTCACCGCTCAACAGACATAAGTAAAACAGGTTTTCACCAATATGTGCTTGAGCGTACACCCTAAAAGAAGGAGGTCCCATGTTAAAAGGATTGCTATGCATTTCAGTTGCATCCGCTCTTGTCGCCGCCCCTAACGCGCTAGCAAAAACGGTAGAAATGACTGCTCTCAACACCAATGAGAGTGCGGGTACCATTGAGATTTCACAAAGTGATTATGGCGTTGTTTTTACGCCTCAATTATCAGGTTTGTCAGCAGGTGTGCACGGTTTCCATATTCACACTAATCCATCTTGCGATAGCATAGAAAAGGATGACAAAACCGTATTAGGCGGCGCAGCAGGTGGCCATTATGATCCTAACAACACAGGGAAGCATGGCTATCCTTGGACCGATGACAATCATTTAGGCGACTTGCCTCCACTCTATGTGGACATGGACGGCAATGCCAATCAGCCCGTTGTCGCTCCTCGCCTAAAATTATCGGATTTAAAAGGTCGAGCGTTAATGATCCATGCAGGTGGTGACAATCACTCCGATCACCCAAGTAAGCTAGGTGGTGGCGGCGCTCGCGTCGTATGTGGTGTTATTGAATAAACATTAACTTATGTCTCACACTTCTCTTTAGATTGCGAGAAGTGTGAACTTCTGTTGATACTGAGAGGAGGTTGCATTGGTCTCAAGGTAGCTGTGGTGAAGCATTAAGATCGATTGGACAATCTTCGTCCCGATCCCCAAAGAACCGCCCTCCGCTTCTTTCTCGATGTGATTGACGAAGGTAAAATGGATACGCGACTTATCCTCACTCAAATGCGCTTGGCAATGCACTTCTGAACCGATTGGGCTGTGGCGCAATGCATTTTCAAGCAGGTTCAATACCAATCGCTCCAATAGCCCCTTGTCACCCACGGTTTGGATTTCGCTATCGATATCCACTTTCAATACCACTTCTTTACGAGAAAACTGGCTCTGCATCGTTTCAGCACATTCTGCCATCAAAGCGCCCAGATCTACGGGGCGGTACTCGTAATTTGGCATTGGAGCTTCTTTGCGTGCGGCGTCTAATAAAGAATGCAGTTGAGTTGAGAGCTTCTCACAATTTCGGAAAGCAACGTCAATCAAAGGATCGGATTCCGGATGTTGCAAACGCCACGTTTCCAAATAGCCCAGCACGCTCGATAACGGCGTTTTTAAATCATGACTAAGCTGCAACAAGCTTTGACGACGATGAGACGATTGATACTCCAACTGTAAAAACTGTTGCTGAATGTGCTTCGCCATCATCTGATAAGAGTGCGCAATCGGCACGAGCTCCGGCACTTGGTGAGTAAAATCAGGTTGCAGGCGGAAATCATGTTCGGCTTGCTGTTGAAGTTGCTTGGTCACACGCTCAATCGGGTTCAATAGGCTACGTTTCACCAGCACATAAGCCCCAAGAGCAAAGCCTAAAATGGAGACTAAGACCAATCCTGCCAGCGCGATATAAGGAGTATCGACTTGAGCATTGGCAATGGCGTCATGTCGGGTACTGCCAATCACCACGTAGAGATAACCGACCGTAGAGCCTAATTCCTCTATCGCGGCGACAGAAAAGACTTTGTGTTCACCACGATTACGTGGGTCTTCACCCAAAATAGGAAAAGGCTGGTCATTTAAGAATTGCTTAATGGGATTGAGATCCACCTTCCCCATGATCTCCGCCCCTTCCGGTGCTGCATGAGTGGTGATATTGCCTTGGCTATCGAGGAAGTAGATTTCAAAATCAGGGCCGATCAGCATGAGCGTGTGAAAAATCGACTTGAGCGCTTTAGGGTTGTAATCCGTTCCGATCATCAGCGGATTATCATCACGCATGTGGCTGGCTAGCTCTTTATGCAGGCTTTGCTTGGTGCGTAACTCAATGGTTTCTTTTTGCCAATTGTAAGTCAGTGCAATCACCACCGCCGCGAGACAGAACCACAAGCTAGTAAATACCACTAAGCGAGATTTGAAGCTCATCCTATCGCCTCCTTAAACAGCGGTGTTTTTGCAACACCCGTGATGATTGAAAAATGATGGTGAAAACAACTGCCGACTTACTGTCTTGGCTTGATGTTTTGACTTACTTTCTTGCATTAGTGTCTTGGTTGAAACTTATATCCAACACCCCACACGGTTTGGATGAAGTGATGATCAGAATCAGACAACGACAACTTGCTGCGTAAACGATTTATGGTGCTACACACCGTGTGGTGATAACCAGAATGACTGGTGTTCCAAACGTGATCGAGCAATTCATCTTTACTGTAGACTCTGCCCGGACGAGTCGCGAGAAACTGCAGCAAAGTAAACTCTGTCGCGGTGAGCGTGACATCCTTGTCGTTTAAGGATACTTGGTGCAACTCCGGAATGATTCTCAGCGGGCCAAAATCCATCGCATCATCGAGGACTTCATCTGCCACCTTTGCTTCAGCGGTTTGGCTGACTCTGCGCAGCACGTTTCGCACTCGTGCTTGAAATTCTAATACGCTAAATGGCTTAGTGATGTAGTCATCAACGCCTGCTTCTAAACCGTCAACCTTATCCATTTCACCGTCTCTGGCTGTCAGCATAAGCACTGGGCTCCAATCTTGTTGCTGACGCAAATAATGGCAGATGTCTAGACCATCACCATCTGGCAAACCTCGGTCAAGGATCAATAAATCAAAGGGTTGTTGCTGGTATTGCGTTTTAGCATCGGCGACATTTGTGGCTCGCGACACTTGGTGTCCCTGAAACTTAAGATGCATCTGAACCAGTTCTGCCAAATCATCGTCATCTTCCACCAACAAGATGTTCGCGACTAAATTGATTGCCTGTTGTTCCATGGTCCTTTCCTTGCCTTCGAGTATCCTCACTTTGCACATGACCGGAACAAATTAGAAATTCTTTCAAAAAAGGTTCCGATGACGCCATGAGGGATAAAGCGCTCGGCTACAAGCGCTTTGGAAAGGAGACGTCATCGGAGCCTGTGTTACTCGACTCGAGTGATGGTGACTTTCGCACCTGGGTTAAGGAAACGATAGTTCGCAGAAAGTGCTGAGTTTGCTAATCCGTCATCTTGGCTAACAACACCCGCATGGAATGCAACAACGTCATTACTGTCATTACGAGCGGCATTGAAACCCTCACCGCCACCTGCTGGGCCCGGAATGGTTGCAGCAAGTTCATCGTTCAGCTCTGTGCCGGAATCCCAAACGTTCATGCTCATTTCGTAGCTTTCACCCACTGCGAGCGATTTGAGCGATAGCCCCGTTTCGCCAACAAAGGCATCATTGGTATTCACGAACATAGACGCCACAGACAAGTAACCGTAACGACTAGGGTCAACCGTAATGGTGACTTCGTCCGATGCACCCGGCAACACCAATCCATTACCCGAAATACCTTGGTAAACACTGTCATTGCTGTTCATCAATTCAATCAGCTCGGCGTTACTACCGCCTTCAGCAAGATGCTCAAGTTCAACAGATGCGGCTTGTCCAATTTCAAACAATTGGTAGTCAGCATTGTGAGTGAGTACCGCGAGCGGAGACATAGGTTGATTCGCAGTCAAGTTCGCCACGTTGACGGTGTAGCGGTACGATTTCACTACGTCATTATCATCATCGCTTGGACAACCGGCGAGCAAGCCGACTGAAGCTGCTAATAGTAAGATTCTGTATTTCATACATCCCCCTTACTTCACAACGATTGTGATGGTTGCAACTGGGTTTAACCAACGATGGCTGCTGCTGTCTAGGTCACTGATGCCGCCGGTTGGATCGCTATCACCAAGGTTACCCGGATGCACGTGAACTTTGTCGTTAGTTACTGTTGCTTCAACGCCTGTGCCGCCAGTACCAAAGGTAATGAAAGGTGGGTTTGGCATGCTAGACGCAAGTTCATCGTTCGCTTCTGTACCGGCATCGTAACTTCTTAGCGTTGCTCGGTATGTACCCGCTTCCGTTGGGATCTTCCAGCTATCCAGACCGACAAAACCATCATTGGTTGGCAGCAACATCGCGCTCAGAGAAAGATAACCGTGGTCGCCACTGTCCAAGGTGAAGGTGGTTGCCACACCCGGATTCAAAATACCACCAGCAGGGTTCTCAACCACCGCACCACCAGCGTTACCAATCACACTAGCAAGACCAGAGATATCACCGCCTTCTGCCATTGCTTCTAGTTCTGGCGTTGCTGCTTGACCCGTTCTGAACATTTGAAGATCAGAGCCATGTGCAGCAACAATAAGAGGCGTAAAGTAGATGCCTTTGGTTGCGTTTGTCACGGTGATTTCCAATTCCGCCGCATTCACTGATGCAGAGCCTAGTGCCATAGCGACTGAAGTCATGACGAGTCCGAGTTGGGTACGTTTTTTCATTGTGATTCCATCCTTTAATGAGGGTTGAACTACCCAAGCCCATGTATACGGCTTTACTTCTTTGTTCGTGACTTGAGTAGGTTAAGCATTACGTTTCGAACGTTTTGCGTTCTTGCCTCTAAGAATGACGAGCAAATCTATCAGCAACTTCATCGAATTCTCATAAAATTCTCACAAGTTCTGTTCGAATTCTGTCAGCAGCACTTTTTTACTCTTAATCAGGTGTTTACACTTCGCGCTTTCCCCTCCTACAATGCGGTATTCCCTGTTTAAATCACGATTCTCACCATGATTCATAACGTTCTGTCTGCCTACTATGGCGAAATCTACGGCATCGCTTTTTTCAACCACTACTTGAGCCATTACGCCCAAAGTGAACAACAAACGCTGTGGCAAATCTTGATTGAAGTGGAAGAACTCACCGCAGAAAAGCTCAAACCTGTACTGCTGAAAAATGGGATGGATATAGAAAGTCGATACCAAGAGATGCTGGATAAAGGCTTGGAAGATGCAACCAAATGGATTGATTTACCATGGCAAGAGTTGGTGGCGACTCTTCTGAAATGGGTAGAACCTTATGAGGTCAAGTATCGAGAGTGGCATGAAGAAGTGAAAGCTTCACAGCAGTATTCAATCGCTGAGCGAGAAGCTATCGAGTTGATTGCAGACCACGAAACGGCCATTTATCACTGTTGGCAGCAATACCATACTGGTGAATCTGGCTTGCCTGAACTCAATGCATTTTTGGCAAAATATCGTTAAAGCGAGACGGTGACACTTGAACCTCGTGAAACCGTACCAGACAATATCGTTATTCCGCAGCGCAGAACCGAACAATTATGGTTAATCCAAAACTCATTGCCCTACTTCCTGATCTTGCTTCGTTTATCTTAGTGGTAAACGAAGGCAGTTTTACCGCTGCAGCCAAACAACTCGGCGTGACGCCATCGGCTTTAAGTAAGTTGATCACACGATTGGAACAAGCCCTCTCGGTGAAACTGTTTGAGCGCACAACTCGTAAGTTGATCATCACTCAAGCAGGGCAAAAGGTTTACGACCAAAGCATAGCAATGGTGAATGCCGCGCAGCAAGCCGTTGAGTTATCTGCAGAAGATCATGCTGAGCCAACAGGCGCACTCACAGTAGCAGCCCCTGAAGCATTTCTTAATTCGGTGCTTCAACCGTTTGTGTTGCCATTCCTAGAACGTTATCCAAATATTCAGCTTAAGCTGCGTGCAGCAGATGGTGAGATCGATCTGTTCCGCCAAGGAATTGATGTCGCATTCAAGCTCACCGACAAACCCGATGAGAACCTGGTACTCAAGGAGATCAGCAAGACCAATCTCGTTTTATGTGCCTCTCCAGATTACCTCACCAAACACGGTATGCCTGAGCATCCCACTGAGCTTGAGCAGCACGACTGCATTTACCTTGCCGAGAACGACAAAGACAACATCTGGTCATTCTTTAAAGAGGAAGCTTTCCACTCCATTGCCGTAAGTGGACGCTACGCCGTCAACCATTCTCAAATGCGCTTGAATGGGGTTAAGTCTGGCTTGGGAATTGGAATCTTCCATGACTTCGTGATCAAAGACGCATTAGAGCAAGGGGAAGTGGTGGAAGTATTGCCGGATTGGATGATCAAGAGTAACTACCACGGCGCTATCGCGATGCAGTATGCGCAAACCAAATACATGCCCGCTCGTCTGCGCGTGTTTATCGACTTCGTTAAGGAGCATTTAGTCTCCGAGGACACTAGCCATGCTTGAGGATACGAGCCATGCTTGAAGAGGCTAACCATGTTTAATGCCATTCATCACGTCGCGATCATTTGCAGCGATTACCCAAGGTCAAAACGCTTTTACACTGAAGTGTTGGGGTTAAAAGTCATTGCTGAAAACTATCGTGAAGCCAGAGACTCATACAAGCTTGACCTCGCTTTACCTGACGGCAGCCAAGTTGAACTGTTTAGCTTTCCGGGCGCACCAGAGAGACCGAGCTTTCCTGAAGCACAAGGGCTACGACATCTCGCGTTTTTGGTTGATAATGTTGAGCAAATAAAAGCCTACCTAGAATCGAATGACGTTGAAGTTGAGCCAATTCGTATTGACGAATTCACAGGCAAAGCCTTTACCTTCTTCCAAGATCCAGATGGCTTACCGCTGGAGATTTACCAGAAATAAAAAGAGCCAGCACTTCGCTGGCTCTTTTATTATTCCATTCTTTGTCTGTTACTAATTCAACGCCGTTTTCAGTTTCTCAACGCGGTTGAACAACAGCCAATCCAGTGCGAGAACCGTAACAATTGCCAAACCGCCCATCGGGAACGCGAGACACAATATCACTAACGTTACTAAGCCAAGCTTCCAAATACTGTCTTGTTGAAACTTAGGTGGCGCGCCCAATGCGGCACTGCGACTTGGTCTACGAATCCACCACATCACCACACCTGTGATTGAGATTAAGATGAACGCCAAACAGAACACTACGTTGAGTACTTTGTTCAATATACTCACATCACCTTGATGCAATGACACACCTGCCGCCATGAACTTGGCAAATAGGCTGTAATCTTGCCACGTTACATCCACCAACAAGCGACCGGAATACTGGTCAAAGTGGCTGGTGCGATCTTGTCTTGGGTCGGAAATATCGCCGCCCATAGAGTTAGCTGCAACGGTGTAAACGCCCGTCTCAGAGCGTGGCAAAAACAGCTTATAGCCAGTGAAGCCCAACATTTCAGCCTTGAGGATGATATCATCAATGGAGAGCGCATCATGGTTGCCTGCGTATGCCGTCTCTTCCTTCATATTGGCATGATCATGAGCGGGCTTATCTTTCGACTCTGGCACAGCAGCAAGCTCTAAGTTCCATGGCATCTCTTCTGATGCACCATGGTTAAGATCTTTATGTGTCAGCGTGGATTCCGGTTTCTCACCCCATGTGTAATAGGTTGGGAAGGTATTCCAAGCTTGCACCATTTTCGCCCCCCAGATCCCTGCCCACGACAAACCTGAAATCAAAAAGAACAACAGAACAATCGACAGCACGCCACCTAAATTCGCATGCATGTCACGCATCAAAATTCGAGGGCCATTGTTAAAGCGAATTTTCAAAAAACCGGCGCGGCTGGCGTTGTCTCTAGGTACCCAAAGGTACAAACCAGACACCAACAGCAAAATCCCCAGACTTGCGGCGATTTCAATCAAACGGTCGCCTAGGTCGCCGATGAGCAACGTGCCGTGAATGCTGTTCATCAGTTCATAAATGCTGTCACCACGATTAATGGTGCCTTGTACGTCTCCTTTATAAGGATTTACTGCAACAATCAGCGAGCTGCCTTCTTGGTTTTGAATCGAGAATCGGTTGGCAATATCGGCCGTTTTAGCAGGTACAAACTGAGTGACATTAAAATCGGGATACGCCTGCTTTACGGTTTCCAATTGTGCAGAGACAGGAACCATTTGCTCTTGTGGTGAAACTTGTAATGTCGCTTCGTATCGAGCCAGTTCGATTTCATCATCAAACAACATCACCAACCCCGTGAGGGAAAGCATGAGCATAAATGGAATGACGAACAAACCTGCGTAGAAGTGCCATCGCCACGTCATAAAGTAGATGGATTTTGCGCGTGAGGCTTCCTTGAGTTGAGGCTTTGCCGAGTTTCTCAACATGTGTATTTTCCTTTTTTCATTCTTGAACACCCAAATTCAGCCAAACGCATCCTGCACATACGCATTCGTATGCGGTGCTATTTGACTTAGATTCAGGAGTACCACTGCTCGAAGTGGCAGTGTTATGTGACTTTACTTGTAATGGTTATTGTTATGAGAAAAGGGAAACTGGCGGCGCTCGAGGAACTGGTGTTTCAAATCGCACACTTAGAGCCAAATAAGCGTAGCTGTCAGAAATCACCAAGCTCAGTCTTGAGAGTATTGGTGTCGTTGGAAGTGCATCGTGATGAAAAGTCGAGAAGTGGCTAAAAGGACAAGGCTTACCTTTGTGGCTGACAGAATTGTCGCCCTCTTCTATTTGAACCAACTCAAAACCGTTAAGCGTACATAGCGTCGCCCACACGCCCATGCTGTTACCATGAGCATTGATAACAGGCATCAGCGTCACTAGCACCCAACTGAGAGCACTAGCAAATAACATCGAGCGGTAAAAAGGAATTAATCTACGCATAACGGTGACTTAACAAATTTCACACAGCGTAACTAATTCTGAGTGGTAGCTCAAAAACAGGATCAATAAGTGGCTGCTACCTCACAGGTTTTCTTGAATACCTCGATTGACAGGCACAAAAAAGCCCGCCGAAGTGGCAGGCTGATGGACATTTCTTCAAGTTGGATAAACGGTTAGCTAAACAGTTTGCTCCAGATACTTGGGTTGCGTTTGTCGTGGTACTCTTCACGAAGGCTATCGATTTCACGCAGTTGGTCTTTCGCTTCTTCTAGCTTGCCTGCATCAAGATCCGCTTCAATCTTATCTAGCGTTACCGTCAGCTTGTTAAAGCCTTCTAGGTAGATATTGAACTTCTCTGGTGGGTAATTACCACGCTTAGATTGTTCAACGAGCGCTTGCAAGCTATCAATCGCAGATTTCATGGTTTCAACATCAGACGCTTCTGCCGCCTGTTTGAATTCCATCTTCATCTGCTTCATGTTTTGTTTTAAGTCGACGGCTTCTGCCATTGCGTACGTTGAGCCTAACGCAATTACACACCCCAACACTAAAGGACGTAACATCTTCACTTCTCCATTGAATGCCGAATTCTGAGTCGGCTTTTTAATGCGAGCAGTGTAAAGCAATCCCTTAACACTTGCATAACCAAAAATGTAATCAAGTTTATGCGTTGCGAATCTCGTCATACTCTGCAATTGGCATACGGCCACGCAGCTCTAAGAAGGCCAAGAATTGTTGTGCTGAGTGAGTAATAACCTTGCAGCTATCGATACCGACTCTATCCATTAACTCACCCACCAAGCTCAGGTTACCCACATCGTGACAGAAGTGCGCATCACTGCCTGTAGTGAAGAAGACACCGAGCTCTTTACCGATTTGTGCAATTTCATGGCAACGGTCTACGCTACCGACACGGCTGTTGCCTTTCAATGTGGTGTTATTGATTTCAATCGCGACATTGTGCTCTTTAGCGCACTTCAATACGGCTTCAAAATCGAAGTCAAAGTTGGGGTTACCCAAATGGCCTAGCGCGTCAACACGACCATTCTTGATGATGTTCAACAGCGCTTCAGTGTGCGTAGCACTATCTGCTGGGCGGAACACAGGCTCATGAAAGCTAGCAATCACCCAATCCAAGTTGCGATCAACGCTATCTGGAATATCGATCTCACCCTTGGTGTTCATGATGTTAGATTCAACGCCACGAATAATCGCAACGCCTTCAAGAAAGCGCGGAAGAATTTTCTGGTTAGAGAAGAACCAGTAATGAGGCGCACCCGGCATTGATTCAGCGTGATCGGTCGTGCAGAACATATCCAGCCCGTTCTCTTTTGCCGATTTCGCGTTTTCAATCAACGTACTATAAGCGTGGCCGCTGGCGTACGTATGCGTGTGGGTATCAACCTTAAATTCCATCATCAACTCTCTTGGTGCGCAAATTGGCGGCTATTGTATACCTTCAGGCAACGCATCGTCAGCCCAAGATAAGCAAGAACCCTAAGCTTGCTCTTCACTAATGGCTTTTATCAAGGGTAAGGCTTTTTCCCATCCGTGATTAAACATAGAAACAAAGTCGTTGTGAGTATGAATGGTAACATTGAGTAGTAAACGATCGTTGTTGGTATCGATCTGGTAGATCTCTCGCGATCCGATCCACCTAGATGCTAGGTCAGCATCGAGTTGTTGACGATTATCCGGATTAAAAATGGCAACATGATGAAATTCAAGTTTTTGAAGCGGTAGCACCGTATCTATGATCGCCCTTGTCCCGCCCATATCTGGATCAAAAAAAGTGATGCCACCTCCTTCTTCCCAAGCTCCTTCAAATTGAGACTGCGGTGAAAAGGCTTGTGCCCAACGTTTATACAACTCAACATCGGTTAGCACTTCCCACACTCGTTGCGGTGTCGCCGAAATTTCGACGTAATAATTTAGCGTAAGCATGATTTCTCTCCCTGAACCTTTCTTGACGCTAGCCCATACTCAGGAAAAATCAAAGCACACGACCAATTTATCTACCTGCCCCCTTCATTTTCCGACAGACTAAGAAGTTCTCGCTTGTAAACCGCCACTGCGATGCGCCGTAAAACGAACCCAACATGTGTTCAGTATGATTGCGAGCACTATTAAACTCATCCCAACAATTTGACTTTGACTCATTCGGTCTTCAAAAAACAGGCTCTGCCAAACCGCAGTGAACAATAAGTTAGTAAAAATGAGTGGCGAAAGTTGAGAGCCACTGCTTGCCAGTTTATATGCTTTGGAGCGAAAAACTTGGGTGTTAATGATCATCAGAGACATCATACCGATCCACAGCGTATTTGAAGAAATCTCAGGCGCCATAACACTCATATTAAGTAACGCGTCGAAGTCATTAAACAAAGTTAGCGGCAACAGAAATACGGCAGCAAAACCAAACGCCCAAAAGTTGATTTCTAGCGGCGACATATTTGTTTTACTCACTTTATATAACGTAAGCTGAGAACCAGAATTGAAGAGTCCACCAGCCAAGCCGAGCAATAAATCCGCTCGCCATGTAATCTCACTTCCACCGCCCGCCAACATAACCACACCAGTGAACGCCATTGCTAAAGCCGCCAATGTTGAAACACGAATGCGCCCCCTCATGAACAGCTTTTCAACCAAGGGAATAAATAATGGGCCAGTAGCAAACAAAACGACCCCTTCAACGAGCGTTAACGTTTGTAATGACGCGATAAAGCAAAGTTGTGACAAACCGATACAAAAAGCTCGCAATAAAATAGGCTTTAGCGTGCCCGCTTTAGGAAAGGTAAGGTTTTTCACACGAAGTAAGATAAGCAAGATAAGCGCAGGCACCAAAAAACGTAAGAAGCTAAATAGTGTGACGGAAAGTTCGCCTGACAACTGCTTTGCTAACAGTCCAGTAACAGATAAGCTTAACGTAGACATCAACATGAAAAGGATAGATTTATTTACAGCATTCATTCAATACTCCTTAATATATGGAGCATTTTAAAAGGCATCACTCATCGCAAATAGCGAGTAATATTAACCATTGATGTAAGAAAAACTTACAGTTTAACTTATCTATCACCAGCTACGGTTTTTAAATTATGCGGAAACTAGTCCCCTTAAAGTCCATCTACGCATTTGTTGCAGTAGCTGAGTCTGGCAGCATGACAGAAGCAGCACAGATATTAAGTGTGAGCCACTCAGCCGTAAGTCAGGCGATTAAATCGCTGGAGAGTCAAGTCAACAAGCCTCTGTTTGATCGCATAGGCAGACAAGTTCAACTCAATGCGGACGGTAAAAAGTATTACAGAAAGGTGGCACCCGCTTTAGAGCAAATTGTCGATGCAACGGAAGCACTCATCCAAGATCAGAACTTGCAACGTGTTACGCTCAATATGGTGAACTCATTGGCTCTTCACTGGTGGATTCCTCGAATGTCAGATTTACAAGGGTTTGCTCCTCAATTAGACGTTCGTTTATCAAACCTGTCTGGCAGATTCAATTTAGAACAAGAAGGTATCGACGCGGCCTTGGTGCATGGAAATCCCGAAGAATGGCAGGATTACTACTGCGAAAAGCTCAGTGAAGATGAACTGGTTTTGGTGTGCAGTCCTGAATTGATAGCGAAGACAAAGGACTCAAACATCACTCAACTCTTAAAGCAGTATCCCATCATTGAAGTTACTAACGAACGAAGAAAAAATGACTGGAACGTGTGGCTGGACGCGACGAGTATCCAGCGACCTAAAAATAAAAAACCAATCACTTTTAACATGTCGATACAAGCCGTCCAGGCCACAACTCGTCGTTTGGGGTTATTGGTCACTCATCGCTTGTTTGTGAAGGATGACATCAAATATGGTCAGCTAATCGAGCTGGGTGAACCCGTCATTAATCCTCATCAACAGCTTTACTTTGTATGCCCGCCACACAAGCTAAAGCTTGAATCGTTTCATCTGTTGCGATCTTGGCTACAACAATCATTCAACTATTAGAAACTTTTGTTAAGCACATTCACTGAAAAACTAGTATAAAGTTAGAGGAGCACTTTTCATCCAAGGATGGTTTATGAAGCAGTATCAAATATGGCTAAGCGCACTCTGTTTTGCAGTATCTTTGAGTGCGACCGCAGAAGCAGAAAATGATAACCGCCTTTCAGAACAAGGGATCTCCACGGCAATTATTGGAGGGCAGCAGGCGACCCAAAACCAACTTCCTTTTTTTGCACGTCTTATTCTACATAAAACTGGCGCTAATCAGTTTGCCAATATTTGTGGGGGAACCATTGTAAACGACCGTTTCATTTTAACTGCGGCTCACTGCGTAGAACCAAGCGTTTTCACTGACGGGTGGACAATCAACGATCTACGAGTGCTAGTCAAAAACCCTACGATGAATGACGTGTTTGTTGAAGAATTCAAAGATGTTCGCTCTATCACGATTCATCCTGATTATGTGCCTAGCGATTTATGGATTAATGACATCGCTGTCCTTGAATTGACTCGCCCTATTACCGATAACGTTCAATCCATCACTTTACCGCAAGACTTTGGAGACTACAGCAGCAAGACGGTTTATCAGATATTCGGTTTAGGTCAGACCTCGACTAGTGATGAAAACGGGCCAAACTATTTACGCTGGGCAGAAGTAAAACCCCTTACCGACACCCAATGCGCTTCGCTGGTAACAGGGTTTAATGCTCAGGAAAGTTTATGTGCGAATGGATTTCCTGAGCGAAGCTACACTGGTATCTGCCGCGGTGACTCAGGCGGTCCTCTCACTTATCAAGACAATAATGGCATGTATCAGCAAATCGGTATTGTTAGCTATGGTTCTTCTGTTTGTGAATCTGCTGCGATTCCGAGTGTGTTTACTGAGGTTCTAAATTATACAACGTGGATTGAAGCCCAAACCAGTTCGGGAGTGAAAACTCGTTATAACGCCCTCTTAGCAAGTACAGAAGATTATCATAGTGAAGGCGATTCCGGCTTTGAACCAGAAGATACTAACACGTCGGGCTTTGACGATAACGGCAGCGGCGGCGGCGGTGCTCTCGGATCAGGGTTGATCATGCTTGGAGGCTGGTTTGGTTGGCTAAGACACCGCAGAAATGATTCGCGCTCCTAGTTGCGTCAACAAGACATCATAATATCTTGCGCTTAACGCGAGAGTTAATGATGTCTTCAATCATCTTTTGCTCTTTTTTCGCTTTTTCATAGTTCTGCTTAGTACGCCAACGTTCAAGCACTTTTTCTAACCCTTGAACGCGTGCGTGCTTGTGTTCTAGTGTTTTCTGTACAGATGCACATTCCGCTTGCATAACGGCTTGCTCTTGCTCGTGGTGACGAAGCATTCTTTGTAGCATTTGGTCAACACGATTAAAGTTCATCAAAGCCGCGCTCGTCAGCGTCGGGCCGGTTCGGGTTGATTGTCCAGCGTGGCCTTTCAACGCCGATAACTGTTCCAATTGCATTGAAAGATGGGAGTGACGCTGACGCATGGCATCAAGTTGTTGACCCACACGATCACGCTGTTTTTCTTCCATTTGCTGTAACTTGCCTACGGCTTTTAACTTGGATTTCATTTCAGCCTTGTCACTCCCATTTGATTAAGCACTTTGAAAAAGCTGCGCGAGCTCGGTCAAACTGGTTGGGTAATCTACAGACTCATTGGCAGCTTGTTGTAGATATGCACGCAAGTTTGGATACATAGCAACAGATTGATCTAACTCAGGATCTTGTCCTGGTTGATACCCCCCTAATGGCAGTAACTCTTTAACCTGAAGGTAGTTGGAGTACATTTGACGGAAGTTATTCGCAATCGTGCTGTGTGCGTCCTGCGTACAAGTATTCATACAACGGCTAATAGACGCGTTGATATCTATCGCGGGATAATGCCCTTGCTCAGCCAGTTGACGCGATAAAACGACATGCCCATCTAAGATGGCGCGCGCGGAATCCACAACAGGATCTTGTTGGTCGTCTCCTTCTGCCAATACGGTGTAAATTGCCGTTAAGCTACCATGTTGATTTTCACTGTTACCCGCTCGCTCTAGGAGTTGAGGTAACACGCTGAAGACTGAGGGCGGATAACCACGAGAAGCTGGAGGCTCTCCGAGCGAAAGAGCGATTTCGCGCTGTGCCATGGCGTATCGGGTTAGAGAGTCCATCAGAAGTAGAACGTCTTTGCCTTGGTCTCGGAAATACTCTGAAACGCGATGACAAAGTAGTGTCGCTCTTAACCTCATTAGCGGGGATTCATCAGCAGGAGCCGCGATAATGATCGCTTTCTTGCGCGCTTCTGGGGTTAAGTTTCTCTCGATGAACTCACGTACTTCTCTGCCTCGCTCACCAATAAGCCCGACCACAATTACATCGGCCTCCGTGTTTTTGGTGATCATCCCCATTAACACACTTTTACCGACGCCACTGCCAGCCATCAAACCAATACGTTGGCCTTTGCCTACCGTCAATAGTCCATTAATCGCTCGCACGCCTACGTTGAGTGGTGTATCAACTGGGCGTCGCTTCAGTGGGTTAATCGGTTTTGGTTCAAGTGAAACTCGATCTCCCCCCTTAAGCGGTGCCCCGTCATCTAACGGCTCACCTAAACCATTCAGTACGCGTCCTAACCACTGAGAGCTTAGCTGCACGGTACTGTCACCATCAAGAGGGATGACTTTTGCACCTGCAAACAGACCGCCTAAACGGCGGATAGGCATGAGGTAAGCAATAGTGTGTTCAAAGCCCACAACTTGCGCTTCGATCATATCGCCTTCCGCGGTTTCTACGAGACAACGCTGCTCAAGCTTAAACCGACACCCTACGGCTTGTAACATTAAGCCGTTTACTTTTATCAATCGCCCTGTTACGCGAGCAACAGGGATTGAATCGAGCGAAGCCAAGGCTTCGCTCAAACGCTCACTTAATAGTTCATTGCTTAGGGTATTACTCATGCTCAGACTCTACCTGTGGAATACTGACTTCATCCAAAAGGTGTTGCTTTACATTGTCCATACAGGCTTCCAAACGAGAGTCGCAGCTCGCATCCGCTTCTGCGTCATCAGTCACTAACTGACAGCCACCAATAGGAAGCTCCGTATTAGGGACCAGTTTCCAAGATTGCGGCAAATCAGCATTGATGTGAGTAATGCGCTCTAAATCTTGCGGATTTAAATGCACAGTTACTGTTTCCGCTTTACCAGGCATGGCAGACAATGTCTCGTCCACCAAAGCTAGGATCTGCTGAGGCATTAAAGTGAGCTCGGCACGAATCACTTGCTGAGCTACCTTTTGTACCAGTTCACAAATCATATGGCGTTGTTGCTGTTCTTTTTCATCTTGCCAACGAGAAAGGGCGTGAAAAAGTTCATTGACAGGCTTCGCCGCCTCCAAAAAGCCTTGCTTTCCAGACTGTTCACCGGAAACAAAGCCTTTTTGGAAACCTTCTTTTTGGCCTTCCAACAGACCTTGTTGCTTGCCCTGTTCGATACCTTGGCGTAAGCCTTCCTCATGTCCTTGTTGCAAACCTTGTTGAAAACCTTCTTCAAGTTGCTGTTGGATATCTATTTGAGGTTCTTGCCAGCCTTGGTTATCTAGCCCGAATTCGTCTTCGATAGTCTTAGGTTGCGCTAAAGGCGGAAAACGGTGTAAACGATACCCGCTCGGAGGCAATCGCATAGTACTTGATTTTGTCTCTAGCATGACCTTACTCCACCGTTGGCTCTTCATAGAGAAGCAGCTGAACTTCACCAGATTCATCCAGCTCACGTACCATTTGCATGATGTCTTGACGTGCTTTTTGAACTCGACTTAACGCAACAGCGCCGCGTGCGTCCATGTCATCTTCTAGCGCTTTCACCATACGTTGCGGCATTGAACGCTTAATAGCTTGTTGTAAGGTAATATCGGAACCTTTTAGCGCGACTGCCCACAACTCTAGCGGAATCTGCTGCACCAACATGTCCATGGTTTCTTCGCGTTGTCGGCCAAGAACCATAAAGTCGAACATGTTTTCTTCAATTGCATTAACAACATCTTCATCATGCAACTTCAGCATTTCCATCAATGAACCACGGTCACCTTCAAAGCGGTTAATGATATCTGCTGCTTGCTTAACACCTGATAACGGCGTGCTTTGACTTGCGGATACTTTTTCGATGCAACGCTCAACGAGTTCATGCAAATCAACGGCAACTTGATGATCGATATCTTGCAATTGAGCAATACGGAACAAGATTTCGTCATGGTAATCTTGTGGCAAGTGCTTCAATACCGCTGAAGAGCTGTCTGCTGGCAAATACGCTAGAAAAATTGCTTGCATTTGTGGGTGCTCGTTCACAATGAAACGAGCGAGAGTTTCTGCTTCCACCCACTGTAAGCGCTGCATATTGTTGCGAATTTCATCGCCATATAAGGTATTTAATAACCCTTTTGCCAAATCGTTACCCAATGCTTTACGCAATGTATTAGATAGGTATTCCTTAGAGGCTCCTCGAATACCGCTGTGCTCACGGAAATCTTCAAAAAAAGTTTGAATAACACCACGAGCAGAATCGCTCTTAATGCCATTTAACTTCGCCATTGCACGAGTCACACGCTGGGTTTCATCACGGCTAAAGTGTTGCAAAACCTTCGCTGCGGCATCCTCGCCCATGCCTAATAGCACGAGCGCGGTTTGTTCAACATAACTAAGCGTCTGCTTTGATAGAACTGTGTTCATTGATGTTTACCCATTGTTTCAGTATTTCGGCTACGCGCTCTGGCTCTTCATTAGCAATAAGCTGTAGGTGTTTCAATTGAATTTCTAATGGCGAACCTGCTGGTGGTAGCATGTCGCTGTTTACATCTAAACCTGAAGAGGCTGAGATGCCTTTTTCAGATAGGCGGCGATCAAGTACTTCTTCATGCTCGCGCTCTTCACGCGTTTGCAAGTTTTCGTAGTCAGGTTCTTCCTGAGGCTCAGCAAAATTTAGCTCAGGCACAGGTTTATCAACGCCAGTTAGGTGCATGATTAATGGACGCAGTACGAAGAAGATCATCGCCAAGCCTAACAAGCCACCAATAACGTAGCGTATTGGCTGCTGTACTGTAGGGTCTTGCCACCACGGCAGTGCAGGAGGAGCATCAATTTCAATTGGGGTGAAGTTGAAACTCATTAAACTTAAGCTGTCACCACGTGTGGCAGAGATACCAACAGCATCCATGATCATGTTTGAGATTTGCTCTTTATCGGCTTCACTCCACGCCACACCATCTGGCGAAGCTTTGGAGTTCAACAGAACCGATACACTAAGCTTTTCTATTTGGCCTTGTTGGTATTGAGTACGACGAACACTGCTCCCTACAGCGTATTGACGATTCACTTCAGATCGCGCATTCGTGTTTTGGCTATCGTTCGTTTCCACTTCACCAGATCCTGTCACTGGCGGTTGGTTACTTAGAGAACCAGGAACACCCAACGCAATTTGATCAACCGAGTTGTTATGAATGGTGTGCTCATTACGCACAACCGGTGCGTTATCCAAAATTTCTTGTGTTTCTTCAACTTGGCTAAAGTCCAGATCGGCAGCGACTTGTACGCGGAAGTTACTCGGCCCCACAATCGGCGTAAGCATGTCTGCTGCGCGTTGGATGATCTGTTTTTCAACACTCTTCTGGTATTCAAGATATTTCGCGTTTACTTTACCGGCTTCCGCAGAAGCGACATCCGCACTAAGAAGACGGCCATACTGGTCAATGACAGAAACAAATTCTGGCTTCATTGCCGTGACACTGCCGACCACTAGGTTAATGATCGCTTCAACTTGTTCAGGCTTTAAGTCTTCACCAGGTTTGAGCTCAAGCATGACAGATGCTGAAGGATTCTCACTGTTTTGGCGGACGAATAGAGTTTGACGAGGTATTGCTAAATGAACACGCGCGTTCGCTACTGAGTTCAAAGACATGATAGTACGTACTAACTCACCTTCTAAACCATGACGATAACGCGCCGTTTCCATAAATTGGCTCGTACCAAGAGAGCTATCTTCCTTGAGCGAATCCAAACCTGTCGGCAGCTTAGCTTTAACACCTTTTGATGCAAGCAACATGCGTACCTTCGCAACCTCACCTTCTGGTACAAGAACTTGTCCATTTTGCTCTTGCATGCGGTAGCTTACGCCTTCGCTTTCTAATACCGACACAATTTCGCCGATATCAAAACGCTCTTGCTGGCTATATAGCGGACGAAAGCTCTGCGAGGAACTCCATAGTGCAACCACAATAATCGCTGCAACAATCGCAGCTAACACCGCAGATAGCACTAAGTTTCTCTGACTGCTAGACCAGATTTGCTTCAGCTTCGTTGTCACATCGTCCATGCCGTTGGCAGTAGAAAATGTCTGTGCTGTGCCGGTAGCCATAGCTGTGTTTCCGGCGACTTGGGGGGTTAGTTCTGACATGAATTACACCGGCATCTTCATAATATCTTCAAATGAGGTCACGACTTTGTTGCGCACTTGCATCAAAGCATTAAAGGACAAGCTGGCTTTTTGGCTCGCGACCATTGCACCAACTAGGTCATCACTTTTTCCTGTTTCTACGGCCGTCATTTTTTGACTAGCCACTGATTGATGTTGATTCACTGTATCCAACACATTTGTCATCGCTTGTGAGAACGATAAAGGTGCGTTTAGTGATTGTTGATCTAAAGGATTTGCACTCACGATAAACTCTGGCGGCTGCACTTGTGCCTGCATCGCCTGCATTTTTGACAACATAAGTTGCTCTGCCGAGACCGCATGAGTAGGTTGACTTGCCATCTATTTTTTCTCCTATTAGGCAGCCGAGCCTAGTGCCGACTGTAAATCAATACCATGTTCTCGCATTGCTGCGAGCTTGTAGCGTAGCGCTCGAGTAGAGACTCCAAGCGCGTTTGCGGTTTTCGTTCGGTTTCCACCAAACTGACGTAACTTTTCCAAAATAAACTGATATTCAGCTTGCTTCTTCGCTTCTACATGACCAAAACTTGAAGTTGGCTCTGCTGTAGGAACTGACGCGACAAGCTCAATAGGCAGCATCAGGTCATGGGCTGTAATGTAATCACCATGACGCATGACCAAAGCGCGTTGAATGACATTTTCCAACTCACGAATATTGCCCGGCCAGTGATACTGACTCAGCGCACTAATCGCATCTTGGGATAGGTGACAGCGGCTGCTATCTTGATACTTTTCAATAAAGAATTGGCTAATCGGTAGAATGTCCTCTTTTCTTTCACGCAAAGGCGGCCAGTGCAGAGGCAGCACATCTAATCGATAATAAAGATCTTCACGGAACGTGCCTTTTTGAACTTCCTCACGTAAGTCTTTGTTGGTTGCCGCAATAACACGAATATCGAGCTGAACGGCTTTATGGCTACCAACACGTTCTACTTCACGCTCTTGAAGGACGCGTAACAATTTCGCTTGAACCGCAGGTGACATTTCACCAATCTCGTCAAGCAGAATCGTCCCGCCATTTGCTTCTTCAAACTTACCGCTTTGAGAATTTGTCGCTCCGGTGAACGCGCCTTTTACATGACCGAATAGCACAGCCTCTAACATTGACTCTGGAATGGCGGCACAGTTAACCGCCACAAATGGACCATTGATACGCGGAGAGTGCTCATGCACATATCGCGCCAGCACTTCTTTACCCGTTCCCGATTCACCTGTAATAAGCACACTCGCGTTAGTACATGCTGCACGATGCGCCAATTGCAGAACTTGTTTGCTTCTCCAAGACTCCGCAACAATGTTGGCCATTGGCTTACCTAACGCTTCAACACGTTTAAGCAGATTAACCAACTGATTAGATTCAAATGGGCGTAATAGATAATCAGTAGCGCCCGCTTTCATCGTCTCAGCAGCCAAGATGCCTTGTTCTTGGTCGACAATCGCAATAACAACACCCGAATTTCGCTGCTTTTGGTGACACGCGACAAACTCACGAACACACATATCCGGCAGCGTAGAGCTCACTAAAGTGATTTCTGCTCGCTCTTCAAGCAAAGCGCCTCGACCAGTACGAGTGTGTTTCGCGGTGTAACCTGCATTTTGCAACACATCCAATACTGGTTGAGCAAGAGCTTCATTTGGCTCAACCAACAAAATTTTCGTTTTCGTCATCATTGAACCTTAACTTTCGTTTGTTGATTTTGTGATTGTAGATCTGGGTGGTGTTTCGTAGCCGTATACTCGTTGTCCCTCACTAAACGCAGGGTGACACGTCGGTTTTTTGCTTGGCCATTAACCGAGTTATTGCTGGCAATTGGGTAACGTGAACCATGAGCTCGTGTTTCGATCATCGACTCGTCGACCCCAAGCTCAATCAAAGCATTGGTGACTTGCTCTGCTCGAGTACGTGACACAGAAAGGTTCGTTAAACTTGAACCAACGTTATCGGTGTGACCGTCGATGAGGATTTTGGTCACTCGATCATCCACAGATACATAGCTATACAGCGCTTCTAGTGTTGCTTTCTGTCCACGACTTAACGTCTTCTGACCAAACTCAAATGAGAGCGCCATATCCCTTGCCTCTGAAAAAGACAATTTAGGCAATCGCGCGCGACACGCATTAAATGATTTCAATGCGTTTTGAATTTGAAGAGTAGGAATCACAATCTCTGAAACAGAGGAAGCATTACTTCCTTTAAGTGACAGCGTCACCCAACTACCCGAAGCAATTGAATCCATGAATTCTTCAGCGCCTTTATTAAAGATGAAACGCTGAGACGGCTTAGTAAATTCAAGGGAACCAAATTCTTTTCTATAAAGCTCATCACCCCAAGGAGCATTTTGAGTTGTTAAAGCAATCGTTTTCCATTTATTGTTTTCATATTCTATATCGGAAATAAAATAGAATTTATTATTAGGTTCCGCTAGGAAATAAAACTTCCCATAGTCTTTATTTGATTGCAACAAGTTGCATTTGAATTTATTTCCCTCATATGTCCATTTAGAGAGGTCCATAGGGATTGTTAAGACTTCTTCTGAATATGACACTTTTGAAAAAATAAAACTGATAACAATAATTGTGTTACAAATTATCAAACGGACATGATTCATGTATATCTTACATTCCCATGACTTAAACCGTTTAATTAAATATGCCACCAAGCCGAGAGAACTGGCATAGCTAATCATTTTAATTACCTATTCTGAATATTAAAATTGGTTACAAAACGCTCAAGAGAGCACGCTTAGCCTCCAACGGAAGCTTTAAGCATAAAAAACAGTATCTTATAATTTATTTATTTGAAGTTGTTGTTACGCCATAAAGGCAATTTAAAAAATCCATAACAACTAAAACGCTCAACATTGTTATTTTATTTATTAAGCGATTTATAAAGAAAACTAACTCTTTTTAAATTTCATTAAAAGATTATGACTATATGAACAAAGCAACATGTGAACTAAAGTCACAATCTTAGAGTTTGGAGCTAAAAGATCATTAAAATTTCTGTGTAGACTACACGCCATTAAGTTAAAACACTTTCGATTGTTAACGCACGGTAAAATATAAATGGAAAATAGAGTTAGCGAGCCTATTTCTGATAGTCAACTACTTGATGTAGAATTATTAGGCAAACCTATTCATATCATTCGTGAGAAGCTCGATAATTTAATTTCAGAATCTTGCTCAAACCTTACGACTGAATTACAAAATTGGCTCAGCACAGGAAAAGTGGAAGCTAGCTTAACCTCAGTAGACTTGCACCGCTTTACATCGGTTGAGATGGACAAAGAGCAAACGTCGACCTATCAACATCAGGAAGGCGGCATGGTATTCATCCATGGTAACCCCCACACGCTAATAAAGTTGGCTGATAGATTTTATGGTGCAAGTGCAGAGCGCTCAGCCGCTACTCTGACGGCCAGTGACTTACGTTTACAAGAGCGCATCAGTCGAATCATCATCGGTTGGCTTGCTCCTGGTGAAATGTGGGACACGGGTGAGTATGAGACCCCTAGAGGTATTGGCATTAACGTTCAATTAAACATTGCGTTTGACGATCATCAAGGCTCAATTCATCTCAAGCTAGATGGTCATCTTATTCAAACGCTAATCGAGCAGCTTGAACTGCAGCCTGATACCGATTTGTTTCAACCTTTCTGTCGTTCTTTAGAGACGACCCCCGTTCGACTGAACGTTGTTCTAAGTAAAAAGAAGATGCCTTTAAGTGATGTGGTTGGCTTACAACCCAACGATATTTTACCTATTGAGCTTCTTAACACGGTTCCAGTAAGCATTGGCAACCAATCTCTATTTACAGGTCGTATTGCCGAGCAAGACGGCCAACTTGTTTTGATCTTTAACCCTGATAAGGAACCGCAGCGATGAGCGAAGCGCTAGAAACTAATGCATTCGACGCAGAAGAACTGAACTTTGATGATTTTCAATTAGAGGACTTTGAAGCCGAAGATACGCTCCAACAAGAACCAGCCACTGCGGAACGTGACCTTAGCTTTTTCAAAAGCATTCCTGTCACAGTCACGCTGGAAGTTGCGAGTAAGGAGATCCCACTTGGGGACTTAATGAAAGCGGGTGAAGGCACGGTTATCGAGTTGGAAAAGCTCAATGGCGAGCCTTTAGACGTGAAAGTAAACGGTTCTCTTATGGGCCACGCTGAAGTTGTCGTTGTCAATGATAAGTATGGACTTCGTCTGATCGATGTACATGACTCTGCATTGAGTGGCGTTGGTCAATAATCTTAGGTAGGCATCACAATGAAAAATCTGAGCGCTTGGCACCGTTGGTTACCTCTTTTGGTATTGGTGTCACTTTTGTTTGCTTTCCCAACAATGGCGGCTGACAACGGCTTAACTATCTTGTCCGTTTCTGATGGCGACACACAACAAGAATACAGCGTTAAACTGCAAATTCTGTTGTTGATGACGGCGCTCAGTTTTCTTCCAGCATTTATTTTGATGGCGACGAGCTTTACTCGAATTGTCGTTGTCCTTGCGATTTTGCGCCAAGCTCTTGGTCTTCAACAAAGCCCACCTAACAGAGTGTTGGTCGGGATCGCTCTCGCATTGACGTTACTGATTATGCGCCCTGTCTGGAGCGATATTTATGAAAATGCGTTTCAGCCATACGACAACGGCGAAATCACGCTAATACAGGCTTTTTCTGTTGCAGAGAAACCAGTGAGAGAGTTCATGTTGGCACAGACGCACCAAAGCTCTCTTGAACAAATGTTACGTATTGCCAATGAGCCTCTCGACCAAAACGTTGAGGATATTTCATTTGCCGTTGTCTTGCCTGCATTTGTCATTAGTGAACTAAAAACCGCCTTCCAAATTGGTTTTATGCTTTTCATCCCGTTTTTGGTCATCGACTTGGTTGTCGCCAGTGTCCTGATGGCAATGGGTATGATGATGCTATCACCTTTAATTGTCTCACTTCCCTTTAAGTTGGTGGTATTTGTACTCGTGGATGGTTGGGCAATGACAGTTGGCACCTTATCTGCCAGCTTCGGTTAACGAGGAGCAGTTATGACCCCAGAACTAACCGTAACGTTATTTTCCGATGCAGTATGGCTGATCATTTTGATGGTTGCCGTATTGGTTGTTCCAGGCTTAATTGTCGGTTTGTGTATCGCCGTATTTCAGGCTGCCACACAAATCAACGAGCAAACACTCAGCTTTTTGCCACGTTTGCTCGTTACCTTATTAATGGTGATTTTTGCAGGTCACTGGATGCTCCGTAAGATCATGGAACTGTTTGATTTCTTGTTCCACAACATACCAGGGATGATTGGCTAATGGCCATCACATTTGCAGAGCTCTCGGCGATACTCGGTCAACTCTGGTGGCCGTTTTTTCGTGTGGGAGCCGTATTTATTTCAATGCCTTTCTTTGGTGATGCGATTATTCCTGTTTGGGTTCGTACTTTACTGGCCCTCTCGATCGTTGTCATTACTGGACCGTTAATGCCACCCATGCCACAAGTCGAGTTATTCTCTATGACTTCCCTGTTCCTTGCTTTTGAGCAAGCTATTTGGGGAGTAATGTTTGGGTTAATTTTGCACATGCTCTTTAACGTTTTCACCATGCTTGGCCAGGTGATTTCTCTGCAAATGGGCTTAGGTATGGCGATGATGAATGATCCTATTAACGGGCTTTCTGTCGCCATTTTGGGACGCATATTTCTGATTTTCTCAACCTTGTTGTTCCTCGCGCTAGAAGGACACTTACTCGTCATAGATATCGTGATTCAAAGCTTTGTTGTTTGGCCGGTCGGATCTGGTATCACATCGCTTTCTCTGCAAGGTGTTGTCAATATTTTCGGTTGGATGTTTGCCTCTTCACTCGCTTTGGCTTTGCCCGCTATTGTTTCCATGCTTCTAGCCAACATCAGTTTTGGTGTAATGAACCGAGCCGCACCATCACTTAATGTCTATGCGTTAGGTTTTCCTATGACGATGCTGCTGGGTCTATTCAGCGTATTAATCTCAGTTTCTGGTGTTCCTGGTCGCTACACGGCGCTCGTTCACGACACCATTAGACACTTGAGTAACTTTATGTTGGGGGGAGCATGAGCGATCAATCTTCTCAAGACAAAACTGAAAAAGCCTCACCGCAGAAGGTAAAGAAAGCCCGCCAGGAAGGACAAATTCCTCGCGCGAAAGAGTTTACTACTGCGGTAATATTTCTAGCGGTGGCGCTCTACTTTTACTCTCAGCTTAATAGTATTTGGGAAAGCATGTCGGGGATCTTTCGCTACAACATGATGCTGACGCGAGCCGACCTAGAAAATCCTAAACAACTTGTCGAGCAATTGGGACAAAGTTTAGCGGTCATCATCGACATGCTATTACCATTGTTTACCGTCATTATTATCGTGACCTGTGGTAGTAGCCTTGTGCTAGGCGGTTGGATGTTCCGTCCCGCGAACGTGATGCCAAAGCTGAGCAAAATTAATCCTTTGAGCGGGATAAAGCGCATTTTTTCGACCCGCTCAGTGGTTGAGCTCTTAAAGTCGACGTTCAAAGTAGCCGTGATCTTCGGCATCTTATATGGCTATTTAGACAACCACTTACAGCCATTACTTGGCATGCAAAATCTCCCGCTCAGCCAAGGTTTTTCTCTAGTAATGTCAATTCTGTTTGAAGGCTTACTCTTGATGGGCTTCGCCTTGTTGTTATTTGGGGTTATCGACATTCCTTATCAGCGTTGGGAACACCTAAAAGAACTCCGCATGACGAAACAAGAATTGAAAGAGGAATTTAAAAATAATGAAGGTCGTCCGGAAGTAAAACAACGTATTCGTCAAATACAGCAACAGTTTGCGCGCCGTAAGATCGATAAAATGGTGCCGACGGCTGACGTGATCATCACAAACCCAACGCACTACGCAGTCGCACTGAAATACGAGCCTTCGCTTTCTGACGCGCCCTTTGTCGTCGCAAAAGGCGTAGACGAAACCGCTATGCACATTCAACGTATCGCCCGAGAAAACAAAGTGGAAATCATTAACTCCCCGCCACTTACCCGTTCGATTTATCACACGACGGCGATTGAACAAGCAATCCCAAGCCAACTGTACATCGCAGTGGCACATATTCTTACTTACGTTTTGCAATTGAAAGCCTTTCGTAAAGGTGAGGGAAAAGAGCCAATTCCTTTACCTCATTTTTCGATTCCAAAACATTTGCAGCACTGATTAACCCGCGTTTATCCAAGGACACGAAAGTATGCTTAACCGGTTAAAACAACTTCAAACATCAACCAAAGGCTACGTTGGCATTCCAATCGTCTTGCTAATGATATTAGCAATGGTGATTCTTCCTTTGCCTCCTCTGCTACTGGATGCGCTGTTTACCTTTAATATCGTCTTAGCAATCCTAGTATTGCTGGTCAGCACAACCGCAAAGCGACCATTAGATTTCTCTGTTTTTCCAACTATTTTGCTGGTCGCAACATTATTACGTCTCACATTGAACGTGGCTTCTACGCGAATTGTACTCCTAGAAGGACATAATGGTGGTGACGCAGCGGGTAAGGTCATTCAAGCATTCGGTGAAGTCGTCATTGGCGGTAACTACGTCGTTGGTATGGTGGTTTTCGTCATCTTGATGATCATCAACTTCGTCGTAATCACCAAAGGTGGTGAACGTATTTCTGAGGTTTCAGCCCGCTTTACGTTGGATGCTTTACCAGGCAAACAAATGGCAATTGATGCCGACTTAAACGCTGGCCTTATCGATCAGGAAACGGCTCGCTTACGCCGTAAAGAAGTCGCCAACGAAGCCGATTTTCATGGTTCGATGGATGGTGCATCAAAGTTTGTGCGTGGCGATGCCATCGCAGGTTTGTTGATTCTGTTTATCAATATCATTGGTGGTATCAGTATTGGTGTCTTCGAGCATGGACTCGCTGCGTCTGACGCCTTTAAAACTTATGCCCTACTCACAATCGGTGATGGTCTAGTTGCTCAAATTCCTTCACTACTATTGGCAACGGCTGCCGCGATTATCGTTACGCGAATTAATGATAGCGATAATGGCATGTCGGAAACCATGCAAAAGCAATTACTGGCAACTCCTGCAACGCTATTTACTGTCGCAGGTATTATGGCGGTAATCGGTATGGTACCGGGTATGCCACACCTAGCCTTTTTTGCGTTTGCTGGCGCATTAGCGTTCGCAGGGTGGCGTCAAACCAAGAAGCCAGTGCAAGACTCCCAGATTGAAGAGGTCGAAGCACTTTCACAAGCAATGCAAGACGATGATACACCGCTGACATGGGATGATATTCCTCACGTCCAAACATTATCACTTGCGCTTGGTTACCGACTCGTCCATCTAGTCAACAAAGAACAAGGGGCTCCTTTATCACAACGTATCCGCGGTGTGCGTCGAAACCTTTCTGAACAAGTTGGCTTTTTATTACCTGAAGTTCGTATTCGTGACAATCTGAGCCTCAAGCCAAACCAATACACAATTTCTCTAAATGGCGAAGTCATTGAGCAAGGTTTTATTGAACCAGAGCGTTTAATGGCGATAGCGGTTGGCGAAACTTACGGTGAGGTAGATGGCATTTTGGGTAGCGATCCTGCTTATCAGTTGCCAGCTGTGTGGATTGAGCATCAAGATAAAGCAAAAGCACTTAATATGGGTTACCAAGTTGTCGATGATGGCACTGTTATTGCCACTCATATTAGTAAAATCATGAAGACAAACCTTGCAGAATTGTTTACGCACGACGATGTGGAAGCAATAACCCAGCGTTTGACACAACAAGCCCCGAAACTAGCAGAAGCATTAGCAGCAGCACTTAATCCAGCGCAGCAGCTGAAAGTATATCGTCAGCTTTTATTGGACCAAGTGCCACTAAAAGATATTCGCACGATTGCCAACACAATGTTGGAATCCGCGGAAAATACAAAGGACCCGATCCTACTTGCATCTGATGTACGCTGTGCACTAAAGCGTACGCTTGTTAACTTAATTGCAGGACAAAAGAACGAATTAAATGTCTACGCACTGTCTGATGAGTTAGAACAAATGCTACTAACTTCACTGCAACAAGCACAATCTTCTGGTACGGTAACACTAGATAGCTTCCCAATTGAGCCAAACATTCTTGGTCAGTTCCAACAAAACTTGCCATTGATCAGACAACAGCTTAAACAACAGGGGCTACCTCCGATCCTTCTCGTTATGCCACAGCTGCGCCCTCTTCTAGCGCGTTACGCTCGCACATTTACACAAGGGCTGGCAGTATTGTCTTACAACGAAATCCCAGAAAACAAACAAATCAATGTGGTAGGAAACCTTGGTTAATCTTATTTCAACACATGCGATGTACGAACATTTGGTTGGTCTCGCAGTACAACACATCGTCACGGATGACGATCAATTAGTCTTTGATGCTTTAAAACACAATGATGTCCAACACGCATGCCAAGCAATTAGGGAAGCTCAATCAGGGGAAGTAGAATTCCAACACCTGACGTTGAGATTTGGTATGCGTGGAGAACAAAGTGTCTATCAATTCAAACTCTCTGAACAAATGCAGTACTGCCTGGATTTGTTCAGTCTTTACCTTGCACTAAGACAAACACAATTTCAGTTAGAAGCCTTTCATCACGACTTGATTAGTAATGTTGTCGTGCCGATTCGCGTGGATGCATTACTTTGGGAGCCTGGGGTTTATTTTCTCGAACAGACGATTCAATTCCACTCTTCTGCTTTTCAACATGTGATTCCTTCTCTTCAAGCTGATGAAACGTTATGTGATAGTGATAAAGTCGCCACACTCACCAAAAAGTTAAAAGAGAATGCATATTCACTTTGGTTTGAAGTCGCGACATCGCAAGTGAACTTCGAGCGCGTCGCAGACTTTAGTCCCGATATGATCAAATTGTCAGTCACACTAGAGGATAAAGAAGAAAGACACGCTTTCCTACCTATTGCTAAGTTCTTAAGAAAGCATAAATATACTTGGGTTGCCGGACGTGTAGCGAGTCAAACGGAACTTAACCGCTATCGTTTATTGGGTGCCAGTTATTATTTTGGTTATTTCAGCGATATCCCAACCTCTCTCTCCTTTCAGTCTTTTGATGAGGAATAGTTGAAACTCAACCATTTATATTTAAAACAGCACGATTTATTCGTGCTGTTTTTTTATTTATAACGGATAACCACAAGATCATTGGGCAATAGTTTCTTTAACTTAACTAAAAAATTTAGGCTTATATGATGATTTTCCCGGTTTTCATGGAATACAAATCACTAAAAATCATCAATTTTTATCTTTTTTAGAAATTTTTTAATTTTCAAATTAATCATTAAAGCCGACCGACCGCCTCTAGTTAGTGACAAGGGAATATCCCGAGGCCTGAAAGATATAGTGACTAACTAAGGAGACTAAGATGGCTTTATCAATGCACACTAACTACGCTTCGCTTGTAACTCAAAACACAATGAACACAACAAGCGGACTTCTAAACACAGCAATGGAACGTCTAAGCACAGGCTACCGTGTGAACTCAGCTGCTGATGACGCTGCTGGTCTTCAAATTGCTAACCGTCTAGAAGCGCAAACACGCGGCATGTCAGTAGCAATGCGTAACGCACAAGACGGCATCTCTATGATGCAAACTGCTGAAGGTGCGATGGATGAAATGACAAACATCGTTTACCGTATGAACGACCTTGCTACACAATCGTTGAACGGTTCAAACAGTGCAACAGACCGTGCGTCTCTTAACAAAGAGTTCACACAGCTTACTGCAGAACTAAACAACATCGTAGACAACACTAAGTTCGGTGGTCAAAACCTTCTTAAAGGCGGCGGCTTCGGTGCAGGTGACGTAACATTCCAAATCGGTGCATCTTCTGCTGAAACATTGACTGTAAGCGCAAGCGCAGGTATCGGTGAAATCACTACTATCCTTGCTGATGCAGCAATTACAGATGGTATCGATGACGCGACTAAAGCAAAAGCAGCACTAGACAAAATCAGCGGCGCTGACGGTCTAGTAGAAAAAATTGGTAGCTCTCGTGCAGACTTCGGTGCGAACATCAACCGTCTTGAGCACACTATGGCTAACCTTGGTAACATGGTAGAAAACGTTACAGCATCTAAAGGTCGTATCATGGATACAGACTTTGCAGTAGAGTCTTCAAACATGACTAAGAACCAAATGTTGATGCAAGCAGGTACCACTGTTCTGTCTCAAACTAACCAGCTTCCAAGCATGGCAATGTCACTACTACGCTAATTACTTAGTTAATAGTGCGCTTAATTTAAATCGTCTTAATTATAAAGCCTTCCTATGGAAGGCTTTATTTTTATCTACGAATATAAATAGAGCTCGTATTATCTTTGTGAGATTCAGACACTCTGAATCCGAATTTCAACATAATATTAAATAAAACCTTATTAAACAGTTCTAATTCTATCGTCTCTAATTTGCTTCCTATTTTACTATCTCTAAGTTCAGGAAAATTGAACTTAGCTTCCTTTAAGATACTAGCTATCTCATCAGAATTGATGCTCTGTTTACTTAATAGTTTTTTGTTAATGAACTCTTCATATGCACGAGCACATTTCATCAATCGCAACGCAAATTCATTCATAACTGACATTCTTTGAAACGTAAAAAATTTAATTTTTAGTGAGAACACTTGCACTTCGCACTATCAAAAATAATATCAGAACGCAATTAATGCACTCTGTAAGAATTATCTGAATCAAGCTGAAGTAAAGGCTGAATATAACGTCTAATTAAAACATCTCTCCTAATTAGAACCGTCAATACAATTAAATATTTTCTTTGTTTAGGTCGCCTTTTCTTATAAGGAAATTACTTTTTCCATGGAGGAAGGCGGAACAAACAAGGTGGAAACACCACTTCCTCCCAAGAAAACAAAATAGCTTTAAACCTTTGTTTTAATTGAATTTAATATACGGCACGTATCTTGCCACTGATAATTAAACTAAGGCGTAGCATTCAAAGTATTCAAGCCAATAAGAGATGAGAGGAGCACACCTCATGAGTTCTTTAGACCCAGTAAAAATGGCAACCCAATTCGCACAATTGGACACAAACCCATTCAAAAACCGTTACCAAGCGCAAGCTAATGTGTACCAGTCACAACTGTCAGCTTTTAATAAAGTTGAAAGCGCACTACGTGATTTTCGTACTGCAATGAAAGAGATGAATAACAGCACAAACAGCATCATCAAAAACAGTGCGACACTCTCTCAAGAAGGTAACTTTACTGCAAACGCGGATGCTAAAGCGCTAACGGGTAACTATCAGATTTTTGTAGAAAAAGTGGCAACGGCGCATCAAGTATCTACAGGAATGCCGGCAGACCTTGAGGCAACGACAGAAGTACCAACAACTGGATCTTTAGAATTCACCATCAACGGTGAAACAATGACTCTAGACTTGTCCTCCGTTGATGTTAATGGTGACGGCACTGCAACGATCAGTGATTTAGCAAGCGCGATTAACAATCACACGGATAACCCTGGCGTTAACGCCACTCTAGTTCGCTCGAATGGTCAAACACACTTTATGCTATCGAGCACTGAGACTGGTGTCGAGAATAAGATCAACGTATCTGCATCGGGTACTGGCCAAGCGTGGTTTGAAGACGCCTTCACCAACCTCAAGCAAATTAACGCTCCGCAAGATGCGGTTATGTGGCTAGGTGCAAAAGACTCAGGCCTGAAACTAACCAACGCAAGTAATACTTTTGAAGGTGTCATCGACGGTGTTGACATTACCGTATCTAAACCGCAAGCCGCGGGAGATTCGCCAATCGGTTTAAAAATTGGAGCTGATAGCGAAGGCACTAAAGAACAACTAGATAAGTTTGTGGAAACCTACAATGCCCTTGTTTCGACTATCGATCAGTACACCCAAATTGGCGGTGAAGATCAGAAACGCGGCGTGCTCGCTAGCGACTCGACATTGCGTTCTATTGAGAGTCAGTTAACGGGGTTAATCCGAGGTGAACACAATGGTATGCGCCTAAGCGAAATCGGCGTGAGCCTAGACCGCAACAGTAAAATGAAAGTTGATCAAGAAAAGTTCAAAGAAGCTCAACAAACAAACAGCGCAGGCTTAGAGGCGTTGTTTAATGGGGATGACGCTTTGCTAGATTCTCTTGACGCAATGGTAGAGCCTTTCTTGAAGTTCTCATCAGGTACCTTCAGCACGCGTAAAGACGCAATACAGTCAAGCTTAGACCGAATCAAAGATAAACAAACCAATTTAGAGCGTAAGTACGAAATGTCGTACAACCGCTACCTCAAACAATTCACTCAAATGAATTCAATTATGACCCAAATGAACCAAACCATGTCCATGTTTAAAGCTCAAAAATAAGACATTTGGTTCCAAATTTAGGAGAAATATTCATGCTTATGGATTCTGGTTACGATTCGTACCAACAAGTCGATCTCGACGCTCAAGCGGCAGCAGCAAATCCACACCAATTGGTCATCATGTTAATCGATGGCCTACTCGATGAAGTTGAACGTATTCGCGGCCACCTAGCCGCAAATCGTTTGGCCGAGAAAGGGAATGGAATCAACAAATGCATGAACATCTTGATTGGACTAACAAGTGCTCTAGATGATGAAAACGGCGGTGAAATTGCGGAAAACCTACGCCAGCTGTATGACTTCTGCCAAGTCGAACTTTATTACGCTAGCGTGCAAAACGATGCAAATCGCTTGGTTAACGTTGAGCGTGTAATGGGTAACATTCGTGAAGGTTGGATGAATTTTGGACAACAAGCATAAAGTATCGCCAGAGCGATTCCGTCATTTATCTCAGCTCATCCAGTTCGCCGCAAAAACGGCCGATTGGCATGCGCTCAAGCGGTACGACTTGCAGTTGCGAGAGCTTTTGATCAGTCACAAGCCTTTTTTGAAAGATCCTAAGCTTGCACCTGAAATCCAGCGAGCGAAAACAGTGCACGCTAATGCCTTCGCAGTATTAGAGAAGTCGACCAACGAGTTGAAAAAAGAGATGAACATGGTCAATGACCATCAAGAACGCGCTATGGCCTATCAATTAGCAATGACCATGGAGCTAACTCAATGATCATACCTTCTTCAACTCAGCACTCAGTTAATTCGCCAGCTAACAATGAGGGTCACATCAAGCAAGCGAACTCGGTACACGGCTTTTCTCATGGTTTTAAATCAGGGAACAAGCAGAATGGTGAGCAAGACTTTAACTCTGCGTCAGCGGTACCGAGTTTTCACCTTACGGCCTCTACTTTGAACAACGCAAACAAAGTACAAAGTCATGGTTTTGATACTGATGACCGCTCAGCTTCAGATCCGGATGCCAACTTGACCAGTACACCAGGGTTAACAGAATCGACTGATCTTGCAGCGCAAGCTCAAGCTTTAACCCAGGGTATGATTACCATGGCAGAGAAGCAGGCTGAGAAACTAGGAAAAGCGTCATCTTTAATGACTGCGAGCGAAGTTAAGTCTGTTACCCAAGATTCGTCTAACGCTATGTTAAACACATCATCAAAACAAGATGTGAAGCAAAGTCTGCCGACTTCATCGAGTTCGCGTTTGCCTATATCCGGTGCTGAGTTTCAAACTCTTTTGAATCAACCTGTTCAAGGGCAACCAACCGCCTCACTACTTCAAGCACAAGCTCCTACAACACAACCTGCACATTCACCGGTTGCGACGAGTCATGTTCAAGCTCAAGGCTCTGAGTGGGCAGCGGTGCGTGTTGATACCACTGCCGGAAAGTGGGGGGAGCAAATGATGCAAGTATTACATGATCGCGTGACGCTCCAAGCTCAACAAAATGTACAAGAAGCAAAAATCCGCCTAGACCCACCAGACTTAGGGAAATTGGATTTACTTGTACGTGTTGAAGGTGACCGATTGAGTGTCCACATCAACGCCAATGCCGCAGCAACACGAGAAGCTTTAATGCAAGTTTCGGAACGATTGCGTACTGAGTTACAAGAGCAAAACTTCGTTCATGTCGATGTCAATGTTGGCTCTGATCAAAACCAAGGTCGAAATGACCCACATGCAAACGAAGAAGACGCCAATATTTTCGCCGCACGAGAATCTGGTGCATTCCAAACCACGACAACAACTAACTATTCAGAACACTGGCTAAGCACTCAAGCTTAGTGAATCTTCGAGGAAAAAGGTTATGACCAAACAACAAATGATCGCCCTGTTTATCGCCATGATCATCACCAGTGCCCTCGTTTCGGCCGTCACAATTATGGGCGGAATCTGGTACTTAAACAAACACGCTCAAGAGTCACCTGACTCTGGTTCACTGATCGAAGACTCTCCACTGTCTTTTTTGGTCACAGAACAACCGACAAGTAAAGGTCCTAGCTTCCATCCTTTGGACAAAGTCGTTTTGACCGTTAAAGGCAAGAAACAGACTCACTTTGTGATGCTAGAACTGGCAATTGAGACACGCCGTCCAGAGCGTATCAAAGAGATCGATGAATACATGCCTATGGTACAAAACTCTCTATTAAAACTGTTTAGCGACAAAACGTTTGATCAGTTACAGCAAGCGGGTGCCATCGATATTCTGCAAGACGAAGTAAAGCAAACGCTTCTACTCGCTTTTGCTAAAACAGACATCGTCCGAGAAATCGACGATGTTTTGTTGACTAAATATGTTGTGCAATAACGGAGCACAACCATGTTAGACATGAATGTACAAGACACTTACACCACAGAAGAGGAAGTGACAACACCGTCACGACCAATTGATGAAAACGCATTGCTACAACGTCATCAGGTCATGGTAAAACGCGTAGTTAACCAGCTGCGCGTTCATGCCACTTCTCACTGTAGTATTGAAGATATGCAGCAGATAGGCCTTATCGCTCTAGTCGAGGCTGGACGCCGATATGGCGATGTTGACGATCCTCACTTTCCTGCTTTCGCCGTTTGTCGAGTTCGGGGAGCTATTTTAGACGAATTACGCCGACTAGATTGGCGTTCACGTAAGACTCGTCAACAAGCCCACGAGCTCAACGACGTGACTCGAGATCTCACTCGAACGTTAGGTCGAATGCCAACGGATGCCGAAATCATCCAGGCTTTAGGGACGAATGAGCAAGATTATTACAACCGCCAAAATGCCGCTCTCGCAGGCGAGATGCAAAGCCTTGACCAACTGATGGAGAGCAGCGGTGATAGCTACATTGGCGGGCAATACGATGGCATGGAACATGAACATATTCGTCGTAGTTTAGACAGTGCTTTGGGTAAATTACCTAAGCGCGATCAACTGCTCCTGACTCTGTTCTATCAACATGAACTCAACTTACACGAAATAGCTCTGGTATTGGATCTGACACCACCTCGTATATGTCAGCTTCACAAACAAGCGCTGAAACAACTCAACCAATTAATGTCCTCTTAGGAGTCACAAGATGCAAAAGTTTTTTGGAGTGCTCACTATCCTGGTGTGCGTCTTCGGTGGATATATGTGGGCCGGTGGTAGCTTAGGTGCTATCTGGCAGCCAGCCGAATTCCTTATCATTATTGGCGCCGCTGCTGGTTCTTTGATCATCGGTAATCCGCCTCATGTACTGAAAGAAATGCGTCGCCAAGTGCCAGCGACCATTAAAGGTCCAACAGAAGAGCATGAGTACTACATGGAATTAATGGCACTACTCAACAACTTGCTAGAGACAGCGAGAAATCGCGGATACAAGTTTCTGGATTCTCATATTGAGGCTCCGGAGCAAAGCTCTATGTTCCTCGCTTACCCGACGATCGCAGAAGATCATCGCCTAATTTCTTTCATTACTGACAATTTACGTTTAATGGCAATGGGACAGATGTCGCCTCATGAATTAGAGGGACTGCTAGAGCAAGAAATCGAAGCAATACAGAACGAAATGCTTTTACCTTCACGCTCACTACAGCGTACAGCAGAAGCACTACCTGGCTTCGGTATTCTTGCAGCAGTTGGTGGCATCATTATCACCATGCAAGCTATTGATGGCTCAATCGCTATGATTGGTTATCACGTTGCGGCAGCTCTCGTTGGTACATTCATTGGTATTTTCGGTTGTTACTGTGGCTTAGATCCACTAAGTAACGCCATGGCTCAGCGAGTAAAACGTAACATGACTGCTTTTGAGTGCGTTCGTGCAACCTTGGTTGCCTACGTAGCGAAAAAGCCGACATTGCTCGCCATTGACGCTGGTCGTAAACATATTCAGCTAGACATCAAACCAACATTCAACCAAATGGAGAAGTGGTTAGCTGAACAGGAGGGATAATGCAAAAACAAGAGCATGTAGTGTTCAAACGTGCCAAAGTATACAGCCATGATGAGTCATCTCATGGCGGCGCGTGGAAAGTCGCGTTTGCTGACTTCATGATCGCCCTAATGGCGCTGTTTCTTGTACTTTGGGTTATGCAGGTGGTAGACAAAGAAGAGCGTAAAGCGATTGTTGCCCACTTGCATAGTTCAAGCGTATTCGACAAGAGTTACGGCAACCCATTTGATACGTCACAAAGTATTTCTCCTATCGACTTGGCACAGGATTCTTCTGTGCCAAGTAAACACAACTCCAACCATGTGGTAAGCTCTTACTTCAAAGGTGATGGGGATGGACCAGAAATTGATTCTTTGATTCCTGGTAACTTCGATACTCAAGAGCAACTTGCCGCACTAGCGAAAGTAATTGAGCAAATGACTGCCCAAATTAATGCGCAGGGAAATGTAAACGTCACGGTGACACCACAAGGTTTGCGTATCGTCCTTCAAGATGATTACAAACAGCATATGTTCAGCCGTGGTGGTGCAGAACTTACTCCTTTTTTTGAAGATTTACTGCTCGCACTAGCACCTGTATTTCATCGTGTTAACAACCCTCTGATCATCAGCGGACACACAGATGCAATTCCATTTAAAAAGCGTTTTGGTCGTCAATCTAACTGGGCGTTATCAGCCTCTCGAGCAGACGTAGCAAGAAATACGTTAGTAGAAGGCGGTATGCCGGATGATAGAGTAATGCAGGTAACGGGTATGTCAGATAGAGCGCTGCTTAATCCTGATGAGCCAGATTCTAGCGAAAACCGTCGTATTGAGCTGTTTGTTTTAACGACTCCTGCCGCTAAAGTGCTTGAGACCCTTTTTGGCAACCACCAAGAAAGCGAACTGCAAAAAGCAAAAGAGAAGGCTGAATTCAACCAACCAGTCATTCGTCAAGAAGTCATCAATTACTCCGGCGATACCGCCACCAGCGAAGTAAAAATTCAAGAATTATAATCTTAAAAGGTCACCACTCTGATGGTGACCTCTCTAACCAAAGCCTCTGTTACTGTGACTTTTTAGTTGAGTTCTATATGCACATAACATCATCCGAAAAAAGAAAAAGCGACTTACTAAAGAAAGCCTTTTTATGGCTCATTGTCTTCGATTACCTTTTATTGGCGTTTTTCTTAACTCAGCTATCAAGTATGACACTAAACAGCGGAACCATGATCAGCTTGTTACTTGTTGTTTATAACGTCTTACTTGTTTCGCTATGTTTTCAACGAACCAACAAGCAGGACTCTTACATTATCTACCCTGTTTTGTCCGCAACGTTATTAGCATTTGTCTGCTTTCTTTACTTCTTTTTTTTAATTTAGCTCCCCGACTCGACCATTGATTTTACTTTTACTGCTTTTTCGAAGTGGTCGAGCTGATGAGTCTGAATCCACCACGTAGCCGCTTCCATCAACAGCTCTGGGTCGTCATTTTTATTAGCGAAAAACGCATAAAATGAGAGACCAACCAATTCACCTTTACTCGCGATCTTTTTGTCACAGACCTCTATAATTTTGTCTCTCAGCGAAGCTCTCATTTCTAATCCCTTAACCTAGTACATACTCACTAACCATACGGTTGAAAGAAATCAAATCAAACGAGCCTTTAATTTCAAAACGCACTCTTCCCACCTCACTCATGAAGAACTCGATTTCACAATCCAAATCAAAAGTACCAGAGGTCTCGATAGAAAATGCATTGATCTTACTGTAAGGCAAAGAAGTGTAATCCACTTTTGAGCCGGTAATCCCTTGCACATTTGCCGCTATAACTCGCTTGTTCGTAAACACCACTTGGTCACGAACTGTTTTAAAAGCAGCGAAAATAGTCTCACCATCAATCAAGAACTTAAGGAAGTCTTCTCTGGCATTAGAAACGTCAATCGGCTTAAGCTTAAATACAGAGGAATTGTCGAAATCAATCATAATTAATCCTTTGAGTGGGCGTTAGAACGAATTATCAACGTATCAGATAGCACCACTTTTGCCTACTCGCAACGCACGTTTCTGCTTGATTCGCCCAACAACGAAGCGTCACTCACTTCCACCCTTGCATCCATTGCTCAGAGTCTTTTAGGTCTTGCCAGTTCATCTCTCGGTCGCGTTTACTCATGACTGCCTCGATGACACATCTCACAACGTTACCATCTTCATCTAGTTCCATTTCTGTCACGACAAAATGCTTCTCTTTGTTTTTAGGTGAAATTGCCGTCCATTTACTGTGCAATAGTTTCTTAGGGTGGATTCTGTTCATCGCATTGTACCAATTTAACTACCATGTTGATGTATACGACTGAATACCAAGAGAGAATCAGATTTTGTTTTTGCAAACCGACAAAAGATAAAACCGCAAAAGAGATCACTCCCTTTCGCGGCTCTAACTACAATCCGACTAGGTCTTCTGACCATTCAATCGAGGGTTTAAGTACTGACTTTGGAGCAACTGTAGCCCTTTACCGACCAGAACAATCACTACCGCGCCAATCAGGACAGGCGTGAAGAGAAAACTCCATCCCTGCCCAGACGCCATGATCAAAATTGGATTTGCCCCCGCAGGTGGATGAGTGGTCTTCGTAATCAGCATCGCAGACACACCTAGCCCCGTCGCAATCGCGAGCGTGACCGGCGTGACGTCAACATACTGGCTAAACGCAATACCGATAGATGCCGTGATGAAGTGACCAATGATCACGTTTTTTGGTTGAGCGAGAGGGCTGCTAGGCACCCCAAACACCAGTACTGCGGTAGCACCAAATGGTGCCATCAGGAGTACAACCTCCGTCAGTGATACCTCAGCGTAGGACAATACGCCAATAGCCAACGTAGCGCCAAGCCCGGCAACCAACGATAAAATTAAATTATTCATAAACACCTCAAAGTAGACCGAATTGTCTACAAAATAAAATAGACAAATCTGTCTACCTTTGTCAATATGTGTTTATGGAACTTTTTGAGGACATAGTTATGAACAAAAAGAAACAGTTATTGATCGACACAGCTTTGTCACTGTTTTATAAACAAGGCATCAACTCTATTGGCATCAATGAAGTCCTCAATGTTTCCGGCGTGGCTAAACGCACGCTATATAACCATTTTGAGAGCAAAGAAGCGCTTATCATCGCCGCATTAGAACAACGCCACCAAGTATTTATGGAATGGTTGGAGGAAAAGCTTTCTTCAGCACAAACGTGCGCGGAGGTGATCGATCAGTTATTTACAGCACTCAACGGCTGGTTTCATGGCTCTGAAGAAAAGCTGGGTGAGTTTCGCGGTTGCTTTTTCATCAATACGTCCGCGGAATTCAGTGACGACAGTGGCGAGATCGCAACGTATTGCCGCTACCATAAGCAGCAAGTCAGAGAGCTAATTCAACGCTATCTCAAATCAGACAACGCTTCATTACTCGATGCCATTTGCATCATGAAAGAGGGCGCGATCACTACCGCTTACATGACGAAAGAATACGACAACGTCACGAAGAAATGCGTGACCATTTTGCACAAGCTGTAATGCGGTCAGGTATAGTCATTCGCGAATTAAGTATTCAAACCAAAGGCACCAATCGGTGCCTTTTGTTTTACTTAGTGAGTGTACTTACAGCTCGTGCTCAGTACGTGCGATGATGTCATCTTGCGCATCTGGTGATAGCGCGGTGAAGAAGGCCGAGTAGCCTGCAACTCGCACAACAAGATCACGATATTGTTCAGGGTTCTTCTTCGCAGCTAGCAAGGTCTCACGAGAGACAATGTTATACTGCACGTGCCAACCTTTGTGGTGGTTGAAGAAGGTACGAATCAACATAGAAAGCTTGAGCTTATCCCCTTCAGACTCAACCGCTGCCGGGCTTAACTTCTGATTAAGCAGTACGCCACCAAGGATCTTATTTGCTTGGATCTTACCGACCGAATTGTACACAGCCGTTGGACCTAAACGGTCTGAGCCAGATGACGGGCTTGCACCTTCTGCCAATGGCGTTTTCGCTTTACGACCGTCTGGCGTTGCCATGGTTGAAGCACCGAATGGGACATTTGCCGAGATACTTGATGTACCTGCGTAGTAACCGCCGCCAATTGGACCACGCCCATGACGCGTATTAACGAACTGCTCTAGCTCATCAATGTACACTTGGTACGCGTCTGCGAGCAGTTGGTCTACCGCGTCATCATCGTTACCGTATTTTGGTGCAAAGTTGATAAGACGTTGGCGAAGCTGCTCGTTCTCCATGCCGTCGAAATCTTCTGCCAATGCTTTTGCTAGCTGTTGTTGTGAGATAAGGGGCTGAGTGATTTGCGCATCATCGAAAACAAGGTGCTTGATAGCTGCTAGGCTATTACCTAAGTTTGCGATACCGACTTGTAAGCCAGATACCCAATCGTATTTCGCGCCACCTTCTTTCACGGTTTTACCGCGAGCCAAACAGTCATCCACCAGCGTTGAACAGAAGATGTCTTGAGCTTGCTGTTCAAGTACGCTGTCGACTACTGTATCAATCTCAATCGATTTACGGGTGTAGTAGCGGATTTGCTCTGCCCAAGAAGCCGTCACTTGCTCAAAGTTCTCAAAGTTGCCTTTTGCTAATGACTTATCGTGCGGCAAGAAGGCTTTACCCGTTGTTGCATCCACACCTTCGTTCAATGAAGCGAGCAGGATACGAGCGAAGTTAATGAAGCTCATGCCCGTACAACGGTACCCCCATTTGCCCGGAACCGCCGTCTCGATACAGCCGATAGATGCGTAGTTGTAAGCGTCTTCTTTCTCTACGCCAAGCTTGATGAATTCAGGAATGACAATCTCATCGTTGTTGAACGCAGGCATACCGAAGCCGCACTTAATCACCTCGATACAGCCCATTAAGAACTCTTGGTTCAAACCTTCGTGGTAACGAACACTCAAGTTAGGTTGCGTCGAACGCAGCTGACCACAAGATTCCAGAATCGCCCAAGAAAGTGGATTCACTGCGTCTTCTGGATCACCCTTTTCATTCAACTTCTGACCGCCGATACACACGTTTTGATACAGCGGAGAACCTGCGGATGCTTTTGAGTGCGCACCAGAGCGAATCTTGTTTACTTCAAGTAACTTCAACCAGCAGCTTTGCAGCAGCTCTAATGCAAAGTCTTTTTCAATCGCGCCGTTTTCGATATCGCGAACATAAAATTCGTTTAGGAATTGGTCCATACGACCGAAAGAAACCGAGTGACCATTCGATTCGATTTGTAGCATCAACTGAACGAAATAGCTCAACTGCAGTGCTTGCCAGAAGTTTTCTGGTGCGTGGCTCGCGACATGACGACAGTTTGCCGCAATGCTTTCTAACTCAGCTTTGCGCAGCGGGCGTGTCTCTTCTAGCGCCATTTTTGACGCCAATTCAGCGTAGCTCACTATGTGATCTTGAATCGCAAGCAGTACGATTTCGACCGATTTGTAGAACTGCTCTTTCTTCATGCCTTCAAAGGTCGAAACATCATTGTTAGCACGGTGCTGACGAACATCCTCTAACAAACCGTTCATGCCTAGCTTCAAGATTTTCTCGTTGTCCACCGCAAGGTGCGCGTCACCCGAAGTCATGTTGCCTTCGGCTTTAATGATGGTGCTGGCTAAGATTTCTTGCTGCTCATCAGTGAACAAGCCATAACAACGGTCTTGAACGGTTTTACCGCGCCAGTACGGCGTGATACTGTGGATGCTTTGTTTATCTTCTTCGGTGACAGCAAAGCCAGCACCTGGTCGGTCGGCTAGCTCATCAATTTCCGCTTCAATCCAACGTACAGTGTATTCTGGGAACATAGGCGCAGCGCGCACTTTGCTCGCTTGGTTACCGACGATCAATTCATCGTGTTTAATCCAAATCGTACGAGTGCGTAAGTGCTCTTGCAGTGCTAGCGCACGTTGGACAATCACAGGTTTGTCTTCGTTTGCTTGATAAGCACGAGTGTATGCCTCTGCACGCTCGGTACAGACAGGTGGCGTTACGATATTTACCAGTGCCGATTTGTGCGCTTTGATACGCTCAGGAAGGTAATTCAGGTCCATAGTTAACCTCTTACAATCACGTTAAGTTGGGTGTTTTCGCTTGCGTATTGCATGGCGCTTTCTAGCAGTTCTGGTTTGTTTAATGGCTTGTCAGAACACTCGTAAGGCATATCGAGCAAGCGGTATTTATTGATGCCGAGCGTGTGGTACGGCAGCAAGTGAAGTTCTTGGCAGCTTTCTAGTGAAGCCGCAAAATCGATGATGTCTTTCAACTCTTCGATGGTGTCATTGAACCCCGGCACCACTGGAACGCGAATCACAATGCGTTTCGCGATAGGTGCCAGTTTTCGGAAATTGTCTTTGATGCGTTTTAGTGAACCTTTCGCCCAGCTAAGAAACTTTTCTTCATCGGTGTGTTTTAAATCCGCCAACCAACAATCGATATGCGGCGCGGCTTTTTCGACGTTCTTCCACGGCACATGCATGCACGATTCAATCGCAGTCGAGACTTGGTTGTCATGCAGACGCTGTGCGAGTTCTGCCACCAAATCCGCTTGCATGAGTGGCTCACCACCGGAGAATGTCACGCCACCTTGGCTTTGGTCATAGAAAGGTTTGTCTTTCATTAAGGTGTCGAACAACATGTCTGATTTCGCCTCTTCACCGCAGACAGTCAGTGCTTGCGTAGGACAGACGTCTCGCAGCGCGATCAGTTGGTCTTCTTTGATGGCTTTGCGATTGATGATGATCTGGTTGTCGATACGTTGAATACCATCACCCATCATTTCACTACCCGCTGTAGATTGAGTTGTGGCTTGATAAGCAGAAACGCACAGCTGGCAACCTTCCATACAACTTCGCTGATCAAATAAGAGTGAATGCTTTTCGCTGCGGCTTTCTGGGTTTTGACACCAAGGGCAAGACAAGCTGCATCCTTTAAGAAAAAGAATGGAACGAATGCCATCGCCATCATGGGTAGAGAATCGTTGGATATTGAAATACATCTCTGCTTGCCTCTTGGTTTGTGCTACTGCTGTGTACCTAATTCGTTTCTTTTGCTCGTTGAGTCTTATGAACAGCTTTTGTGTTTTCTAACTGAAAGCTTCATTTGAGCGTTTACAAGTTTCACTTGACTTTCATTTAATGAAATTATTATGGTTTCAAATGAAATTTCAATTGATCAAAATCAAGATCTCGTTCGATTGTCAGATCTATAGTGATCCCATCATCAAAACGAAGATTTTGTTTAAGGTAGAAACCATGATTGAACTTTATTTAGATACTGCTGATGTGGCAGAAGTAAAACGCTTTAACCAGTGCCTACCGCTAAAAGGCGTGACGACAAACCCAAGCATTTTGGCGAAGTCAAAGCAGGGACTGAATGAAACCCTCGCAGGTATGCAAGAAGCACTTGACGGGACACCTCGCTTTCATGCTCAAGTCGTGAGTTCAACCGTCGAAGGTATGCTGGCAGAAGCGCGCCAACTGAATGAATTGCCTTACGACATGGTGGTAAAAGTGCCAGCAACAGAAACCGGCTTAGCGGCAATTAAGCTAATGAAAAAAGAGGGAATTCAGGTTCTTGCCACCGCTATCTATTCAGCTCAACAAGGGTTCCTTGCAGCACTGTGCGGTGCAGACTACCTAGCACCTTACGTAAACCGCATTGATGCGATGAACGGCAACGGTGTTGAGGTGGTCGCGGATCTTCAATTGTTGCTCGATCAAAACCAACTACCAGCGAAGATTTTGGCAGCCAGCTTCAAGAACACTCAACAAGCGATGGAGGTGATGAAACTGGGCATCGAAGCCATTACATTGCCAACCGATGTGGCGGCACAAATGTTCACTCACCCAGCAGTAAAACCGGCGGTTGAGCAGTTCGATAAAGACTGGAAAGAGACGTTCGGCGAGAAACTTTCATTTGAAAGTTAACTAAAAGTAAGAACTCAATATCTTAGTCAATAATAAGGGAATCTTAACTCACCCTGTGCGCCGGTGAGTTAAGATTCCCTTTTTGTATTTCATATAAAGAGGCGAGGTTTACAGCAGTTCTCTATTGGTCAGTGACCAAAGGTACACGCGCTTGAGTAAACTGATTTTGAGCCTCTTACGAATACCTCGTTTGGAATGTCGAAGTCGGTCTGGCAGCACAATGGCTTTCATTTCGGTTTTCATTTCTTTTCCATCCACCAACACAGTAGACCTCCGATGCAGTAAGCCAGCAGATCTTTCCAATCAAATGTGGCGCCCAAAATTACAGCCAGAGGCGATGAAGATTCGATACCAAGCCAAACCGTAACCTGTAACAATTGCCCTAACTCAACAGCAAACGCAATCAACACCACCAGTGAAACCAGCCAGTTAACGGGCATGGAGAACAAGCTTGCAAGAAAGTAGTAGAGCCAAACCACAACGAGAACATCACCAAATGTCGGACGAATAAAGCTGTCTCGAACATAGAGCGCAATAACGACCAATGCGATAAAACACACCAAGCTTTTGAGTCCATTTTTTGCAGATAATCGCAGGTGGATAGCGGACGTCTCTTCCACCATATCGCTTGGCTGACCAGTGAGAGTTGCTCGCTTAAACGTCTTCATGATTCGCCTTTGCACTTTCTTCTGCTTTCTTATTTCGGGCGTACCAGTCGACGTTGCGTGTAATGACCATAGTGAAGCTCAAAATCGCAAAACACAGTAATGTCCCCATCACCAATGCGTAGCTTTCTGCTTGTAGCAAGCCAAACAGTAATCCGTAGAGAGTAAGTAAACACGCTCCGAATATCGCGCCGTGTTTGGTGTTGCTCAACATACCGCTCACGTACACACTTAAAAGCCCCGTCGATGCGACTGCTGACACTACATACGCCCAGTTAAAGCCGAGGTGTTCACTCATCGAAATCAGCAACAGATAGAAAAGCGCTAAAGCCAGACCAATAAAACCGTATTGTACTGGGTGAACCGGACGCGCCAGGAACAGCTCCAGCAAGAAGAAACTCGCGAATACTAATGTGATAACCAACAGTGAATAGTTCACAGCTCGGTGGGATTTCAAATAATGGTCCACGGGATCAATCAAATCTACGCCCATTTGTCGCTGTTCAAGCTCGTGACAAGCGTGATTCGATGACAAACAGCTTTGGAACAGCTGCGCGATATTGGTTGAGAAGTTGTTGCTCGCCCATTGCGCGTTAAATCCATCTTCAGATACCTCTGACGACACCGGTAAGTAATCACCAATAAAGCTTGGATGCGCCCATGCTGAAGAGAGCTCCACTGTTGTTTGACTGCCAATTGGTGTGACTTGAAGCTGTCCCATCCCTTGTAGCAAGAAGTTAAGATCGAATGCCAAAGGTTGTTTTGCGTTTAGGTCTGCGGGTGTTAGAACACTGTGGAAGCCTTGTGGTAACTGATCTAACCCTGTTCCCGGTGCGACTTCGATGTCAGCACTCGCCATAATCATGTCATCCAAACGAATCAATCCACGGCTGTCTTCAATGCCAACCACTAGGCTCATGTTTTCAATATCAAGCCCCTGCAACGCCGCGAGATCGTCTGCATCAAAAGTGCCTTTCAGTGCCACTTGTGCTTTGTATAAACGCGCACGGTAAATACCTCGGTACTTTTCAAAACTGTCCAGATTTGCGCTCATATCAAAAGTGCTAGGTAGGAGGAATTTACGACGCTCTTTAATCTGTACTTTGTCATCTCGGTAACTGGTTTCGGTGTAGTTAACCATGATGAATGGGCCAATGATGCGCTGTTCGCCGCTGCTGCTGCGTGCGATGTCGTTTCTGACTTCATCTTGGCGATATGAGCGTTCTGAGATCAGCCCTGTGACCATTGAAAGCGGGATTTGCAGTAAGACAAACAAAAACAGCACGAAGGCGAACTTCGTGCCGAGTTGGTTATTGAGGATCTTTTTCATGTTTCATTCTCCATTTGCTGATGGAAGTAATCTAAATCAGCAATTTGGAGAACGAATGGAGCTAATGTGGAGTTTCTATGGAGTTGGTAAAATCAGGGTCACTTTCACGCCAGAATCGACGTTTTCGACTTGTAACTGACCTTTGTGCAGCTTGATCACTTGCTCAACAAAATTCAGCCCGAGCCCAGTGCTCTTAACGCCATTTTCCCGAGCGAGGGAGTAGAAGCGTTCCGTCAAACGCGACATCGCGTAGTCTGGAATGTGAGGACCTGAATTGAAAATCGACAGGCACATTTTCTCTTTCGCGACCTCAGCTTTCCATTCAATGCATCCCTCCGAATCAACAAAATCCAGCGCATTGTCCATCAAGTTAAAAACGGCTTGTTTCAGTAAGAAGGCATCACCAAGCACGGCGAGATGGTCATCAATTTGGATGTTGGCAATCACCGACTTTGCACTCAAGCGCGCATCCGCCGATTCAACCACTTCATTGACCATTTGTTTTAGCGAGATAGCTTCGACTTGCTCTAGCTCGGGGCGCTTTTCAAGACGAGCCAGTTCGAGCAACTTATCAATCAATGACTGCATGCGGTCGCTTTCTCGCTCAATGTTGCCAGCAAAGCGCGTGACCTTTTCTGCAGGCAACGGCATTTGCAATATTTCACTCGCGCCTTTAATCGCTGATAACGGGCTTTTCAGCTCATGAGTCAGCGTCTGTACGTACTCTTCCACATATTGTTTACCATCGAGTTGATTGCGCATCTTCTCTAATGCGTCGCTTAGCGTGCCGTACTCATAAAAGATACGAAATGTCGGCTTAGAGACCTTTTCACCTTCACCCATTTTGGTCGCGTAGTCTTCTAGCTTGTTCAGTGCTGAGTGAATTCGCCAAGCAAACAATGCCCCTGCCAATAGCACTAAACCACTCATCCACACCATCCAAAACAGCACATTGCGTTTAGAAAGATCGATGAAGGGTTGTACTGAGCGATTGGATTTTGCCACCGTCACGCTGCCAATGATTTCACCTTTGTGGTAAATGGGCGCAGCCACGTGCATAACGGTTGAGAGCGGATCTTTCGGGTCTTCGATGGTACTGCGCGCGCCGTATTGACCACGCAACGTGAGATATACATCGTTCCATTGCGAGTAGTCTTTGCCTACGTCTTGCTGCCAAGAATCCGCAATCACAATGCCTTGTTTATCGGTAATGTAAATTCGATGGTTAATCGCTTTTTTGCCAATTTCCCAAATGCGCGCTTGAGGCTCTCGCTGCCCATAAGCCGCTAGTAGTTTGGAGAAGCGACTTTCAGACAACTTTCCGTTCGCAACATCTTCTTCTGCCAATACTGCAAGCAAGTTCGCCATATCCACCAGCGTCTCTTCGGTGGTTTGACGCACGGTTGGCTTAAGTTCTTGGACGACCGTTTTGCTCACCATGTAAGCCGTCATTCCGACTAAGATGAAGTAGAGAAAAAACAGTCTGAGTCCAAGAGGGATCTTCGGCCAGCGATTCATCATTCACCTTTAATGCAGTAAAAGTAACCAAAGCCACGCTTGGTACAGATGCGTTCAGACATCTCAAACGGCTTCAACTTATGGCGAATGGCTTTGATGTGGGTATCAATATTGCGCTCGTACGCAGCTTCCGGCGCCATGTCAGCAGCGACCATAATTTGCTCTCGGCTCAATACATTGGAAGAGACAGAAATCAGTTTATCGAGAATCTTAAATTCGACCGCAGTTAACCCAAGCATTTGCCCGCCAACACCGTAGTCGAAGTTCTGCGCAACTAAATCATGGTTCAAATGAGGTTGTTCTGGAACAGCTACAGGCTCTGGTTTGTCCTCCATCATTGGCGCTTTAGCTTTGATTCGAAGTTTAATGCGAGCCAACATTTCGCGCGGGCTAAATGGCTTAGTCACGTAATCATCCGCGCCAATTTCCAAACCGACTACGCGATCAATTTCATCGCTTCTTGCGGTGAGAAAGATTATGGGAATATCAGAAAACTCACGGATGGTTTTGCATAATTCAAAACCATTGCCATCCGGTAAGCCTACGTCTAAGACAAGTAACGCTGCGGAGTTGTGCTGCAAAAAAGCTAAGCCCTCTCCTGCTGTTGTAAACCACTCTGCGTGGTAGCCATCCATCTCTAATACATGAATCAGGTTCTCTGCGATAGCAGATTCATCCTCGATAATAAGGACGGTGGGTTGTTCGCTCAATGTCTTAGCCTCATTGACGGTGTTTATCTTTATGTTGGTATTATCACTTAATTTGGGGCCAAGGCTAGTGGATTGATGCAGCAAAGGCGCAGTTCGTGGATAATACTAATCAAACACACTTCTATTCAGCATAATAAATTTATCACTTAGATTAATGAGTCACCACAATTGTGAATACAATGATTTCAACCATTGATATGAACAGTGTTCATTTTAAACTCAAGTTATCAATTCGATTTTATTTAAAGGACAGTCACTGATGAAAAGAGCGCTAATCCCCCTGGCTTTACTGACTTTGCTCTCAGGTTGCGCCAGCATGTCTCCGGATGAGTGCAAAACGGCAAACTGGTACAACGTAGGTTATCAAGATGGCCGAGACGGCAACGATCCAAACATTATCAATAGCTATACCGAAGACTGTGGTGAAGCGGGTGTGACACCCGACCGAGCTAAATGGAAAGAAGGCTTTGATAAAGGCACTATCCAATATTGCTCACCAGACAATGGGTACACTGTCGGTATCGAAGGCAAAGAATATTACGGTGTATGCAGCAGCAAAGAGTTTATTGAGAACTACCAGTTAGGTCATCAAGAATATCAACGCCAGCAACGCATCCAACAAATCGATACTGAAATCTCGGTCATCGATAATCAGCTTGATGGCAATCCAGACAAAGATAATGCCAAGAGACTGAAAGAGAAGAGAAAGCGATTGGCTGACGAGCGTTCAAGCCTCTTGTCGCCAACCATCAACTTGAATCTGAATTTCTAAATCGATTGGATTTAGCTTCTAAAAATTCATGGCCCTAGCTCAGTTCTAGGGTCATGAATTGACTGTTCGGATCGAGTTCGTAATCCCCGAACGGCTCGCAGTACACAAAGCCATGCTTTTCATACAACAGGCGCGCTGGTTTAAAAAACTCCATCGAGCCCGTTTCTAAACTCAAGCGCTGCAAACCTTTTTGCTTCGCTTGCTCAATCACATGAATCAATAATTGAGATGCCACACCTTGGTTTCTTGCCGTAGGCGTGGTGCGCATGGATTTCAGCTCCGCGTGTTGGTCATCCAACTCTTTAATCGCCGCACACCCAAGCAGTTGCTCACCTTTCCATCCGGTCCAAAATGTCACTTCTGGCGCTTTGAGCTTATCTAAATCTAACGCATGCACGCTTTCTGGTGGTGACGTGGCGTACATGTCCTGTAAATGTCCTTCCAACAGCGCTATCACTTGCGACCGTTCTAAATTGTCGATTTCAATCCTCATCTTTCCATCCTTGGTTTTTCATAGCTAAAGCGGCTGTCTCATAATGTGCTGCGGTCCAACAGGGCCGCCGTGGTAAAGCTCATTGGTATCTTCAAACCCTGATTTTAAATAGCACTGATAAGCAGGTATGTTGCGGCAATTCACAGTGAGATAAAGCGCATCAAATTCGGGATAATGGCGTTTGGCGAAATTGGCAAACTGTTGAATTGCTCGCTTGGCGATGCCTTTGCCTTGATGACGGTGATCCACCAGCAAAGCACGCACGCCTAAACTGTTTTTCGGGCAAAAATCGTATTTCTCGCTGTAAGCTGCATCAAATAGAAAAAAGCCAACCACGTCATCGTCCGCCAGAATCAGATGCGGAAGCTCTGTGGGTTCAAGACGTGTAAGCATTTCACCCACATCCGCGACCGTAAACTGCGATTGCTCTTCTAGCACGCTAAGTTCGCAAGTTTGTTCATGTCGCTCAGGCGAATACTTTTCAATGGTAATCATAATCTTCCTTGTTGTTTTTATGCTCAATTCATACAGGGTATGTCGTAAATAGAAATACCTGGTGTCGTATTTCCCACTCGCAGGCAAACGTTTAGCACTCTATTATCCTCGCCATTCGATAGAGAGGTTTCCATGTCCCGTTTTTTACTTTGTAGTTTTGCACTCGTTTTACTCTACCCTACTGCCATTGATTTGTATCTTGTTGGTTTGCCTCAAATTGCGTCAGATCTCAACGCCAGTGAATCTCAGTTGCATGTTGCGTTTTCGATCTATTTAGCTGGCATGGCTACCACCATGTTATTCGCGGGGAAAATTGCAGACTCTGTGGGACGAAAGCCTGTTGCCGTCGTCGGCGCGATGATCTTCGTGCTCGCGTCTTTTCTCGGCGGGATGGCTAAGCAACCAAACACTTTCTTGATTGCTCGCTTTTGCCAAGGCATCGGGGCTGGATCTTGCTATGTCGTCGCATTCGCGATTTTACGCGACACGTTAGACGATGAACGCCGCGCGAAAGTATTGTCGATGCTCAATGGCATCACCTGTATCATTCCAGTGATCGCACCCGTGATTGGTCACTTGATTATGCTGAAATTTCCTTGGCCGAGTTTGTTTACCACGATGGCAGGAATGGGCATTCTCGTCAGTGTATTGGCCATTTTTGTTCTCAAGGAATCACTACCCAGCCAACAAGGTGAAGAACAGACAACGCCAGAGAGCCATCAAGAGACTTTCTTCGAGCGATTTTTTATCAGTAGGCTGATCATTACTGCGCTTGGAGTGACCACCATTCTGACTTTTGTGAACGCTTCACCAATTGTTGTGATGAGTATGCTTGGTTTTGATCGCGGTGGCTATTCTTCCATCATGGCGGGGACTGCGACGATCAGTATGTTGATTTCGTTCTCGGCGCCATTGGCATTGGGGATTTTCAAGCAGCGAACCTTAATGATGAGCTCCCAAGTATTGCTCGTTTGTTCAGCCATCGTGCTCAGTGCAGCCCATTTCCATGATGGACAACCTTTTTACTATGTGTTCGGACTTGGGCTGATTTGCGCAGGCTTCGCTTGTGGCTTTGGCGTGGCCATGAGCCAAGCGCTCAGCCCATTCTCTCAACAAGCTGGCATGGCAAGCTCGTTACTGGGCATTGCTCAAGTTTGTAGTTCCGCGTTCTATATTTGGTTTATGGGTTTCATCGGCGTTACTGCACTGAATATGTTGGTGTTTATCTTAGTGCTAGGTAGCGTAATCAGCCTTGCTCTAATACTATTGATTCCAAAGCCTGTTCACGATACCCATTATGAAGAAATCCCTAGCGCGACTTGATTTAAACTTACTGTTCACTCTGCAATTATTGTTGCAAGAGCAAAGCGTCTCGAAAACCTCGAAAAAGCTGAACGTTACGCCCTCTACCGTAAGTAAGTCGCTCAACAAACTTCGTCATTGGTTCGATGATCCTTTGTTTGTCAAAACACCTAAAGGTCTTGCGCCAACGCCTTTGGCGCAAAGCATGGAGCAAGATCTTGCAGAATGGCTGCAAATTGGCAGCCAGATTGCAGAAAAACGCAGCGATATTACGCCCAAAGGAGTGCGTTTTGATATCACGATTGAGTCGCCATTAGTGCTCACAGTGCTGGACAGACTCATCGTCGCTATCCACCAGCGATACCCTGAAGCGAAAGTAAAAACCAGTAACTGGGATTACGATTCACTCGACGCCATCATTCGAGGCGAGGCGGATATCGGTTTTACCGGCCGAGAAAGTCACCCTAGATCGAAAGAGTCGTTGGATCTTCTGCCTTATTTCTTGGATTTTGAGATTCTATTTTATGACCTGCCGATGGTGTATTTACATAAAGATCATCCGGCATTACAGCAAGAGTGGAATCTCGAGACCTTTCTGAGCTACCAACACATCAATATTGTTTGGGAAAAAAGTGAAACTTGGGCGTTGGATGAAGTATTAACGGAACTAGGGCTACAGCGCTCTATCGGGCTGACGATGTCCAACTTTGAGCAATCCCTTTTTATGGCAGCGCAGCCGACGCATGACATGATCACCACCGCGCCGCACTATTGCAAAAGTTACACAGAAAAGCTGCATCTCGATTTGGTGTGCTTGCCAATTCCGTTAGACCAAACTCAACAAGACAAGTTACTGATTCCATTTACCATGATTTGGCATAAACGAAATGCGTACAATCCAAAATTGCTATGGTTGAAAAACACCATTAAGTCATTGCACAAACAACCTTCCCAACCACAGTAACACTTGGGCTAAGGTCAGGTTTTCTCTGGTTATTTTTAATGACTTTCTTGCTCTGATAGCTATAACTAATCACTTTATCAACTAATAAAAATGTTCTTTTGGATCTACACTAGCTGTTCATTTACACGCTAAGGGCTAAGGATGTCGACCTTTTTACTCACTGCTATTGCAATGCTGGCGTTCGCCGCCAATTCATTATTGTGCCGACTTGCCTTGGCCGAAGGGTTAATTGATGCAGGAAGCTTCACTCTCGTTCGATTGATATCTGGCGCTGTTATCTTAATCGCATTGCTTGTCGTGAGAGGTCAGTGGAAAACCGATCGGCCAACTTCTCGCTTTCGCTTTTTTGCTGGCGTGGCGTTATTTGGTTACGCTGCCCTTTTCTCTTTCGCGTACTTACAACTGGCGACAGGAACCGGTGCTTTGCTTTTGTTTGGTGCCGTGCAACTGACGTTACTGGCAATCTATTGGTGGCAAGGTGAGCGCTTTCAGTTTCTCGAAATCATCGGTATCGGCCTTTCGATTGTTGGCTTTGTTTGGTTAATGTTGCCATCTGCCACGCGCCCCGATATTAGCTCTGCACTTCTCATGTTGATTTCTGGCGTTTGTTGGGCTGCGTTTACTGCGCTCGGTAAACAAGCGCCTTCTCCAAGTAGTGGAATCACGTGGGGATTCATCGCAGCATCAATAATTGGCGTGCTCCTTTCGCCATTAATCTTGTCCTCAATCCACCTTTCTTTGAGCGGAGTGTTGCTCGCTATCGCATCTGGTGCCATTGCCTCTGGCCTTGGTTATACACTTTGGTACCAAGTCGTACGTAAGCTCTCTTTGCTCCAAGCCGCCGTCAGCCAACTTTCCGTGCCAGCCATTGCTTTGCTACTCGGCAGCATCGTACTCCACGAGCCTCTTTCACTGCATACTCTTTCAACCAGCGGCATCATTCTTGGTGGGATCGCTTTAGTTTTTTTATCTCGATCCAAAAAAACAAACGAACAATCGGCAAGCCGATAAAAAGTAATAACTTTCCCTCTCAAGTACCCATTCATCATCTATGCTTTTTAAAGCAGTAAAGCTCATTGCAGATGGTACAAGTGGTCTGCTTTGGTACCAGGCGAAGAATATAAGGTGAGAATTGGCTCACACAATGCAGCGATTTTGTTTCAAAAGTGAGAATCGTCACAGATCGCGAATTTGCTCGTTTTAGGCGTTTCGCCAATAACGCCAAGGGCTAGCACGAGATCAAGCCAAATACGCACTTTTTGTTTTGACAAAGGGTTTACAAAGCACACTTTTTCACCCGCTATATTCCGCCCCCCGAATTTATTCAGAACAAGATTCTGATTATTCATATAAGAAATTCATCAACTTATAACGATAAGCCTGAGCAAACTTTGACACTATGAACGACAAAATAAAATTCGCTATTAAAGTATCGCTTAGCCTGACTCTGGCTTATCTGATCCCGTTTGCCATGGGTTGGCCGCAAGCATCGACGGCCGCAACTACTGTAATGCTGATTGCATCGACAGGCAGTCGTCGTGAATCACTCGCCAAAGGTACCTTACGCGTGTTAGGTACATTGGTTGGTGCCGTGGTTGGCTTGTTACTGGTGGGGTTGTTTGCTCAAGACCGCTTGCTGTACATGCTGAGCGTGTCGGTTGTGGTCTCATTCATTTTTTACTTCCGTAATGCCTATCAAAAAGATCCAACGCTACTCATGCTGACCGGCGTGATGACACTGATGATGTCCAATGGCGGTGACGCAGAAGGTGCGTTTCTTTATGGCGTTGACCGCGCCTACATGACGGTGTTTGGGGTGGTGGTTTACACACTCGTGGGGACTTTCTTATTCCCGACCAAAACAGAACAAAACCTAAGACAGCTCATCGAACAACTCAACCAAGCACAACGCGCGTTGTTCACCTCTATCTTGCAAAATTTCGAGCAAAAATCGGCAGGGCAAATCTCTCCTCAAGAAGGCGGAGAAGAAAATCCAGAAGCGGAAGAGCCACAACCTCCTAGCGTGGACACTCTCATCGAAGAGATGTTTGCCGCTCAAAATGCGCTCGAACAGCGTTTTGCCACGGTCAGTGTGGAATGCAGTGACGTGTCGGCCTACATGAAAGAGTGGCGCTTGGCAGTTCATTTGAACAAGCAGGTAACGCAACAATTGACCGTCGCGGCGCACAGCTACTTTAGCCACCAGCAAGACCGTGAAAGCATCAGCAACTTTGCTCAAGCCGTGGCGGAAATTGACGCGCTATTTGATACCTGCCAACAAGTCTGGGACGAAAAAGAGCCCGCTTTTCGTGCTCAAGAGTTCAAAGTCGAATACAACCAGGCGTTGCTTGAAGACGCGGCGCACCTAGAGAAAGGCTCTGCGCTTATGCTGGGGCACCTCTTGGGGCTCATGCATCAAAACTTGTCGCGTTTAGCGGAGAGCATTAGCTGCATTGACTCTGTGACGAACAATGTCTCCTTTGACGTGCCGCTGCCGAAACCGAAAGGCAAGTTTCTATGGTGGGACGCAGAAAACTTTAAAACCGCGGTCAAAACCTTTGTCACTTATTGGGTTGCAGGACTGATTTGGATTTATTTCAATCCACCAGGCGGCTACTCGTTCGTGGTCTTCTCGACCATGTTTATGTCTTTGCTGTCGTTCGTGCCTGTGCACCCGATTTTGTTGCTTGTGCTGTTCACTTTCGGCTTTTTGTTCGCGGTGCCTTCTTACGTCTTCATTCTTCCGCAATTGGATCTCGGGTTAGAACTTGGCCTATTCATCTTTATCTACACCTTTATCGGCTTTTATCTGTTTAACGGACCAGTGACGATTTTCTACATGGTGGGCTTGTTTGTTCTCGGTTTAGATAACAACATGTTCTATCACTTCGGGATCCTCATGACGATCATGCTGTTGTTTTACATGGTGGTGTTCATGATTATTTTCGCGCACTACTTCCCGTTTAGCTCACGACCAGAACACCTCTTTTTGACCATAAAAGAACGCTACTTCCGACATACCCGAGAGCTCTTCACTACCTATCAACAGCAGTCCAGCTCGGTTATTACGCCGCTCAAACGGGCCTTGCACTTGGTGACGCTCAATGTCTCATCGAAAAAGCTCAAAGTCTGGGGTTCGAAAATCAACCACAAACACTTTGATAAAACCACGCCAGAAGCGATTGGCGCGTTTAGCAAAGCGTGTGATGTACTCAGTAATCACATCAACATCTTAATGGCCGCCGAGAAAAAGTTGATGGCCAATCCGCTGATTACTCAGCTTCGTCAACAACACCGCGATTCCATCATTCCTTTGATGGCAGGCGCTTTAGCCAGCCATCAAGCAACACAAGAACTCGACTCCGTATTCGACCAATACAGTCAGGATTACCAAACATTCGAAGATAAACTGGAAGATTTTTTTAGTGAGTTGGATTTATCTGACTACGCTTATTCAGAGATAGCCGGTTTTTATATCTTGCTGAATTTAAAACGGAACGTGTTCGAAGCAATCAAGCATTGCAAGCAAACCTACGAGGATATCGATTGGGTGAACTTACAACAGAAGCGTTTTTAAAGGTGGGGATATGATGCTTCCAAAACTAACCAAACCAAGCCTCGCCATACTTTCTTTGCTCGGACTCAGTGCGTGTACCACGGTAGGACCAGATTATGTTCATCCAAAGCAGGCGCCACTGCCAAGTGACTGGTCGGTGCAAAAAGCAGCCAAAGATACGCAGCAATCAGAGCAACAGCTACAACAATGGTGGCAGCAATTTAATGACTCAACTCTTAATCAGCTGGTTGAGTTGGCGAGCAAACAAAACCTCGATTTAGAAGCCGCAGGGCTACGAATTGTCCAAGCACGTTCATTGCTTGGTATTTCGACTGGCTTGCAATACCCACAAGTTCAAACCGTGTCAGGAAACCTAGCGCGTGCCTACGTAAATGATCAGGGCGTGAATAACGCCACTTTGTCGTTTGATGCTGCTTGGGAAATGGATGTTTGGGGCAAGTATGCTCGCGGTATTGAGTCGGCAGAAGCGGGTTACTACGCATCCATCGCATCGTATCACGACATCATGGTCACCATAACCGCCGAAGTGGCGCGCAATTACATCAACTATCGCACATTCCAAGAACGTATTTTGCTGTCTCGCCGCAACATAGAGATTCAAGAGCGTGTCGTACGTATTACTCAGGTGCAGTTCGACTCTGGCAACGTTACAGAATTGGACGTTCAACAAGCTAAAAACCAACTCTACACCACCAAAGCAGCGTTACCGAGCCTCGAAGTGGCAATGAAGCAATCACGTACTGTGTTGGCTTTGCTACTGGGTCTGTTACCAGAAGAAGTAGATCGACTGCTACAGTCGGATGGGATGCACAAGCAAATCGCTGAGTACGAAGCCCAGTTCAAATCGACGGGCAGAAAATCGGCGCTATCGGGCACCGACGAGCGTTCCATTGTGCCACGTCCACCGCTTTTGGATACGCAAGTGGATGCTAACTTAGTGATGCGACGTCCGGATTTGCAAGTCTCTGAGATGCAAGCTCGCGCGCAAAGTGCGCAGATTGGCGTGGCAGAAACCGCTCTGTACCCAAGCTTTTCGTTGTTCGGTTCCATCGGTATCGACAGTACGGTTCCCGATGGCAGCAGTTTCAGTTTTAGCGATTCGCTCACCATGGTGGTTGGCCCAACGTTCAGTTGGAACATTTTCCAATACGGACGCGTGAAAAATAACATTCGTTTCGAAGATGCTCGCTTCCAAGAAACGCTGACGAACTACAACAAAAAGGTACTGCAAGCCGTTAATGAAGTCACCAATGCAATCGAAGCGTATGACCTGTATTTGCAACAAAAAGATTTACGCTTGCAATCGGTCAACTCTTCCATTCGTGCGTTCAACATATCCATGACACAGTACGAAAACGGACAAATTTCATTCGAACGTCTGCTTAACTCGGTTGAAAAAATGACCCGTGCGGAAGACAGCTACGCAACGATCAAAGGGAACGTGGCGAACCAAGTTGTCGCACTCTATAAAGCCCTCGGTGGAGGCTGGCAAACCCAAACAGGCAAACCCTTCCTCAGTGAATCTATTGCCAAGCAAATGACAGAACGAACTGACTGGGATGGTTATTTAAATGAAGAAAACCGCGTATTGCCGCCTTTGCGCCTCGAAACTCCGGCTGAGACCAGTGATGAAAACAAAACGGAGGATCTCTAATGCCTCATGAACTTTCTTGGGGAGACGTTTACTTTTCTCCCACGTTACTGGTGCTCTTTCTCGCCGTCACGGCCACGTGGATAACGGTGATGATATTGAACAAGACACGTTTGTCTCGCTTCATCGCTTTTCCGTCTCTGACGTTTATTGCCATCATGGTCGGTTATGTGGTGGCCATCGACAGCTTTTATATTCAATTTTAGGTGCCAAACAAGATGAAAAAACTATTCGTAATCGCACTCAATCTTGTCATTCTTGGTGGCGCAGCTTGGCTCGGCTATCAAAAGTTTGAGGAATACTTTAATAACCCATGGACACGAGATGGACAAGTGCGTGCCAACGTCATCAAAGTGGCTCCTCGCGTTTCAGGCCCAATTGTAAATGTCGCGGTGCAAGACAACCAAGAAGTAAAAACGGGGGATTTACTGTTTGAAATCGACCCTGCTACTTACCAGGTTGCGTTATCTCAAGCCGAAGTAGCACTGGAGCGCTCCATTGTTAGCTCTCGCGGTAAAAAAATCGAATATGACCGCCTAAAAGACATTCGTGCCAAAGACCGTGGCGCGGTTTCTCACAAGGATCTGATTCGTCGTGAAATCGCTTACGAAGAATCGCTACTGCAAATCAAATCTGCAGAAGAACAACTAAAATCAGCACGCCTAAACCTCAGCTTTACCAAAGTTTATGCGACCGTCGATGGTTTTGTATCTAACCTCGATATTAGAAACGGTACGCAAGCGGTCGCAAACCAACCACTGCTCGCACTGATCGACAAAAACAGCTTTTGGGTATTTGGTTTCTTCCGTGAAAACCAACTTGCGCAAATCGAACCTGGCAGCCAAGCGCGTGTCACTTTGATGTCTCACCCAGACACGCCAATTGACGCGACGGTTGACTCGATTGGTTGGGGTATTGCGCCCAAAGACGGCACGGTCGGCTACAACCTTCTTCCAAACGTAAACCCTGTTTTTCAGTGGATTCGCTTAGCACAACGTATTCCGGTGCGAATCTCCCTACAAGAACTTCCTGAAGATGTTGATCTTCGATTCGGGCTTTCTGCGTCCATCATGGTGATGAAAGAGTCATCCGCAGACAGTGAACAATAACTAAGTGAGAAGAGCCATGGTCATTGGTAAAAACCTCAAAAACATTAATGAAGAAAACAACTTCTTCTATCTAACCTTAGCGCTAGTGATTTTGTTGCTAGGGAGTGCGATGGCACAAGTCGTAGGTGAAGGGACGATTGAACACATACTTCAGGCTTTCACGGTTCTGACGTTTATCGTCTGTTTTGCGAGCCTTCGCTTTGACAAAACTTGGTCTCGTTTCCTCTACAGCCTGTTTGGTGTTTGGGTTCTTGTGATTGTGATCAAGACCGTTTTCGACATCAGAGAGATGAATGTGGTGATGCTTGCCCTCACCTTTACGTTCTTTTTCGGCACTTTTAAATCCATCGCAAGACAGATTCTTTTCACCGGCCATGTCAACAGCAACAAAGTCATTGGCTCGGTCGCGCTTTTCTTGCTGCTTGGTCTGATGTGGGCGATTGCCTACCTCATTCTGCTTGAGTTTTCGCCTGAAGCCTTTACCGGTATGGAAGCGATTTCTTGGGGGCAGAACTTCTCCAATGCAGCGTATTTCAGTTTCGTTACCTTAACCACGCTCGGTTATGGCGACATTAGTCCTCTAACACCACTGGCTCAAGTCGTGGTGTATTTAGAGGCCATCACAGGTGTTTTTTATATGGCGATTGTTGTTTCAAGTCTCGTCAGTTCTAACATTGATCATCAGGTAAACAAAAATGGATAAACAATCGGTAAAAATCGACAGTAAGCTTTTCATCAGTAATATGGTGGAATCGGCAATACGCATTGGCTTGATCTTTGTCTTGCTGATGTTTACGTACGACATCATCAAACCCTTCATCCTTCCGGTTATTTGGGGCGCTATTATAGCCGTCGCTTTAATGCCGCTTACCCAAAAATTGCAGCGTGTATATGGTGGTCGCAGAGGTCTGGCAGCCACAACCATTGCTTTACTTGGTATTGCCCTCCTTGTCACGCCACTTGTTATGGTATCAGGCTCCATTGTGGATGGTGCAACGCACGCGCTTGAAGTACTACAAAATGGACAAGTGAAAATACCAGGGCCAAAACCTTCCGTAGCGGATTGGCCTATCGTGGGTGATAAGCTCTACGAAGTGTGGACCCTATTCGCTACTAATCTTGAGCAAGCGATTCAAACCTTTATGCCACAAATAAAGGCAGGACTCACATCTTTACTGGGTACACTGGGGGGCGTATTGGGAAGTTTACTGCTTTCAATCTTGTCACTTGCGATTGCAGCAGGTTTCATGACGTACTCTGAATCTGCAGCATCAGGCTTAAGAACCATCGCGATTCGAACCGCTGGTGAAAACGCAAAAAGCTGGACCACGCTTATCGCTGCGACAATTAAAAGCGTACTGCTTGGCGTAGTCGGTGTAGCGGCGATTCAAGCACTGTTGATCGGTGCTGGTTTCTTCGTATTTGGCGTTCCGGCAGCAGGTTTACTCACACTGCTTCTAATGATTTTATGTATCGCTCAGCTCCCGGCGTTGCTCGCAGTGCTACCTGTGATTGGCTTCATGTACATGACCCAAGACACCTCAACAGCAACCATGTTTACTGTTTGGGTCGTAGTTGCGGCTCTTTCTGAAAACCTGTTCAAACCAATGTTAATGGGACGTGGCGTCGACGTGCCAATGCCTGTGATTCTGCTCGGTGCCATCGGTGGTATGCTTTTCTACGGCATCGTTGGTCTGTTCTTAGGTGCCGTTATCCTAGCAATTTGGTATGAGTTATTTGTTTGGTGGTTGAGCATTGAGAAAGCACAACAGCAAGAAGAAATGGCAGAACAACAAGACGCTTCTGATGACCAATCAGAACCTGGACACGGTGCTGGAATTTAATAAATCAATAAGTTAGAAAGAAATTTAATCTATAACTTATGATATCAAACCGCTGCATTTCAGCGGTTTGATTCTATTTGGATCACAGTTTCGTCGTAATAAATGCGATAAAAATGACGTTCTTGTTAAATTTTCATACTTATTACACTTGGGAGTTGCAATCGGGCAATGAACGATGCACTCTCGATGACCACTAATTTGCTTAGGATAAAAACAATGAAATTGATCAAGCCTTTAACTTGTGCGCTTGCTCTCGCAATGAGTGGCATGGCATTCGCAGATGTAACCGTGAGTGTTCCTGACAACGTTTCAGTATTAGCGGCTAACGGTGAAAAAGCAGATCTTTCGGGTGGTTTTTTCGCCTCTGAAAGAACACTGACGTTACCTGATGGCCTTAACCAAGTCGTATTTCGTTTCGCCCCTTACTTCAACCAAGGTAATGACCGTTTAAGTGTTGAAAGCGATGTTATCGTTACACGATTTGACGCGACCAATGCCGAACTCACTCTACAAATGCCAGAATACCGCAACCTACGTGATGCGGAAGAGAAGATCAAAGACTTAGATTGGAAACTGGTTGATGATTCTGGCAACGCAATCGCGGTTGACCAGGACAAGTTGCTCAAACCGGGTATGCAAATCGGTCGTGATTACGTACGTGAAATCGAAGATTATAACCAAGCTGGCGGTGCAGCAGCCGTGGCTTTTGCTGGCGCAGCAACCATGCAGCCAGTCACGCTTCCTGCAAAGGTTCCTGCGGATATGAAGCAAGTGAGAGCAACTGCGGTTAAAGCGGATTCGACAGCTGAAGAGATGCTGCACTTCTGGTACCAAAAAGCAGACGCAGAAACCAAAGCTCGCTTTAAGAAATATGTTAATCAACAGTAAATCTGGTTAACTTTATCGATATTAAAAAAGCCACTTCACGTGGCTTTTTTGATCAAAAATTAGGAAGCTTGGACAACTTTAGTATTGGCGATCAAGTCATGCAACAATCGTCGCTCCGGATGAAAGAACAACAATGCCAAATTTACCAACGGGATCCCCGGAATGAGCATCTCCAGCAAGTAGCTAATAACAAGCCTTAACCCTGCTGTAACTTTCGTTGCCTTACTATCATTTTTCATTACAACTTTAATACCAATCATGCGCATACCAATGGTTTGCCCATGACTCAATGCATTCCAGTTGATCATTAAAACCGTTGGTAAAGAAAGCAAGTAAAACGCCTGAGTTTCACGAACAAGCGTGAGGTTATCTGCTAAAGAGAGCTGAAAGTCGTTAAGAAAAGAGTTAATACTCAATGCGATGATTAACACGACCACCATCGCAAAGAGCAGGTCGATAAAACCAGCAATGATTCTCTGTTGCTTGCTCGCGATAAAAGCATACATGGACTTCAGTCACCTCAATGTAATTGGTTAAGCGAGAATGACTGAGTGTACAGACGCGCAATGGTGAGCGCAGTTTAGGTATTGCCAACATAATATTCAACTAAGAACATACTAAATCGCGATCGTATCTCAAAAGTAATCATTACATCTTGAGCATAACCGTATCAATTTAACAAAACGCTACCAGTAACGTTCGTAAATGATATTTCCCCCTGTTTGATGGCGATACTTTTCCAAGCCTAGCTCTTGTAAGACGGGCACGGTATCTTTGATCATTTGTGGATTCCCACACATCATGACAAAGCTACGCTGAGCTGAGAATGGCGCATCAGCGGCGTTGGACAGTAAACCCGATTCGATGAGTTCAGGAATTCGGCCTTGTAATTTACCATCAACCACTTCCCTGCTGACTATCGGTATATACTTTAATCTGCCTTCATATCGTTGCTGAAGCTGTTCAATTAGGTATTTATAAACCAGATCTTTTTCGAAACGAACGGCATGAACCAGAACAATGCGCTCATTGTGAGGCGGTAAGTTTATATCATCCAGCAGCGATAAAAACGGTCCAATCCCCGTACCTGTAGATAGCAGCCACAGGTCATGAGCCTGTTTAGGAATAGAATCATGGATTAAATCGCCATGTGCGGTGGCACCGACATAAATGCTATCACCAGATTTAAGCTTTTGGAGCCGTGGAGAAAGTTGTCCTTGAGGGTCGGCTACTATTAGAAACTCCAACCAATCGAATTGCTCGCTTGGCGCATTAACCACAGAGTAAGCGCGGCTGATCGGCTTACCTTCATCATCAAGCAAAGCAAGCTTGGTGAATTGGCCAGCTTTAAAGGAAAGAGGCGCGCCAGATATTCTCAAACTGAACAGCTCACCTGTCCAATCGATGCGTTTCTCAACTCTTGCGAGGTTGAAACCTTTGAGTTCAATCATGAGACACCTCCTATCTGGTTACTCTTAGTTAAACTTACGCCTTCAACTCAATTATGTAAAGTTTCTAGTTTACATAATCAAACCACTATTTCATTTCACATTTTAAAAACAATTTTATTACATATTAAATGATTACATCTAGAATAAATGCTCAAAGTGATAAGTCGCGTCGCAATTTGTGGCAAAGCAGATGAAAAAGGAGCAATAAAAATGGACACACTGTTAAAGGACTTTCCCGTTATCACAGAGATAAAAGTCGCATGGGGTGAAATGGATGCTCTGCAACACGTTAATAACGTGGTCTATTTTCGCTACTTCGAGACCGCACGTTTAGATTACTTCAACAAAATTAACCTGCTGGTCGACCTGCAGACCTCGCAAATTGGACCAGTACTGAGCGAGACTCAATGCCGCTACAAATTGCCTGTTACTTACCCAGACACGCTATTAGTCGGTTCTCGCGTAATCGACATGCAAGAAGATCGCATCACGATGGAGTACCAAGTGCTGAGTAAGAAGTGGGGTAAAATTGCGACCATCGCGACCGCCACTGGTGTGATGTTTGATTTTAAGAACAACGTTAAAGCTGCGATTCCAGATCACGTTCGCCAGTCGATTTTAGACTTGGAAGGAACCGTGGGTAGTACGCATCATTTGGAGTAGCAATAAACGAGAGATTAAAGGCGAGGTTCCCGACAGCGCTTCTTCATCGCTATCGGGAATGATGCTGAGGTACCATTCCAACTTACGCAATAAGAAAACTAGCGTCATTCTAATGAGCCTAAGTGAATCATTCGAAACCTCGCTAAACGTAACAGCAGCGCGACTCTTCCAGCCTACGCGATAAGAAAAGCTGCGTCATTCTAGCGAGACTAAGAATCTACTTGCCGCTTGCTGCAGACCATAGAACCATGAATAAACTCAATACAATCTGAGGGTAAATTCTGAATCACGCTCGTTCCTCTCGGTTCAGAATAACAGTTCGA